>CAZLMT010000164.1:0-2086 GCA_964560615.1 uncultured Actinomyces sp.
TGGGCGCTTGCGGCCTGCGCGCGCGATCAACCCCTGAGCGGCCCGACGGGGGCGACCTCGGCTGCCGGCTCAGCCTCGGGCTCCGCGGCGCCGAGCCCGGGTGGGATTCCCATCGCCTCGCCCCAGAACCCGGTCAAGTGGCCGATCAATCCCGGCAATGAGCCGATCGCGTCGGGCCTGGAGCCCGAGGCCAACGCGACGCTTCGCATCTACAACTACCCCGACTATCTCGACAAGGCAGTCGTCAAGGACTTCCAGAAAGAGTACGCCGACTACAACGTCACGGTGGAAGTCTCGACCTTCAACGACTACCCCGAGGCACTCACGAAGATCCGCGGCGGCAGTAGTCCCTATGACGTCACCTTCATGTCCTACAACTACATCGGGCGCCTCGTCTACGGCGACCTGATCCGCCCCCTCAACCACGACTACATCGACAACATCGCTGATGTGTGGGAGGAATTCCAGAATCCCTGGTACGACCAGGAGTGGCAGTACACCGTCCCCTACGTCATCTACACGACCGGAATCGGGTGGCGCAGCGACCTCATCCCCGAGGACATCGGCGCGCGCCCCAATCCCTACGACGTCTTCTGGGACACCAAGTACGCCGGTGAGATCGCGGTGCTCGACGACGACCGCGAGGTGATCGGGATGACGATCCTCCGCGATGGCGGCACCGACGTGAACACCGCAGACCCGGCGGTGCTGGGTGCCACTCGTGACGCCATGTTGGAGATGCTCTCGCTCAGCCAGCCCCGCGTCACCATCAGCGGCTACACCGACATCCCCGAGGGTGTCCTTTCCCTCTCTCAGTGCTGGTCGGGGGACATGATCACCGGGCAGTACTACATGCCCGATGGCGTGGATCCCTCTGTTCTGCGCTACTGGAGCCCGCCGGATGGGCGCGGTCTGGTCAACAACGACTTCATCTGCGTCCTCAAGGGCGGCGAGAACCCGGTCCTCGCCCATCACTTCCTCAACTACATGCTCGGCACCGAAGTGTCGTTGAAGAATTTCTCCTGGGTCGGCTACCAACCGCCGCTGCGATCCCTCACTCCCGAGTCGATGGTGGCCGACGGCTATCTCCCGGAGAACCTCTCGGCCGCAGTGGTCAAGCCGGAGTGGTTCCAGGTGGGCTACCCCGTCCTCGAACTCCCACCCGAGGTAGAAGCCGAGTACCAGGCGATATGGCAGCAGTTCAAAGCCGGGGCGTGACGTGGGCGATCGCTCCACGCGCTTCCTCTGGCCGATCCTTGGCCTCCCCGCGATGGTCTGGATTGCGCTGTTCTTCCTTGTCCCGCTCTACGTCGTGTTCTGTGTGTCCTTCGGCGCGGTCGATCCGGTCTTCCGCACCCCCATCCCCATCTGGAATCCGCTCGAGTGGCAGTTCACCCAGGTCCAGGTGGTGTGGGACCGGCTCTTCGGCCCCAACAACTTCTATCTGCCAGCGGTCCTGAGGACATTCCTCTACGTCGCCATCGCGGTCATCGCCTGCCTGCTCATCGCCTTCCCCGTCGCCTACTTCACGGCGAGGTACGCCGGGAAGTACCGAGGGCTCGTACTGGCGTTGCTGGTGGCACCGTTCTTCATCTCCTACATGATGCGCATGCTCGCGTGGATCAACCTGCTCCAGCCGGATGGCCTGGTGAACTCGATCATCACGCTGGGCGGCGTCGTGCCACTCGACATCAACTGGCTGAGCGGCAATCCCTACGTCGTGGTCATGGGCCTCATCTACGGCTACGTCCCCTACATGCTCCTGCCGCTCTTCGCGGCTCTCGATCGGATCAGTCCGAGTCTCATCGAAGCGGCACGTGACCTGGGCGCCAGTGGCTTCGACCTCTTCCGCCGAGTGATCCTGCCCATGAGCCTGCCCGGGATCGTCGCGGGCACGCTGCTCATCTCGCTGCCCATGATGGGCGACTACTTCACCTCCGACATGCTGTCGAAGTCGCCCAACACCGCCATGATCGGCAACCTCATCAACCTGTCGATCGCCACGCCGGGCCAGTCGGGGCAGGCCGGTGCGCTGCTCATCCTCGTCCTGCTCGTCCTGCTCATCCCGATGGTCCTCTACACGCGC
>CAZLMT010000164.1:2100-4031 GCA_964560615.1 uncultured Actinomyces sp.
GGGGCGGAGGTCCGGTCATGACCGTGTCCGCAGCCCCCGCCGAAGCCATCCTGGAGGAGTCGCGCGGCGGTCGCCGTCGCCGACTGCGCGGGACATCGGACTCGCGCGCCTACGGCCTGGGCATCATCACGGCGGTCTACCTCCTGTGGGCGCTCGTCCCCGTGGCAATCACCATCCTCTTTTCCTTCAACGAGGGTCGTTCGCGCAGCACCTGGCAGGGCTTCTCCCTGCGCTGGTACACCTGGGATCCCACCGGATCCGTCCTCAATGACGAGTCGATCCGCAACGCCCTGTCGCACACCGTGCTGCTCGCGGTGCTCGCCACGATCGTCACCGTGCCCCTAGGCGTGCTCTTCGCCCTCGCCCTGGATCGCTGGCGGGGACGGCTGCCCCAGGGCGCGAACTTCCTGGCCCTCATCACCTTCGTGATCCCCGAGATCGCCCTTGCGATCGGCCTGCTCTTCATGGTGACCTTCCTTGCCACACCCTTCGGCTTGGGCACGTGGGCACAGGTCATCGGCCTGGTGACCTTCCAGCTCGCCTACCCGATCGTCATCTGCCGGGCGCGCCTGCTCACGATCGGCGCACACTACGAGGAGGCTGCCCGCGATCTAGGCGCGAGCGCCCTGGGCGCTGTCCGCCGTGTGATCCTGCCGATGCTCTTCCCCGCGATTCTCGTGAGCTCGATCCTCGTCTTCGCCGATGTCCTCGACGACTTCGTCATCGTCCGCTACCTGTCGTCGGATGCGTCCACCGAGACCACGTCGATGCGCATCTACCAGACCGCGCGCGCGGCACCGACACCCGCGCTCAACGCCATGGCAACCATCATCCTCGTCGTCTCGGCCCTCGTCATCGTCCTCGGCTGGCTTGCCTATCGCCGGTGGACGCGCAAGCAGGGTGAAAACACCGACGTGGGATCCCTCGCCGGCACGCTCTAGTCCGACTGCAAGTGTCACTGCGCCCAGGGGGCGCCTGTCAATGGAGGAACAGTGGTTGCGCTTCCCAACCGAGCCGAGGTCGTCATCGTGGGGGGCGGAGTCATCGGATGCTCGATCGCCTATCACCTCACGCAGACAGGCGTGACAGACGTGCTGCTTCTTGAGAAGCACGCGCTCACGGCGGGCACCACGTGGCACGCGGCGGGCCTCATCACGAGCGCGGGCTTCCATGACGAGACTTCCCTGTGGATGTGCCGCTACTCCCGCGATCTCTACGAGCGACTCGAGGAGGAGACGGGCCACTCCACGGGCTTCCGTCCGGTGGGGCATCTCTCGGTGGCGACGACGCCGGAGCGCATGGAGACGCTCGTGCGCGAGCGCGACTTCCAGGTCGGCTACGGCGTTCCAAATGAGATCGTGACACCCGAGCGGATCGCCGAACTCTGGCCCCTGGCCAAGATCGACGATCTCGTGGGGGGCTCCTATGTGGCCGACGAGGGTCGCGCCGATCCCGTGGGCGTCGCCACGGCGATGGCCAAGGGCGCCAAATCGCGTGGAGCAACGATCGCCGAGGGCGTTCTCGTGACCGGATTCCTCCGCGACGGTGATCGCATTACCGGCGTGACGACCGATCACGGAGACGTCGAAGCGGGGACCGTCGTGCTCGCAGCGGGGTTGTGGACCCGCCAACTCGCGGCCAAGGTCGGCGTCGACGTCCCCCTGCAGGCCGCCGAGCACTACTACCTGCTCACCGAGCCAATGGAGGGTGTGCATCGAGACCTGCCCATCATTGAGGACCTCGATTGCTACGGCTACTTCCGCGAAGAAGGCGGTGGCATGCTCGTCGGGCTCTTCGAGCCCGAGGCCGCGGGCTGGCACCCCGAGGGAGCGCCCGAGGACTTCGCCTTCGGCGTGATCCCACCCGATTGGGAGCGGATGACGCCCTTCCTCGAGCGGGCGATGGAGCGCGTCCCCTCGCTGGCCGCTGCG
>CAZLMT010000165.1:0-3953 GCA_964560615.1 uncultured Actinomyces sp.
AAGTCGATGTTGAGTGATCGCTCATGTGCCTCGTCGATGATGATCGCGTCGTAGGCCGTGAGGAGCCTGTCGCGCCGAATAGACGCGAGCAGGACCCCATCCGTCATGACGGGGATGGCGGTATCCGCGCGGGTGCGGTCGGTGAAGCGGACGCGATAGCCCACGCCCTCGCCGACGGCGGTTTCCATTTCCTCAGCGAGGCGCTCGGCCACGGCGCGCGCGGCGATGCGCCGCGGCTGGGTGTGGGCGATGCGCGGAGTCCCACCATCTGTCCCCAGTGCTTCCAGGAGCATCTTGGGGACCTGGGTCGTCTTGCCGGATCCCGTCTCGCCGGCGACGACGACGACCTGGTGATCCCGGAGCGCCGCGATGATGTCATCGCGTCGCTCCGAGACCGGCAGGTCCGCGGGGTAATGAACGCGCAAGGGTAAGGCGTCCATCGTCACAGGGGAACCCTAGAAGGCTCCCCGGTTCTAGCCGCGGTGGCGGCGGGCGATCCAGTGTGCTTCCGCACGGTCCCGATCGCCGGCACGCCGCTCTTCAGGGGTCTGCCTCGTAAGAATCGAGGACCACACTGAGCCGAACGGCGACATTGAAATCACTCCTTTGTGGGGCAGCCACGCGTGTGCGGCGGCCCCGTGCGAGTCGAGGGATCTCCCCGACCTGCCTCCACTGTGCCGGGCGTGGGGGGCGGCGGGGCCCGGGGGTGTCCGGCCGAGTGGCGCGCGTCACCCGGGCTGCCCGACAGGGGCGACTGTGCCGACCCGCCGGGCAGCCCGACAGGGGCGGCTCTGCCGACCCGCCGGGCCCCGCCGCGCCTCCGGAACCGTGCCGGGTTTCAATGGGGGGGTGATGTGGATGTGGCGCGGGCTCGCGGCTGTCGCGGCCCTGGTGGTCCTCGTCGGCATCGGGGTGGCGGCAGCTACCGGCCCCACCACCGCCGCACCCACGCTCGCCACCTCGGCGTCGGAAGGCAGCGTGCCCAGCGTCGAGGCGACCGCACCGACGACCGCACTTCCGCTGCCGACCGGATCTGCCGAGCCGTCCTCGAGTCCTGCGGCAGCCGTGCCCGTGGAGCAGCGCCCTGTCGCGGTCTTCCTCGGTGACTCGATCACGCGCGGTGCCACCCTCGATCCCACATGGGGCGGGGTCACCGAATGGTCCTGGTTCTATCGCCTGCTCGATGACACCGAAGGTGTGGTGAGGTACGGAGGCATGGTCGCCGAGAACGGCATGACCACGAGCTGGATGGTGGGGCAGGCCTACAACGCCCTCGCTCTCGGCCCGGACATCCTGGTGGTGCACGGCGGCACGAACGACGTCTCCGGCGAGGTGGACCCGGCGTACATCATCGGAAATCTCCAGCAGATCAAGGATGCGGCGGATGCGGTGGGGGTCCCCATGGCCGTCTGCACCCTCCCGCCGCGAGCCGATCTCGCCGCTGACGCCCGCGTCATCGCCGTCAATGCCGCCATCCGGGAGTGGGCCGCCGCCGAGGGGGTCGTCCTGCTCGATACGGGGGAGCCCCTGCGGGATCCCGTGGGCGGCTGGCGCTCCGGCTACACCAACGACGGTCTGCATCCCACCCCCGAGGCGGCCGTGCTCATGTCGCGGGCTGCCGCGGAAGCCTTGCGTCAGATACCCCTGGGGGTATAGTCTCGTCGGAGACCACGAGGAGGCTCCGCCCATGACCGCACCCGGAATCCCGCACGTCCTGACACTCGACTCCAGCGGGCTCGGTGATCGCAGTTACGTCGTGCATGACGGTCGCACCGCCCTCGTGATCGATCCGCAGCGCGATATTGATCGCGTGGAGCGGCTTGCGGCCGAGCATGGCCTCACCATCACCCATGTCGCGGAGACGCACTTCCACAACGACTACGTCTCTGGTGGGATCGAGCTCGCGCGCAAGCACGGTGCCGCCTACATCGTGCCGTCCGGATTCGACATCCAGTACGCCGCGACCCAGGTCGAAGATGGTGATGCCTTCACGGTGGGTGGGCTCGAGGTCGAGGTCATCCACACTCCCGGCCACACGCCGAATCACATGTCGTATGCCGTACGTATCGGCGACAACTCCGTCGTCTTCACCGGCGGCGGGTTGCTCTACGGCAGTGTCGGCCGTCCTGACCTGGTCTCGCCCGACCTGACGGTCAAGCAGGCCCACGACCAGTGGCACTCTGCCCAGCGACTTGCCGACAAGCTCGACGACGACACCGCGATCTTCCCCACGCACGGGTTCGGATCCTTCTGCTCCGCGACCCAGACCCAGGGCGTGTCCTCGACGATCGGTCACGAGAAGACGATCAACCCGGCTCTCACCGTGGCCGAGGAGGCATTCGTCGACATGACGTTGGCCGGCCTCGATGTCTTCCCCGCGTACTACGCGCACATGGGCCCGGCCAATGTCGCCGGCCCGAGTGCCGTCGATCTCGGCGAGCCCGAGCTCGTGGATCCCACGGAGTTGCGCGCCCGCGTGCAGCGAGGGGAGTGGATCGTCGATCTGCGTTCGCGCGAGGTGTTTGCTTCAGGTCATCTCCCCGGCGCGGTCAACTTCGATCTCAACGGATCGTTCATCAACTACCTCGCCTGGATGATGCCGTGGGGCACTCCGATCACGCTCCTCGGCTCCACGCCCGAGCAGGTGGCGCAGGCGCAGCGCGAGCTTGTCCGCGTGGGGATCGACCAGCTCACCGGCGCGGCCATCGGCGGACCAGAGACCTGGCTCGAAGATCCCGCGCAGGCGGCGACACTGCGTCGCCTGTCCTTCCAGGACCTCGCCCAGGAGGTCAGCGGCCAGCAGGCACCCCGCGTCATCGACACGCGCCAGATCCTCGAGTGGGAGTCAGGTCACCTCGCGGGCGCGACCTTTATCCCGTTCTATGAGATCCAGGACCGGCTCGCCGAGATCCCCCGCGACGACACGGTCTACGTCTACTGCGGATCTGGCTATCGCGCAGCAGCCGTCACGTCGCTGCTTCAGCACGAGGGCTTCGACAACGTCGTACTCGTCGACGATGCCTTCGGCAACGCCGCATCGGCGGGCTTTGCCATCGAATCCAGCCCGGCCCCGGAGCGTGAGCCGGGCTGGACCTGGCTCGCCTCACGCGCCGCCGTGCGCACACACACCGAGCGCAGCGGAGCCCACACCCCCTAACCCCTAGGCTCGGGGCGTGACGATCGAGCGGCCGGCGCGCACGAGTGCCAAGTGGTGCGCTTATCCCGAGGATGTCCTCCCACTGTGGGTGGCGGAGATGGACTATCCGCTCGCCGCTCCCATCGCGGCCGCGCTGCACGATGCAATCGACCGATCCGACACCGGCTACCGCTGGGTGGGGGATCTGCCGACAGCTCTTGCGGAGTTCAGCGGTCGCCGCCTCGGTTGGGCGCCTGATCCCCAGCGCGTGATGCTGCTCGGCGACGTGCTCGTGGGCATGGCGGAGACGGTGCGGCGCATGTCGAGCGGGGCCCTCGTCATCACCCCACCGGTCTACCCGCCCTTCTTCCATGTGGCGACGACCATCGTGGATCGCGAACTCGTCGAAGTCCCGCTCGTGCCTGAGGTGGGGCTGGATCTCGAGGGTCTCGGACGCGCCTTCGCGCGGCCGGAGGTGACGGCATTCCTGCTCTGCAATCCGCACAACCCGACCGGTGACATCTGGTCACGGGAGCAACTCGTGGAGGTCGCAACCCTCGCCCGGCGCCATGGCGTGATCGTCATCTCCGACGAGATCTGGGCTCCTCTCACGCTCCCGGGCCGCACGATGACGCCGTATCTCAGCCTGGGAGAGGACCTCACGGGTCCGGATATTGCGCTCGTAGCCGCATCCAAGGCCTTCAACCTCGCGGGGCTCAAGGCCGCGCAGGTCATCGCGGGCTCCGACGAGACAGTGCGGCTCCTCACCGAGCGCATCCCCATCGAGGTGACGTACTCAGCCGGGCAGCTGGGCGTC
>CAZLMT010000166.1:0-3832 GCA_964560615.1 uncultured Actinomyces sp.
ACGGGCGGGAAGAGCGCGAAGGGCACTGCATAGACGGCGTACGAGATCGCATTCACGTAGAAGAGGCTCGCGACGCCCCAGGCGTCGAGCATGAGGCCACCGGCGAGCACACCGAGGATGCCAGCAATGGCGCTGGCCGACATGAGCACCGAATCCAGGTCCGCAATTCGCCCGGCAGGCGCGATCACGCGCAGGAAGTTGTTCCACGGCGGGAAGGTGAAGGCGCCGATGATCCCGTTGACGAGCGAGGTGATGAGCAGCAGCCAGAAGCTGATGTAACCCATCCCAAAGATGACCCCGACGATCAGGAAGAGGGCCATCTTGGCGAAGGCGAGCACCGCGCAGAGGGCTCGCAGGTCGAAGCGCCTCGTCAGGTGCGCCGCTGGTTGCATGAGCACGAGCGCGGGCAGCGCGGACGCGGCCATGACCGCCACGGTCGCGATCAGGCTTCCCGTAATGACATAGGAAACGTAGGAGAACGCCAGCATAGACACGGCAGAGCCGAAGCTGCTGAAGGTGTAGGCAGCGACGAGTGCCAGGACGCGCGGATGCCCGCGGACGACCCCTGAGGGGCCGCCGCCACCGCCGGTCGCCGCGTCAGCGCTCACGCGCTGACACTAGAGGGCCTAGGTGAGGTCGGGGACCGAAGTTGCCTCGGTCCACAGGTCGTCCTCGGCCTTGCTCGCCTGGATCTGGCGGTAGACGAGATAGCCGATGCCGGCCAGGGCGATGAGGAGCAGCAGTTTCTTCATGTGGGCCTAGGTGGACTTGAACCACCGACCTCTTCCTTATCAGGGAAGCGCTCTAACCGAGCTGAGCTATAGGCCCCACGCTGCCTCCGCACCAAGCCTGGGCAGCCAGGAAAGGGTACACAGGGACGCTCGATCACGCCCCGACCGGGGCGGCCCTCACACCCAACCGCCGCCCCACAAGCACCGCCGCTAGGTAGATGACCGCCGCGACCACGAGCAGGAAGCGGTAGCCGGTGACCAGCGAGAGGTACTCCAAGGTCCCCCCGATCATCGCGCCGAAGAGATTCGCGGCGAAGGCCGCCGTCGGGTTGGCCGCCTCCTTGAATCTCGACGTGAAGTAGAGGTTGGCGCAGAAGATCGGGGCGAAGGCCAGCACCACTGCGACGAGCAGCCTCACGGGCACGGGCAGGGTGAGCAGCCAGGCATTGGGCACGAGCCAGGCGACCGCCAGGGAAATGAAGAGCGCAGCGATGACCCACGGTCTTCGCGGCGAGAACCTACGCGTCACCTCAATAGCGAGGAGTACGGCGAGCAGCACGCCGGCGAAGACCAAAGCGTTGACCAGCCAGGTCGTGCCAAAGAGCAGCGCGAAGGTCGTGATCGAGCGAGTCTCGAGCAGCAGGAAGGCCATGCCCATGAGGAAGAGGTCGGCGTATCCACGCATCTGGCGCAATGGCCCGCCGACGACACGGATGGCAATGAGCGACACGGCGAGGATGAGCCCGATGACGATGAGGTAGATCTGCGGGATCGACGCGTCCTTCAGGTAGAGGAAGGGTCGGTCATCTGCCGATGGCGCGGGAATCTCCTGGCCTGCAGCCGCGATCACGTCGCGCTCCCAGGTATCGGCGCATACGGCGTTGTCCGGTGACTTGCCGATGGCCATGACGGCCAGTGACTGCACGGCGGTGAAGCGATCAATGCACGGTGCGTGACCGAAAACCTCCTCGACCGTGCCCGCGAGACGGTTGATGAGCCAGTCCTCGCGGTAGTAGTTGTACATCGCGAAGACACCGTCGGGGCTCAGGTGGTCATAGGCCTCCTGGATCGACTCCCGCGTGAAGAGATAGGACTCCAGCCTGAGCTGGCTGGCGCCCGAGACGAGGGTGAGGGAGTCGGGCAGCGCGAAGAGGATGAGGTCGTATTCCGCGTCGGTGCGCGAGAGGAAGGCGCGGCCGTCGTCGATGTACGTCGTGACCCGCGGATCGGCGTACGGCTGGTTGGGGTTCTTCTCCACGCCGATCTGCTGGATGCGCGGATCGATTTCGACCGCATCGACGCGCTGCGCGCCACGCGAGAGCGCGAGGGCGACATCGGTGCCTGTGCCCGCACCGATGACAAGCACGTTGCGCAGCGGGTTGTCGACCGCTCGCTCATAGGGACGGCCGTAGAGCGGCTCCAACTCCAAGCGACTCTCCGCATCAAGCACGTTCTGGTGCGGGATGCCATTGACCTGCACCGCGGTGTACGGCGGAGCGGTATTGGTGTAGTCCTGCGTGGTCACCTTGTAGTACGGCGACCAGGAGACACCTGGGGTAAGGGACTCAATGGCGAGCAGCACGATGATCCCGAGCGCGGCGAGCCACGACAGGATCGGCAGAGCCTTGCCGTAGAGCAGCACGAGCGCGACGAGCATGACCGTCGGCCAGATCCAAGACGGGGAGCGCAGGAAGGCCACCAGGGTGAAAAGGAGCGTGCCGCTGAGCGAGCCAACGATGTCCCAGCGATAGGCATCGAGTGCGGTGAACTCCAGAAACGCGCGGCCCGTGATCTCTCCGAGCAGCGTCATCGCGAAGGCAACGACGAGGAAGACGAGTGGCAGGGTGACCCAGGTGGGCAGCCCCGTGGGCTTGACCTCCGTGAAGAAGATGAGCTCGCTTGAGGACCCTTCGATTCGGGCAGGGAAGAAGAAGATGAAGGCAATCAGCACCAGCACGGCCACGGGGGCATAGCGCCCAAGGTCACGCGGCTTGCGCGCGCGGAGGAAGCCCAGGCCGATCCCGAGGAAGGACGCGAGAAGGATCAGGTTGGAGAAGTAGGACAGGTGCACGAGATTGGCACCCGACCACCGGATGAGCGCCAACTGAACGAAGAGCATGAGCGCGCTCGCGACGACGAGGCGCATGCGCGCCGACAGCAGTCCGATGTGCTGGGGGGCGGCCTCAATGGTCACCCGCGGAAGACTAGTGCCGGACGGTGCTCTCGAGTGCCACATCGGCGCGCGTGAGACCGCTGGCGACCAAGGACAGGGCCTCGACGGCAGCGAAGAGGTCCCGCAGTTCAGCGGCGTCGGCGGCAAGGGTGAGATGCGTCGAGCGGAGGCGCTCGATTCCTGCGGAGAGCGACTCGTCGATCCCGGCGAGGTCGGGGGTCGGTGAATGCGTCGCGCCGGTGATCCGGTCGCTGAGGGCCGCGCAAGCGGCGATGAGGTCGTCCAGGACCGGGTCGAGATCGCCTGCAATCGCCGGCGCAAGATCCTGGGGGCCAGGTGAGCTCACCGCATCGAGACGGCGTACGCCGGCGACAGCCAAGTCAAGGCCGTCGAGGATGCCTGACAACTGCGTCGCCCCCGGTCCTCGACCTGGCGGTTCATATCGCCGGGGACGAAGACAAAGAACCCGGCCAATGCCATGCCGAGTCGCTGGCCGGCCGTGAGACGAAGGAGACGGCAGAAGAGCATGCAGGCGAGCACTGCGATCACCACACGCAGGGGAAGCCACAGCCAGGGCATCGTCACCTGGACGATGGCTCCGGTCAGGCAGCCCACTACGGATCCGGCCATCCGATTGACCGCGGAGGTGACTGACTGCCCCATCGTGGTGCCGAGGACGACGACAAGGGCGACAACCGACCAGGCTGCGGGCTCGCTGGGCAACGCCAGGACGGTGACCACAGCCGCCGTGATGAGCGCACCCACGGCGAAACGTGCTGCGGATTTGTTCCAGGCGGGCCAGCTGGGCGTCACCCATGAACTGTGGCACGTGCAACGTGCCTGCGGGGCGGAAGTGAGCGCGTCAGCCGACGCGGGCCCCGCACGGCTCGCTCAACGCGGCGACCTCAGCGCGCATCATCG
This sequence comes from uncultured Actinomyces sp., assembly GCA_964560615.1. GTDB lineage: Bacteria > Actinomycetota > Actinomycetes > S36-B12 > S36-B12 > Mxb001. The sequence continues at coordinate 3,826 of CAZLMT010000166.1, forward strand.
CGCGCAC
>CAZLMT010000167.1:0-3778 GCA_964560615.1 uncultured Actinomyces sp.
GAGGAGTACGCCATCACCCGAGGTGTCCACGGGCATCCTGAGACGGAGGGCTACGACGTCGTCGAGACCCTTGAGGAGTCAGGCGCGGAGGAGTTCTTCCCACCTAAGGAATGACTCACGGATCCTGAGTAAGGTCCGGGGCGAGGGGTCACTCCTCGCCCCGGACCTTGTCCGTCCGGATTCGTGCTCGACACGGGAGGTCGTCATGGCTCGTCCGGTGCCCCTGGACGTCGACACCCTGCGGCGTGAGGTCGACGAAGGTCTCATCGACACGGTGGTCGTCGGCATCACGGACATGCAGGGCCGCATGCAGGGCAAGCGCATCCACGCGGACCACTTCGTCCATGACACGCTCGCCCATGGCACGGAGGGTTGCAACTACCTCCTCGCGGTGGACATCGACATGAACACCGTCTCGGGCTACGCCATGTCGTCGTGGGATTCAGGCTACGGCGACATGGTCATGCGACCGGACCTCTCCACCCTGCACCGCATCCCCTGGCAGGAGGGAGCTGTCGGGGTCCTCTGCGACGTCCTCTGGGAGGACGGCTCAGACGTCGTCGCGTCACCGCGTCAGGTGCTCAAGCGGCAGACGGCGCGACTGGCTGATGCGGGGATGGCGGCGTACGTCGGGACCGAGCTCGAGTTCATCGTCTTCCTCGACAGTTACGAGGAGGCGTGGGAGGCCGGCTACCGCGATCTCACGCCCGCCAACCTCTACAACGTCGACTACTCCATCCTCGGCGGCGCTCGAGTCGAGCCGCTGCTGCGGCGTATCCGCCTGGGCATGGCCGGTGCCGGCCTCGAAGTCGAGAGCGCCAAGGGCGAGTGCAACTTCGGCCAGCATGAGATCGCCTTCAAGTACAACGAGGCGGTCGTCTCCTGCGATCGCCACACGATCTACAAGACGGGTGCCAAGGAGATCGCGGCGCAGGAGGATGTCTCGCTCACCTTCATGGCCAAGTACAACGAGCGCGAGGGCAACTCCTGCCACATCCACCTTTCCTTCCGCGGGCTCGACGGGTCGATGGTGATGGCCGACGATGCCGCCGCAGACGGCATGTCCGCGCTCGGTCGGTCCTTCATCGCCGGCCAACTTGCCCACATGGAGGAGCTCACTCTGCTCTTCGCCCCCCAGATCAACTCCTACAAGCGCTACGTCGAGGGCTCCTTCGCGCCGACCGCGATCAAATGGGGTCGCGACAATCGCACGTGCGCACTGCGTCTCGTCGGCCATGGCGCCTCGTTGCGCCTGGAGAATCGCGTCCCGGGGGGCGACGTCAACCCCTACCTCGCGACCGCCGGCATCATCGCGGCGGGACTCGACGGCATTGAGCGGGGTCTGGCGCTCGAGCCGGCCTTCGAGGGCAACGCCTACGCCGCCGATGCAGCCCGCGTGCCGGACAGCCTCGCCCGGGCGGTGCAGCTCTGGGAGGAGTCGGACTGGGTGCGTCAGACCTTCGGCGAGGAGGTCCAGGCCCACTACGCCAGGATGGGGCGCGTGGAGCTGGAGGCGTTCGGCCGCGCCGTGACCGACTGGGAGCGCTACCGAGGGTTTGAGCGCCTGTGACCGCCGTCATCAGCCCCGTCACCGGGGTGCAGATCGCCGACATCGACCCGACTCCCGTGGAGGAGGTCGACGCACTCATCGCACGCGCACACGCTGCCTTCCCCGCGTGGCGTGCCGTGTCGCCGGGTGACCGGGCCCGATTGCTCCGCCGCTTCAGTCAGATAGTCGAGGACCACCTCGAGGAACTCGCCCAGCTCGAGGTCGCTAACTCCGGCCACACCATCGGCAATGCCCGCTGGGAGGCGGGCAATGTCCGCGACGTGTTGGCCTACTACGCCGGCGCGCCTGAGCGACTCTTCGGCCGCCAGATCCCTGTGGCCGGCGGCGTCGACATGACCTTCCACGAGCCCATCGGCGTCGTCGGCATCATCGTCCCCTGGAACTTCCCCATGCCGATCGCAGGCTGGGGATTTGCACCCGCATTGGCCGCGGGATGCACGGTCGTGCTGAAGCCCGCCGAGGTCACGCCGCTCACGGCAATTCGCCTGGGAGAGCTCGCGCTCGAGGCGGGAATCCCCGAGGGGGTCTTCACCGTCATCCCGGGCAAGGGGTCGGTGGTCGGTGACCGCTTCGTCACTCATCCACTCGTGCGCAAGGTCGTCTTCACCGGATCGACCGAGGTGGGCGAGCAGATCATGGCCGGCTGTGCGCCGCAGATCAAGCGCCTCACGCTCGAACTCGGCGGCAAGAGCGCCAACATCGTCTTCGCTGACGCCGACCTTGAGCGCGCGGCGGCGACTGCGCCGTACGGCGTCTTCGACAACGCCGGGCAGGACTGCTGCGCGCGCTCGCGCATCCTGGTGGAGCGCTCGGTCTTCGATCGCTTCATGGGCTTGCTCGAGCCGGCCGTGGCGGGAGTGCGCGTGGAGGACCCCGCGCTCGACTCCTCCGAGATGGGGCCGCTCATCACCGCGGCTCACCGCGAGAGTGTCGCGGCGTACATCGACGACTCCCAGGTCGCCTTTCGTGGCAGTTGCCCCGACGGACCGGGCTGGTGGTTCCCGCCCACGGTGATCGTGCCGTCGTCGGAGAGCGATCGCGCGTACCGCGAGGAGATCTTCGGCCCGGTCGTCGCCGTCATGCCCTTCGAGGACGAGGCCGATGCCATCCGCATGGCTAACGACTCTGACTTCGGCCTGTCGGGCTCCATCTGGAGTCGCGACATAGGTCGCGCGCTGCGTGTCTCGCGTGGCGTGGAGTCCGGCAACCTGTCGGTCAATTCGCACTCCTCGGTGCGCTACTGGACGCCCTTCGGTGGCTTCAAGCGCTCGGGGCTGGGTCGCGAGCTCGGCCCGGATGCGCCCGAGGCCTTCACCGAGACCAAGAACGTCTTCATCGCCACCGACTGATCCTTACGGAGGAGAAAGCAATGTCCGATGCTGTCTGCCGTCGCCTTGTCGGCCGCACTGCTCTCATCACAGGAGGGGCGAGCGGCATCGGCCTTGCCTCCGCTCGACGCCTCGCGAGCGAGGGCGCCAACATCGTCATCGCCGATATGGACGACAAGTCAGGCGAGGCGGCTGCCGCCGAGGTGGGCGGCACCTTCGTCAAGGTCGACGTCACCTCGCCCGAGGACAACGAGCGGATGTACAAGGTCGCCGTGGACACCTACGGCTCGATCGACGTGGCCTTCCACAACGCCGGTATCTCTCCGCCCGACGACGATTCGATCCTCGACACCGGGATCGAGGCGTGGAAGCGCGTGCAGGACGTCAATCTCACCTCGGTCTATCTCGGGTGCAAGGCCGTGCTGCCCTACATGCTCGAGCAGGGGCGCGGTTCGATCATCAACGTCGCGTCGTTCGTCGCGACCATGGGTGCTGCGACCTCGCAGATCTCCTACACGGCGTCCAAGGGCGGCGTGCTCTCGATGTCGCGCGAGCTGGGCGTGCAGTTCGCTCGCGAGGGTGTGCGCGTCAATGCGATCTCGCCCGGACCGGTGAACACCCCCTTGCTCATGGAGCTCTTCGCCAAGGATCCGGAGCGCGCCGCGCGCCGCTACGTGCACATTCCCTTCGGCCGCTTCGGTGAGCCCGAGGAGATCGCGGCGGCCGTGGCCTTCCTCGCCTCCGACGACTCGTCGTTTATCACCGCATCGAATTTCCTCGTCGACGGAGGCATCTCGGGCGCCTACGTCACCCCGCTGTAGCGGCGCTCCGCGTCACCCCGCTCTAGCGGGGCTAGCTGCGACTGAAGGGCAGTACGGCG
>CAZLMT010000168.1:0-372 GCA_964560615.1 uncultured Actinomyces sp.
CCATAGGACTTGGCCTGGCCAGCGCTCTCAGGGAGGTTGCGGCGGCTGGCGCGCACAACTGTCTGATGACTGGCTCTCCCGGCGCGGGCAAGACGTTGATGGCCCGCTCGCTGCCGTCGATCCTGCCCAACGTCGTCTACGACTCCGCCACGAGCGGCGGATCCCCTCTCGCCTGGGGGCTGGTGGGACTCGCCGGCACAGGCATGGGCGGACTGGTCTACCTCGGCCTCGGCGCGATTCTCCTTCCCCAGCGGCCGCGCCGCTCGCGACCGGTGACCGCGTTCGTCGTCTTCGGGCTGGCGGGCGTGACCCGGGGCGTGGTCATCGCCTACCTCAGCTTCTCGACCGGATTGGCGGCGCAGCCGCTGTGGA
>CAZLMT010000168.1:382-929 GCA_964560615.1 uncultured Actinomyces sp.
TCCGCATCGTGGGCGCCACCGTGCTGGGCATGTGCTGGTTTGCCCTCGCGGCCATCATCGTCGATGCGTGGAGTCGCAATCAGGTCGTCGTCGGCGAGCTGCGGACGCGACAGCAGTCGGCTTCGATCCAGCGCGCACAGGCGGAGGTGACCCTGCGGCAGGCCCGCGAGAGCATCAACGACGCCCTCCTCACCCGGATGATCGCGATTACATCGACGCTTGCGTCCGTCGCCCAGCACGGCAGCGATCCCCAGGTGGCCCGACGAGTGGCATCGGAGATGCACGCGACGGTCAATGACGTCGTCCGACCCTTGAGCCACACCCTGGCACTCACCACACCGGTGGTGGTCCAGGTGAATGCGCCTGATGAATCACTGGGCGAGCGTTCGAGGCGATGGCTGCGATCGGTGACCCGGGACGCGCTGACCATCGACCCCTACCACCCCATGATCACGGCGCTGGTGGTCACGCCCTCCGCTATCCCCGGCGGAATCCGCGCCTTCGGAGTCGTGCCGGGACTCATCGGCGCAGCGACCGTCGGCGCCTT
>CAZLMT010000168.1:939-3738 GCA_964560615.1 uncultured Actinomyces sp.
CCGCGGGGGCACATGGGCAGAAGGGTGGGCCTCCGGTGGTCAGGTGCTCTTCATCCTCACCCCGATCGCCGCACTCGGTGCTGCTGTCGTTGCCGCCGAGGATCGGCGTCGCACCCTCGGCGAACGCGAACTCCAGGCCGCGGTCGCGCAGGCCGAGTGGTCGACGCATCGGGTGCAGCAGGAGGCATGGGCGGCCAACCGGCTCCTCGCCCGCGAACTCCACGGCGGCGTCCAGTCGGAGCTCACCGCCGCGGCGCTGCGCCTCGAAGCATGGTCGCGCACGCCTAACCCCCAAACCCTGGACGCGGTGCTCGACCAGGTGCGCCACGCCGTGGATCGCGTCAATGATCTGCTGTCCCGCGGGGTGGAGCCGCCGCCGGTCGATGTGCATCGCGCACTCGGGTCCATCTGCGACGTGTGGGTATCGCTTGCCCGCATTGACATCGAGCTCAGCCCGGAGGTTGCCCTCACCCTCGAGCAGGATCAGACAGCCGCCGTCACGGTGATCGAGGTCGTCCGCGAGTGCCTGGGCAACTCCATTCGTCACGGGCGTGCCTCGCAGGTGACGATCGAGGTGACGGTGATCGCCGAAGGCGCTACGGCCAGTGACGCAGTGCACCTGATCGTCGCCGATGACGGCGTGGGCATCAGCGCAGCCGCGGTCCCCGGACTGGGTTCGCAACTCCTCGATCAGATCTGCCTGCGATGGATGCGCACGGCCACCCGGCCGGGCACACGCGTCGAGGCCGTGGTGCCGCTCGCCAGCGAACCTCCCGCGGTGCTGGCGGATACCGTCAGCGCATGAAGTACACCGCTGGCCTCCTGCTCGGCGCCCTCGCGCTCGCAGCGTGCGCGCCCAGCGCAACACTGGATCAGGGGGTGCGGACCGACGCCTCGGCCACACTTCAACCGGGGGATGACCTCTTCGTCGTGCAGTTCGATGCGGAGGCCGATCTCACCGGGGTGGATCAGATCGAGGACTGGGCCGAGCGCGGACGCGTCGTCATGGAGCGCCTCCAGGAGACCGCGTCGACATCCCAGGCGGAGGCCATCGCCGCCGCCGAGGCGGCTGGTGCTCGCTACGTCTCGCTGTGGATCTCCAACTCCCTCGTCTTCGCCGGCATGCCGGAGCTCGGCCCCGAGCTCGCCGCGCTCCCGGGAGTCACGAAGGTCTGGCAGGAGGAGACACCGAGTGGCATCGACGACCCGGAGTCGTCCTCGCCGCCGTTCCCCGAGCCGGGTGACGGAGGCTGGGAGGTCGCCGCGCTCGGGGTACCCGAGTTGCATGCGCAAGGCATCGACGGCTCAGGCATCACCATCGGGATCATCGACACCGGCGTCGCCTTCCAGCACGAGGCCCTCGCGAGCGGCTATCGCGGTCGAGATGGCAACAACGACTACGACTGGTGGAGTCCGCTACGGACCTATCGCGAGGAGCCGGTCGACCTCGCCGGCCACGGCACCGCCGTTGCGGGTCTTGCGGTGGGGGATGTCATCGGAGTCGCCACTGGCGCGGACTGGATCGCGGGCATCGCGTGCAGCGAGGGTGGCTGCCCGCTGAGCGGCGTCGTGCACGCGATGCAGTTCATGCTTGCCCCCACGACGGTCGACGAGCGCGATCCCCGGCCTGACCTGCGTCCCCAGGTGGTCAACTCCTCCTGGGTGCGCGCATCCGACGATGAACCCATGCGCCGCGCGAGCAAGGCGCTGACCGCAGCGGGCATTGTCGAGGTCTACGCCGCGGGCAATGACGGCCCCGCCTGCGACACCGCGAGCCCGGTGGGCCACGGCGACAACACCTTCATCAGCGTCGGTGCCACGCGCGAGGACGGTTCCCTGGCCGACTTCTCCTCGCGCGGTCCCGCCACGGATGGCGGCACGGCTCCCGATGTCGTCGCACCCGGAGACAACGTCGTGACGGCCACGATGGACGGTGCCTACCAGTCGATCTCCGGCACATCCTTCGCCGCGCCGCTGGTCGACGGTGTCTTCGCCCTCATGCTGGAGGCAAATCCCGAGCTCGTCGGCCAGCCTGAGGAGGTGCTGCGCATCCTGCGTGCGACGGCACGGGGACTGCCGGATGACCAGTGCGGCGGCCCACCCGATGCGGTCGACGGCGTACCCAATGACGCCACCGGCTGGGGATTCGTGCAGGCCGGCCCGGCGGTCGACGCCGCGCGAGCCTGGCAGCGCTAGCGACGCACGGACGAGGGCGCGTAGGGGCAGGTGAGATTGCCCGGGCGTTCCAGTCTCATGAGGTACGCCGTCACCGCATCGTTGACGCAGCGCGAGGGCGTGATGCCGTAGAGCACATGGCCGACCCCCTCGTAGGTGATGAGTGACGACCCCTGGAAGTAGGTCGCCATCTCGCGGGCCCACACCCATGGCGTCGCCGGATCGCCCGTCGCATTGAGCACAACCGGGGGTGTCGACAGGCGCAGCGGACGCGTGAGCCTCGTCACCGGATGATCGAAGGCGGGTACGCCGGCACACCAACTCAGCCAGGTGAGCGTGAGCTGCCCGGCTCGGGCGGAGCCGATCGCAGCGCTCGCGCTGGCCCAGGCGGCGGCCTGCTCGGTCGTGGGCCGATCGGAGAAGTCTCCACACATCACGAATCGCCGTGCGTAGAACGATCCGTAGTCGACATCGGCCCGGGCTGCCCGGGACAGCCCGAAGAGCGCGGCGTAGGCCTCGTCGATCTTCGCGATCGCGTCGGGGATCAGTTCCTGGGATGCGGCTGCGGCGAACATCCCTGCGAGGAACGACGCACGGGTGACCTCGCGGCCGTCTGAATCGACA
>CAZLMT010000169.1:0-737 GCA_964560615.1 uncultured Actinomyces sp.
GCGATCCAGGATCTCGCGAGCGCGCTGGATCACAGCCTCGTCGACGTGCGGATAGTGCGACGTGCTCAACGTGGACCTCGCCTCTCAGGATTGGGACCGCCGAGCCGAGCCGGTCGCTAGGGACCCCCTGGAGCGAGCCTGCTCAGTGCGGCGAATTCTTCTCGTCCACGGTACCGAGCATCCCCACGCAGCCCTCATCGAGGAGGCACCGGAATACCTTCGGACCGGGGGGAAAGACCGGCGGGGGCGCAACCGGATCATCCGTGAAAACTGTCAGCGAACCGCCTGGCTGGGGAGCCTAAGGGGACGGCACGAACGCGCAGAAGACGTTGTTCGGCGGCAGCTGCCGGCGCAAGATGTAGCGAGTGACCGGGTCATTGACGCACGTCGATGGAGTAAACAGATAGGTCACATGCTGGGAGCTGTTGTAGTTGATGAGTCGCGATCCGGCGTACTGATTGGCCATGATCTTGCCCCACAGCCACGGCGTGGCCCGGTCACCGAGGGACAGCACCACGACCGGCGGAGTGGGCAGAGTGATCGTGGTCCAGTCGCTCGGTACCGGCGGGGAGTAATCCGCCGGCAGCCCCTGACAACTCGTGATGTTATTCGTCGCGACAGCAAAAGTCGTCCCGTAGTCGCGCGCAGCGCTTGCGGCGAGCCGGCCGGCCATCTCTGGCGTGGGCCGATCGTGCAGGTCCGCGCAGTTGACGAAGGAGAAGAGGTAGTCCTCTGAC
>CAZLMT010000169.1:747-3700 GCA_964560615.1 uncultured Actinomyces sp.
AGCGCGTCGTAGACGGCGTTGATCCCCTCCCGGATACCGGAGTAGGCAGCCTGGCTTCCCAGCGCATCGAAGACTCCGCCGGAGAAACTCCAGCGCGTGAGGGGCCCGTCCGGCGTCTCGATGTAGGTGTCGTCGAGCACTTCGAGAACCTGCTCGAACTTGCGCGTCTGCGACCGACCCATGACGGAGGAGTAGACCTGCAGGGCCGTCTGATAGGCCATCGGCTGCTGACTGGACAGGCGATACACCGACTCCTGGGGCCACAGGCTGCCGTCGACGATGACGGTGCGCAGGCTGTCGGGGAAGGTCTTGGCGTAGGTGTAAGCGATGCGGGTGCCGTAGCTCATCCCCCAGAAGTTCCACCTGGGATAGCCCAGCGCGGTACGCATAGCCTCCATGTCGCGCACGACCTGCCACGTGCCCAGATAGGGCGCGGAGTTCGGGTTCTTGGCGAAGCAGTCGGCGAGGGCCTCACCCCTGGCAACGGCCCACTCTGACCACGCCTTCTCCCAATCCACCGGCCCGGTCAGCGGCAGGGTCGGATCGGGGATTGCGCCGCACCCGGTCACCTTCGGCCCGCTCAGCCCAATTCCGCGCGGATCCCACATGACGAAGTCGAAGCGGTCGCGCACCTGCCGCGGCAGGGCCGAGTAAACCCCGTCGCCACCGTCGATGCCGGAACCGCCGGGGCCACCGGGATTGAAGGTGAATCCCCCACCACTGCGCGCCGACGGGATCACACGCAGCGCGATCGTGGTGGTGCGGCCGTCATCGGGGGTCTGCCAGTCCAGCGGCACCGTCAGCTCCGCGCACTTCGTGCTCGCGGGCTTCACGTCTGCCGGGCAGGCGACGTAGGCCAGCGTGGGAGTGAACGCCGCATCGAGCGCGGGCGCGGGCGCCGCGGTGGCGCCTGCGGGCATCAGCCCGAGCCCCATAGCCGCGACCGAGGCACACACGAGTGAGGGGACTGTGAGCGAGCGACGGGAGGTCATATCCGACCCTTTCCTGGCATCGATGCAGGAAAGGCATCCCCGCTGGGCTGGACACTAGTGGCGACGAGACGCCGCGTCAGCCCATCGCGGGTCCTGGTCCGGAGGCCCCCCACCGCCGCTACCGGCGCTACCGCGCGGGGATGATGACCGTGTTTGACTTCGTCTCACCGTGAGCGATGTAGACGGACGCCCTCCTGCCGGTCTTGCGGGACCACGTGAATGTGCCGTCGGCAGCGGGCGTGATGACCGCCGTGCCCTCCGAATAGGAGCTTTGGCCGGGGAAGCGAATCCACGGCCGCAGCGTCTTGCCGGCCAAGCCGGTGGCGGTGCCGGTGACCGTGATGCGCTGGCCGTCACGGGTACCGGTGATCGTGATCGACGGCTTCGGTGGGCTGTACGTGAAACTGCCGGCCGACGCCGTGAGGCCGCCCTTGAAAGTGACCGTCACCGGCACGGTGCCCGTCCCCGCGGGCACCGTGAGGTTCCAGGCGTCACCGACGTCGGCAGCCAGGCCGGTGGCACGCCTGCCGCCGAAGGACACCGACGCAATAGTGGCGTCATCCACGTCGTAGGCCACCTGCGGGACGTCCAGGGCCACCCTCACGGTGCTCCCAGCCCGTCCAGCGGTCGATTCGAGCGATGGGGATACGCGCCCGATAACAGACACGGAGTCGGCGCGGCTGTTGGTGACGTAGACCAATCCCGCATGAGTCCCGGAGCCGTCGACTGCGACTCCCCGGAGCCCCGCACCCACGGCGATCGTGTCGTCCCACGTGTTGGTGCGTCCGTTGATGACCGACACGGTGCCGGAGTTGTTGGCGACGTAGACGGTGTCGTTCACCTGGTCCACAGCGAGGCCCCGGGGGTCGTACTGCCCCGCCACGGTGATCGTCTGATCCCACGTGTTGGTGCGTCCGTTGATCACTGACACGGTGCCCGCGTCGTTGGCTACGTAGACCGTGTCATCAGCCTGGTTGACAGCGACATACAAGGGGTCGTACTCCGCCGCCACAGTGATCGATGTCATGTCGTTGATGTCGCGGCCGTTCATCACGCTCATGGTGCCAAGGGCGTTCTCGATCAGGTAGACGGTGTCATCCACCTGGTTGACGGCAACAGCCTGGAAAGCACCACTGAAGGTCGTATCAAAATCCCACGCGTTGGTGCGGCCGTCGATCACCAAATTGGTGTTGGCAAAGAACTCGGTGACGTACACGGTGTCGTCGAGGTCGTTGACGGCAACATCCACGGGTCCGTAAGAGAGACCGTCGGAGATCGTGTCCTCTACTGTGCCGACGCGGCCGTTGATCACCACCACGGTTTGAGCGAAGCCGAATCCATCATCGGGCCCCTGCGTGGTGACGTAGACGGTGTCGTCGAGGTCATTGACGGCCACGTTGCTGGGTACCCCGTAGTCCACAAGACTGATCGTGTCGGCCACCGCGCCGGTAACGCCGTTGATCACCGACACGTCCTTGCTGTCCGTGTTGGTGACGTAAACGGTGTCGTCGACGTTGTTGATCGCCACACCTACCGGCGCATCCCCCACGGTGACGGTCTTGATGACCGCCAACGCGCTGGTCGCGGCGACCGCCCTCGGCTCCAAGGAAGGCGCTGCTGACCCGGGGGTCGAGGGCACCAGGGCAACCGCGGCGGCTAGGCCGCCGGCAACAATGACAATTCGGATCCGCCCCATGGCCTGTCCTCTGGGTGAGCCAAGCCGCGGACCCCCCGTCGCCTGCTGCGACCCCCACGCTCGGTTGCCCGTCACGCTACATATCCCTGCAGTGCGCTTGCTGGCATTCGGCCCAAAAGATGCGGACGTGGACATGCGGACGTCCTAGAGCAGCCCGGATCTCCAAGGACCGGCACAGATCGAAGCCAGTCAATGCCTAGACGAAACTCACTATGTGGAGGTGCCGGGAATCGAACCCGGGTCCGCTCAGATCCAGTCAGGTCTT
>CAZLMT010000170.1:0-3699 GCA_964560615.1 uncultured Actinomyces sp.
CGCGCGGAAGGCGTCACGCATCTCGTTCATCTCCGAGCGCCAGGATCCGAAGCCAGATGTGATGAGGATGGCCAGCACGCTCAGGCCCAGGGAGACGGCGAGGAGCCAGACCGGCCCCTGTGGACCCCACGCCCACTCACGCCATTGCCAGATGGCGAAGTTGAGGACCTGCAGCGCGACGATCGCGATGACGAAGATCCGGGCGTGCTGCTGCGGCCAGCGGCGCATCAGGGCGTTGAACGTCGCGCAGATGATGATGACCGCGCCAATGGCGACGATCGAGTAGGCCACCCCGACTTGCCAGCCGCGATCGGCGAAGACGAAGAGGCCGTCCCCGAGGAAGGCGAGGATCGCGAGCAGATAGGTGCGCAGAGGCTGGGTGCGAATCGTGCGCCAGAAGACAGCACCCCAGGGCACGCGCGGATACTGTGCGTTCGCTGAGCGCCAGAGTTCTCGGCTCAACGGGCGCACGGAGGAATCCGCCACTTCCCGAAGCGCTTGCGGCAAGCCCGGGTCGGGTGCGGACCCACCGCCCTCCGCCTCGAGGACAGCAGCATCCACTCGCCGACGCACCGGATCGAGCGCATCGCGCACGTCGCCGCTGATCTCCTCGCGCATCTCCCGCAGGACATCGGCTTCCCGCAGGCGCAGCGCCTCCAGGGCCACGAGGTCATCGATGTCACGGCGACGCTGTTGGCGCTCGGTCGTGAAGAGATCAATCGCGACGGTGAGCAGCGGGATCCACCACATGCCGATGATGACGACGGCGAGGACCCGCAGCGGCCACGGCGCGACCGACGACACTCCGACGATGAGCGCGCCGAGCCACAGGGAGAGTCCGTAGCAAAGTCCAAAGAGACCGCCCATGGCGACGGCGACGCGCACGGAGATCGGGGCGTCGGCGCGCTTGCGCAGCACGGTCGCCTGGAGTGCAGCCAGGATGGCCGCCGTGACGAGCCCGGCGAAGACCCAGACCAGGATCCACTGGGCCAACTCCGTCACGGAGGTGCTGGCGACGAGATCGCTGGCCAGGACGAGCAGCCCGAAGGGCATCGAGATTCCCCACACGGCCCAGGACCCGAACCACCGGCCGCCGAGCCGCGCGCGCAGGGGAAGGCGCTCAGTCGCGGCGGACAAAGCGCGCTCCGCTCAGTGCCGAGTAGGCCTGCGCGATCAGGACGCGCTGGTTCTCCTGGCGCGTGGCCTTGATGTCGAGTTGGCGGATGAGCCGCATAACGGCCTTCTCCACCGAGGCCTCCTCGATCACCAGACGTCGCGCGATCTCGGCGTTGCTGTAGCCGGCGGCGATGAGCCGCATCACCTCGATCTGCGAGTCGCTCAACCCCACCAGGCGGCTGTCACCCTCGGACGACCACTCACCGCCCGCACCCGCAGTGACCGCGGAGGTCAATGCATCGCCGAGCACAGCGGTCTCGGCCACCTCCTGCTTCGTCAGGTAGATCGCTCCGGACGGCAGCTGCGGCACCGATCCCAGGAGCCGCGGCTCGACGTACGTCGACAGGAAGACCACACCCAGGTCCGGCTGGGAGCGGCGCAGGCCGTGGGCCAGGTCGATGCCGGTCGGCCCCTCACCCAGGTCGAGGTCGATGAGCGCGACCTGCGCCGGCGACTGGCGCGCGAGGGTGAGCGCCTCGGCGAAGGTCCCGGCCGAGCCGGTGACCTCGAAGCCCAGGCCCTGGACCACGCTGCCGAGCATCGCGCGCGTGAAGGGATCGTCGTCCACGATGAGGACACGTCCGCGCACCTGGGCTCCCGACACCCCTGAATGGTGCCCTGCCCGGCTGCGCAGCGGGACGGCAATACCCCCAGGCGAGGACAGCGAGAGCGGGCCGTGGTGCCAGCACCACACGGGGAGCAATACGGAGCGAATACGACTCGGGTACACCCACGATGCCCCCATGGCCGACAGCCCGACGACCCCCGCGTCCGTTGTCACGCAGTTCCGACTGCGCACCGGTGCCACCCGCGAGTTCTCCCGGCTCCTCGGCGACCTCAACGACTCCCTACTCTCCGATTCCGCCTTCGCCGGCAGCGAGACGCACCTCGATGCATCGGGGGCCAACCCCACGGCCGTGTGGCACTTCTCCAATGCTGAAGCCGCCAAGTCGTGGTCGACCGGTCAGCGGCTGCGCGACTTCGAGCAGAGCCTCGAGCCCTACTCCTCCGCGCCGCCCGTCTCCAATGTCCTGCTGGAGGCCTCCGACTCGGGCAAGGCCTCGACGGTGATCACCACACGCGTGCTCCCCGGCAACGACGCGTGGTTCGCCGAGTGGCAGGGCCGCATGGGTGCAGCACAGCAGCAGTTCCCCGGCTACGTCGGACAGCGCGTCCAGGCTCCGGTGCCCGGCGTCAACGCCGACTGGGTCGCCATCGTGGCGTTCGAGACCGAGGCCGACCTCAAGCGCTGGGAGGCAAGCCCCGAGCGCCAGGCGCTGGTCGCCGAGTCATCACCGCATATCGACCGGTACGACGTACGCCCGGCCAGCTCAGCCTTCGAGAGCTGGTTCGCCAAGGACGAGCGCGGAGCCAAGCCGCCACCTGCGTGGAAGCTGAGCGCGATCGTCCTGCTCGTGCTCTACCCGATCGTCATGCTCGAGGTCTTCACGCTCAACCACATCACCAAGGCACTCGGCATGGAGCCGGCGCTGGGGATCTTCATCGGCAACGCCGTCAGCGTCGCGATCACCGGCTTCCTGCTCATCCCGTGGGCGTCGTCACTGCTCAATTGGTGGCTCGTGCCGCCTGAGGCACTCGCACGCAAGCGCACCACCCAGGGCGGATTGCTCGTCCTCGTCCTCTACGCCATCTCCGTGTTCATCTTCGCCTTCCTCATCGCGTTCTACCCCGCACTGCTGCCCTGATCTCGCGACCGTCCCCCCAAGGAGAGTCATGACCACCGTCCACCGCGGCCACATCTTCCACATCGCCGGCTCTCCCCTCGTGACCGAGGCAGCCGACCACCTCGCCCACTACCCCGACGGCGCACTCGTCGTCGACGACAAGGGCGTCATCGCCTGGTGCGGCCACTGGGCCGAGCTGCCCGCGGAGTACACGAGCGCGACCCAGGTCGATCACCACGGCGCCTTCCTCATGCCGGGCTTCATCGACACCCACATGCACTTCCCGCAGGTGTGGTGCGGTGACTCCTACGGCGGCGGCCAGCTGCTCGAGTGGCTCAACAACTGCATCTTCCCCTCGGAGTCGAAGTTCGAAGACGAGGCCTACGCCAAGAAGGCCGCGGTGGAGTGGGTCGATCGCATGATCACCGCGGGCACGACGAATGGCCTCATCTTCGGGTCGGCGTTCCCCCACGCGCAGGACTTCCTCTTCGAGGAGGCGCGCGATCGCGGTCTGCGCCTGGTGTGCGGGCGCGGCGTCGAGACGGTGGGCCCGGACTGGTCCAAGCTCACCACCTCCGAGGACAAGGCCATCCAGCTCGTGCAGGAGGAGATCGACAAGTGGCATCCGCAGACGGAGGCGGAGTACAAGAACGCCCTGCAGTACGTCGCCGTCGTGCCGCGCTTCAGCCTGTCGGTGACGCCGACGACCATGGCGGCCCTGGGTGAGTTGCACGACCACTACAAGGACAAGGGCATCTACTTCACTTCGCACCTCGATGAGAATGCGCGCCCGGTGACGGGCGAGATCGACAGCACCAAGGCCGTCTACCAGGTCGAT
>CAZLMT010000171.1:0-3686 GCA_964560615.1 uncultured Actinomyces sp.
CGCGGCACCGAGCTGCGCGCCGAGCGGGCGCATCATCGGCTCCGCGTCGTACGCCGTGACCGTGACATCGCAGCCGAGTTGGCGCGCCGTCGCCGCGACCTCGCAGCCGATGAAGCCGGCCCCCACGACGAGGAGCGAGGCGCGGGGGGTGAGTCGATGGCGCAGGGCGAGTGCGTCCTCGGCTGTGCGCAGCACCGGGGGCTGCGGGCCGGAGACCGGCAGGTGGCGCGGGCGGATGCCGCTGGCGATCACGAGTCCGTCGAAGGGATACGCCGCATCGTCGACCATCACCGTGCGCGAGGTGAGCGAGCATCCCGTGGCCGCTGCGCCGAGGCGCCAGTCGATGTCGTCGTGCTTGCGCCGGAAGTGCAGGCCCTCCACCTCGACTCCGCCCTTGAGCGACTCCTTGGACAGCGGGGGGCGGTTGTAGGGCAGGTGCGCCTCGTCGCCGATGACCATGACGTCATGGCCCTGGCCGCGCAGCGACTCGGCGGCGCGCAGGCCGCCGAGCCCCGCGCCGACGACGACGACCTGGGCCATCAGGCCTGGATCTCGATGGCCTGCATGGGGCAGACGTCGGCCGCAGCCTCGACCTGGTCGGCCAGCGCGTCGTCCACCTCGCCGGTGTACTCGAGCTTGCCGTCGTCATTGAGTGCGAAGACGGTCGGCGCCTCGAAGGTGCACTGGCCGTAGTGCTGGCACTTGTCCATGTCGACGTAGATCTTCATCACTTCTCCCCAGTGTTTGACGGCACGACGGTCGATGGATAGAGGTCCTTGCTCGGGGTGCGGATGCCGCGATACTCCCAGTCGCCGCCGAGTGCGGTGGAGACGACCTCCTCCGACTCGGTGGGCTGCGCGCCGACATCGGTGCGGATCGGAGTTGGGCCCTCGACGATGTGGTTGCTGAGCGTGCCGAGGCCCTCGACTTCCACCTCGACGACGTCTCCGGGCTGCACGGGCCGGGAGAACGCCGGAGTGCCGGAGAAGAGCAGGTCGCCGGGCACCAGCGTGATCGTGCGCGCGATGTCAGCGACGAGGTAATGCATGTCCCACTCCATCTCCGCCGTCGTCGAATCCTGCTTCGCGACGCCGTTGACGAGGGTGCGGATGCCCTTGTTGCGGAAGTCCCAGTCGGTGACGACCCCCGGGCCCACGGGAGCGAGAGTGTCGGAGCCCTTGACGCGCAGCATCGAGCCGGCATCGGTATCGCGGAAGTCGTGCAGGCCGTAGTCATTGCCGATCGAGTAGCCCGCGATGTAGTCGCCGGCCTGCGCCGGGGAGATATTGCGGCACGTGCGGCCGATGACGATGACGATCTCGCCCTCGTAGTTGAGCCATTTGCATCCCGCGGGGCGCACCACACCGGCCTTGTGCGAATTGAGCGCGGTGATGGGCTTATGGAAGTACGTCGGTGCCGGCGGGAGCTTGGTCATGAACTCCTCGGTGCGGCTGGCGTAGTTGAGGTGCACCGCGATGATCTTGGTGGGCTCGGTGGGCGGGAGGTGTATCGCCTCATCGACGCCGACCTCGCGGCCATCGCCGGCTACCAGGGTGTCGCCCTCGCGGCGTACCTCGCAGGGGTAGCCATCGCGCAGGATGCGGCGGTACTCGGGCACTATGCGCTCGCCTTCTGCTTCGTCCATCCGGTCGCGGGACGGTCGAACCACACGTGGACCTGGCTGGTGCCGATGGCGTTCTCGTAGTCGCTGTACTGCACGCCGGGTGCGATGAAGTCGGCCTCGCCCATGGCCCCGGCCATCATGAGGTAGTGGGCGAACATCGCCTCGGGTCGCACGGTCATGAACTCCGGCATCGTCTCGAGCACGCGGTCGTGACGGCCCTCGGCAAACCAGCCGAGCCGCTCCATGTCCATGTCGCGGGCCTTCTGGCTGATGATGTGCGAGGGGTCGCTCGACTCGTGCTTGCGCAACTCCTTGAGCTTGTAGAACGTGTGCGACAGCGAACCGGTGGCGATGAGGATCACCTTGCGATCGCTCGCGGCGACCGCCTCGCCGATGGCGCGCCCCACGCGCAGGAAATCGTCGGTCTCACCGGTCTGGCAGACGCTCACGGAGATCCAGCGCTTGTCCATGCCCTTGCCGAGGTAGCTCCAGAGGTTGAGCGAGGGGTAGTAGAGCGGGAGGTACTCGTCGTCGATGGCGGTGATCCACGTGCCATTGGGCTCCCCGCGCGCGGCGATGGCCTCGGCGAGCTCGGGGTCGCCGCGCCACTCGAAGGGGATCCGGCACATGCCGCGGGGCAGCTCCTCCGCGGTGAAGAGGCCAGCGCGACGGGCATGTGACGTGACGACGAACTCGACCGTCGTGAACCAGTGCGAGTCGAGCACGATGACCGTGTCGTAGTCGAGGGTCTCGAACTTCTCCTTGCGCAGCCGCTCCAGCCCGGTGACGATCGAGATCTCCTTGCCGTCATTGAGCTCGTAGCGGACCTCTTGGGGAAGCATGATCGTGGGCACGTGCGAGAGCAGCGCCGCGGCGACGACCTCTCCCATGACTACCTCCAGCCGTTCGGCGAATAGCAGGTGTTCTTGACGTCAGCGTAGAAGTCGAAGGACCACACGCCGCCCTCGCGGCCGATGCCCGACTTGCGGGAGCCGCCGAAGGGGGCGCGCAGGTCGCGGACGAAGAAGCAGTTGACCCAGACCGTGCCGGCGACGAGCTGTCCGGCGATGCGCTCCGCGCGCGGACGGTCGCCACACACCAGCGTGGCCGCGAGGCCGTAGTCGGTGTTGTTGGCCAGGGCGATCGCCTCGTCCTCGGTGCTGAAGGTCTGCATGGTGAGCACCGGGCCGAAGACCTCGCTCGTGAGGATCTCTGAGCCCAGTGCGGCGCCGGTGATGAGCGTGGGCGCGTAGTAGTAGCCGCCCGCGACGGGCTCGACGCGCTCGCCACCGAAGGCGACCTGCGCACCGTCGGCCTTCGCGCGCTCGACGAATCCCGCGACGCGCTCAAGGTGCACCGGATGGATCTGCGGGCCGAGGTCGGTGGACTCCTCGCGCGGGTCACCCTGGCGAATCTCGCGCACCTTCGCGGCGAGTCGCTCGGCAAACTCCTGCGCGATCGAGGAGTGCACGAGCAGGCGCGTGCCGGCGAGACACACCTGGCCGGCGTTGTCGTACTGCTCCGCTGCGATCTCGGCGGCGATGCCGAGGTCGGCGTCGTCCATGACGATCGTCGGCGACTTGCCACCAGCTCGAAGGACAGCGGCGTGAGGTTGTCCGCTGCTGCGCGGGCGACGGCCTTGGCGGTGGGCACGGAGCCGGTGAAGCAGATGCGCGAGACGCCCGGGTGCCCCGCGAGCGCGGCGCCGGCCTCGGTGCCGATGCCCTGGACGACGTTGAAGACACCGGGCGGCATGCCGGCCTCAGCGGTGACCTCGGCGAAGAGGCTCGCGGTGAGCGGCGCCCACTCCGGTGGCTTGAGCACCACGGTGTCGCCGGAGGCGAGTGCCGGGCCGATGCGCCAGGTGGCGAGCATGAGCGGGGCATTCCACGGCGTGATGATCGCCGCGACTCCCGCGGGATCCCAGGAGACGACGTTGGTGTGGCCCCGCGTCTCGAACTCCGGATGCTTCAGGTCGTTGACGGCGTACTCAGCGAAGAAGCGAATGTTCATCGCGACGCGCGGCATGACGCCACGGCGGTGCGAGCGCAGGAGTGAGCCG
>CAZLMT010000172.1:0-2290 GCA_964560615.1 uncultured Actinomyces sp.
ATGCCGCCTGCAGGAGCGGGGATCTCGGTGTCGACCTTGTCGGTGGACACCTCGACCAGGGGCTCGTCGGCAGCGACGGCTTCGCCGACCTTCTTCAGCCAGCGCGTGACGGTGCCCTCGGTGACGGACTCACCCAGGGCGGGGAGCAGCACGGAGGTGGTGCCCGCTCCACTCGCGACCACGGGTGCTGGCGCTGGGGCAGGCGCCGGTGCAGCAGGCGCTGCTGCGGCAGGTGCGGGTGCGGCCACGGGCTCGGGTGCGGTCGGAGCTGGCGCGGGCGTGCCTGCTTCGGAGGCATCGCCGATCACGGCGAGCTCGGCGCCGACGGCGACGGTGGTGTCCTCGGGCACGCGGATGGCGAGGAGCACACCGCTGGCGGGGGCCGGGATCTCGGTGTCGACCTTGTCGGTGGAGACCTCGACCAGGGGCTCGTCGGCGGCGACTGTGTCGCCTACCTGCTTGAGCCAGCGCGTGACGGTGCCTTCGGTGACGGACTCACCGAGGGCGGGGAGGGTGACCGAGACGGGCATGGGACTCCTTCGAGCGATCGCGTCAGGCGTGGGCGTGCAGGGGCTTGCCGGCGAGGGCGAGGAAGGCCTCGCCCATCGCCTCATTCTGGGTTGGGTGCGCGTGCACGAGGGAGGCGACGTCCTCGGGGTAGGCCTCCCAATTGACGATGAGCTGAGCCTCGCCGATCTGTTCGCCAATGCGCGAGCCGATCATGTGCACTCCGACGACCGGCCCATCCGTGCGCTGCACCAGCTTGATGAAGCCTGTCGTGGCGAGGATCTGGCTCTTGCCATTGCCGCCGAGGTTGTATTCGTAGACGGAGACCGCGTCCGCGCCGAACTGCTCGCGTGCCTGCGCCTCGGTGAGGCCCACCGAGCCGATCTCGGGCTCGGAGTAGGTGACGCGGGGGATGTCGACGTCGGGGATGGGACGCGGTGAGAGGCCGCCGAGCTCCTCGGCGACGAAGATGCCCTGCTGGAAGCCGCGATGAGCGAGCTGCAGGCCGGGCGTGATGTCGCCGACGGCGTAGACCCCGGCGACGTTGGTGCGCAGGCGCTCGTCGACGAGCACCCAGCCGCGCTCCATCGCGATGCCGGCCTCCTCGAAGCCGAGGCCGTCGGTCTGCGGGCCACGTCCGACGGCGACGAGCAGGATGTCGCCGTCCAGGGTCTCGCCGTTCTCCAGCGTGACGTGGACACCCGAGTCGTCCTGAGTCGCCGACTGGAAGCGCACGCCGGTGGTGAAGTCGATCTTGCGCTTGCGGTAGGCGCGCTCGAAGGCCTTGGAGATGGCTTCATCTTCGGCCGGCACCAGGCGGGGGAGGCCCTCGATGATGTGGACGTCGGAGCCGAAGGACTTCCAGACGCTCGCGAACTCCACGCCGATGACCCCGCCGCCGAGCACGATCACCTTGCCCGGCACGTAGTCGAGGGTGAGTGCCTGGTCGGAGGTCATGATGCGACCGCCGATCTCCAGGCCGGGCAGGCTGCGGGCGTAGGAGCCGGTAGCCAGCACGACCGCCTGGCCGGTGTACGCCGTGCCGTCGACGGTGACGGTGCGACCTCGGCGGCATGGAGGAGTGCCTTAGTCGGGATGCAGCCGCGGTGCAGGCAGGTGCCGCCGAGCTTGCCCTTCTCGATGAGGACGACGGAGAGCCCCAACTGCGAGGCCCGCAGCGCGCAGGCGTAGCCCCCGCTGCCGCCTCCCAGGATGACGACGTCGGCCTCAGGCACGGCGGCTCCCCTCACATCGATGTGGGGGTCATCCTTTCACCGTCCGCCCAAGGCGCTGCCCTCAGGGCAGGTGGCCCTCGGCGACGTCCTCGGCTGCCTGGATGAAGGTCCGCACCGCGGCCCCTGTCCCGCCCTTCGGGGTGTAGCCGTAGGGCGCGCCGTCATTGAAGGCCGGCCCCGCGATGTCGAGGTGGGCCCAGGGCTGCCCCTCCGGCACGAACTCGCGGAGGAAGGCAGCGGCGCTGAGCATGCCGCCCTTGCCGTCGCCGATGTTCTTGATGTCGGCAATGGGGGAGTCGAGGGTGCCGCGTGACTCCTCGGGGATGGGCATGTGCCACATGGTCTCGCCGGCGCGCTTCGACGTCTCGTAGATCGCGACGCGCAGGTCGTCGTCGTTGGCCATGATCCCGGAGGTCCGGTCGCCGAGCGCGACGGTCTGCGCGCCCGTGAGCGTGGCAGCGTCGACGATGAGGTTGGGCTCCTCCTCAGACGCGGCGACGAGGGCATCGGCGAGGATGAGGCGCCCCTCGGCGTCGGTGTTGAGGACC
>CAZLMT010000172.1:2300-3642 GCA_964560615.1 uncultured Actinomyces sp.
ATCGCCGGGGCGCTGCGCGTGACCACCCGGCATGTTTTCCACGGTGGGGATCCAGCCGATGACCTTGACCTTGAGCTTCAACTGCGCGATGGCGCTGACCGCGGCGATGACCGCAGCGGCCCCGCTCATGTCGCACTTCATCGTCTCCATCGCCTTCGGCGGCTTGAGGGAGAGGCCTCCCGAGTCGAAGGTCACGCCCTTGCCGATGATCGCGATCGAGCGCTTCGCACCCTTGGGGGCGTACTCCAGCCGGATGAGGCGCGGAGGATTCGCCGAACCCTGACCGACGGCGAGGATCCCGCCGAATTCATCTCGCGCCAGGGACTCCTCGTCCCAGACCTCGACACCCACGGGCAGCTTGCGCACGGCCTCGATCGCCTGCTGGGCAATCTCCTCGGGGGGAAGCGCGGAAGGGGGAGTGTTGACGAGATCGCGCGCGTAGTTGACGGCCTCGGCGATGATCTCGGCGCGTGCAAGCGCGGCGGCCTGCTCCTTGTCCTTGGGGTCGCCCGTGATGAGGATTCGCTGCACGGGGGTGGGCTGGCTGGCGGCGCTCGCACCTCGGAAGGCGTGGAAGGCGTAGTTGCCGAGCAGTGCGCCCTCGGCGATGGCTTCTACGCGAGGCCCGTCGGGAGCTGTCACGACGATGGCGACCGATGCGCTGCCCGCGAGACTCCGCAGTGCTGCGCCGGCTACGCGGCGTGCCTTCTCGTAATCCAGGATGCGCATGTCTGCGAGGCCGACGGCCACGATCATGCGTGCCTTCACCAGTCCCGTGCCGGGGATGCGCGTGATCTCGCCGAACTTGCCCGTGGCGCCCAACGCCTCGAGGGACTTCTCGAGGGAGGTGCGCACGTCGGCAGGCAGTGCCGGGGGGCCTTCGATGCGCTTCTTGCCATTGGCGGTGATGCCGACGATGAGGGCGTCGACGTCGAGGGTGGTCACTGGCGCTGCGGTAAGGGCGATGCTGGTCATGGGCGACGACCTTAGGCCATCGCGCGGTGACTGCGTTGCCGAAGCCCGAGGAGCGACGGGACTGGGCCGCTAAGGTCCCACGCCATGGCCACTCCTCGCGAACCTGCGCGCCCGACCGACCACATGCCGACCGGACTCGTGCGCAACCTCGGGCTCTTCGGCGCCATTGCCGTGTCACTTGCCGTCGTGGGCCCGAGCATGTCGGTGAGCCTGAACCCCCAGGCCATGGCCGAGCAGGTCGGCGGGGCGGTGCCGCTGGTCTACGTCATTGCCCTCGTGCCTATCGCCACGATCGCCATCGCCTTCATCGTGCTCACGCGCCGGCACGGCACGGCGGGATCGCTCTACACACTCGTCGGCCTCGAGC
>CAZLMT010000173.1:0-2978 GCA_964560615.1 uncultured Actinomyces sp.
GTGAGGAGGGCGCTGCTGCGGACACCGATGAAGGAGAAGCGGGAGTACGCCCGGCCGTGTTCGGCGGACTCCAAGAGGAAGGTCCCCGGTCGCTCCTGTGCGAGCTTGCGATAGAGCCCGACCGGAGTCTCTCCGTCGGCGAGGAGCCTGCGCACGACCGGGATCACGCGACGGCCGGGAGCCAGCTCGCGGAAGCGGTCGAGGCCGGGGGCAGTGCCTCCCGGGGCGGGAAGGGGGAAGCCCCAGGCGCGACGCTCGCTCATGCGCGAGAGTCCGGCAGGGGCGTGAAGCAGGTCCGTGACCCGGTGTGGCATGCGACCCCGTGCTGATCCACGAGCAGGAGCACCGTGTCGCCGTCGCAGTCGACACGCACCTCGCGGACTTCTTGGACGTTGCCCGATGTCTCGCCCTTGACCCAGTACTCCTGCCGACTGCGAGACCAGTAGGTCGCGCGACCTGTCTCGCGCGTGCGCCGCAGCGCCTCGTCGTCCATCCACGCGAGCATGAGCACCTCACCGGTGTCCCACTGCTGCACGACGACCGGCACCAGGCCGCGATCGTCGTAGCGCACCTCGCTCATCACGCCATTGTCCGCTATCGGGAGGCCGGCGCGCCCGCCGGGCGCACCGGGAGTCCCGCGGACGCGAGTGCACGCTTGACCTCGGCGATCGTGACGTGCCCGAAGTGGAAGATGCTCGCCGCGAGCACGGCATCGGCCCCCGCATGAACCGCGGGCACCGCATGGGCGGCCTCCCCCGCCCCTCCGCTCGCGATGATCGGGACATTCACGCGCTCGCGGACCACGCGGATGAGATCCAGGTCGAATCCGTCACGGGTGCCATCGGCGTCCATCGAGTTGAGGAGGATCTCCCCCACCCCGCGGTCCACCGCTTCGCTCACCCACGCGAGAGTGTCGAGTCCCGTGCCTTCGCGGCCCCCGTGGGTGGTGACCTCGAAGCCCGAAGCAGTGCCCGGCGCGCGACGAGTGTCGACGGACAGGACCACGCACTGGGAGCCGAACTGGCGTGCAGCCTCGTCGATGAGCTCCGGACCCTGGACGGCAGCGGTACTCAGGCTGACCTTGTCGGCCCCCGCCCGGAGCAGGCGATCGAAGTCCGCGACCGAGCGCACACCGCCCCCGACGGTGAGCGGGATGAAGACCTGATCTGCAGTCCGGCGGACCATGTCATATGTCGTCTCGCGCGCATCCGACGAGGCCGTGATGTCGAGGAAGACGAGCTCATCAGCACCCTCGGCGTCGTAACGGTGGGCCAACTCCACGGGATCCCCCGCGTCACGAAGCCCCTCGAAGTTGACGCCCTTGACGACGCGCCCCGCGTCGACATCGAGGCAGGGGATCACGCGAACGGCGAGGCTCACGGCTGCGGCGGACCCCAGGTCCACAGGTCGATCCTGGGCTCGATGGCAGCGACGAGTTCGGGGAAGGTGAAGGCACCGTCGTAGAGCGCCCGGCCCACGACAGCACCGGCAATCCCCTGGGGGACCATCTCGACGAGCTTGTGCACATCCTCGAGCGTGGCGATGCCGCCCGAGGCGATGACCGGGGTCGAGGTGTGCTTGCAGATGCGGTGGAGGAGGTGGAAGTGCGGCCCGTGCATCGTGCCGTCGCGCTCCACGTCGGTCACGATGTAGAGGGCGCAACCCGCTGCGTCGAGTCGATCGATGGCCTCGAAGACATCGCCGCCCTCCTGGGTCCAGCCGCGAGCCGCGAGCGTCGTGCCGCGGACGTCGAGCGACACGGCGATGCGGTCACCGTGCTCGGCGATGACGCGGGCGACCCAATCGGGGGACTCCATCGCGGCGGTGCCGATCACGACCCGGTGCGCGCCTGTCGCAAGCGCGGCCGCCAGGGACTCGTCATCGCGAATACCTCCGGCCACCTCGACATGGCAGCGATCCCGGACATCGCGCACGATGGCCGCGACCTGATCGGCGTTGGTGCCGCGGCCAAAGGCCCGATCGAGGTCGACCACATGAAGCCAGTAGGCGCCCTGATCCACCCACTGCCGCGCCGCGGCGACGGGATCGCCGTACGACGTCTCCGTGCCCACCTCGCCCTGGACGAGGCGGACGGCGGTGCCGTCGGCGATGTCGACGGCGGGGAGCAACTCGAAGCGGGTTCCTAGGGACATTCCGTCACCTTAGTCGGCGCCCTAGACGCGGCCGAAGCTGAGGACCCACACCACGGGCGCCGCGAGCAGTGTCAGTCCGAGGACGACGAGGCGACCGGTCCACGACGGCAGGAAGGGCCAGGTGAGCACCTGGATGGCGATGATGCCGAGCACGAAGGCGGTGAGGCGCCGTCGGCGACGTCGGGCGAGCAACCCTGGGGTGACCCGGGGTCGATCGGGGATCGCACCGGCGACCGACTGGCGCACTCGCTCG
Organism: uncultured Actinomyces sp.; assembly: GCA_964560615.1. Lineage (GTDB taxonomy): Bacteria > Actinomycetota > Actinomycetes > S36-B12 > S36-B12 > Mxb001. Next base: position 2,407 of record CAZLMT010000173.1, read on the forward strand.
ATGCGATCCTTGCGCGCGCGTCGACGCGCGCGCTGCTCGCGCTCTCGAGCCGCGGTGGCCTCGCGCTCAGCGCGCTTGCGCGCGCGCTCTTTGGCCATGCCTAGCCCAGGGTCCCGAGCCAGTTGCGGAGCACACGTGCGCCGGCGTCCCCGGACTTCTCCGGATGGAACTGCGTGGCCCAGAGGGGGCCGTTCTCGACCGCCGACACGAAGGGAGTGCCGTAGGTCGTCCACGTCACACCCGGTGCTGCCATGAGGTCGGAGGGCGGCAGGCTCCAGTGCAGCACGCCGTAGGAGTGCACGAAGTAGAAGTACTCCTCTCGCACGCCCTCAAACATCCGCGACTCCTCCGGAGGGGCGACGGTGTTCCAGCCCATGTGCGGCAGGACGTCCGCCTGCAGTCGCTCCACGGTCCCCGGCCACTCGGCGAGCCCTGGTGTCTCGACCCCGTGCTCGACTCCCGCGTCGAAGAGCACCTGCATGCCCACGCAGATGCCCAGCACGGGACGCTCGCCGGCCAGGCGACGCCCGATCAGCTTCGGCCCATCGACCCCGGTCAGACCGGCCATGCAC
>CAZLMT010000173.1:2988-3640 GCA_964560615.1 uncultured Actinomyces sp.
CCCACTCCGGGCACCACGAGGCCATCGGCCGCCAGCACCGCGTCGGCCTCCGCGGTCACCGTCACGTTGGCACCGGCCCGCTCGAGTGCACGCTGCGCGGAGCGGAGGTTGCCGGAGCCGTAGTCGAGGACGACGACGGATGGCATCAGATGGCATCCCAGGCATAGAGGGCGCCGCCGATGAGTGCCATCACGGCCAGGATGCCCAAGATCACCGCGGCATTGCGCTTGCCCTGCTTAGCCATGGAGTAGACACCACCCGCGAGGAAGGCGGCGAGGGCGAGCAGGAGTACGGCGGTCCAGCCCATCACGCCTCCGCGGACTCGTGGCTCGACAGCGTGCCCTTGGTCGAGGGCACGCCGACGACGCGGGGATCAAGGGCCACGGCGTCGCGCAACGCACGCGCGAACGACTTGAACTGCGCCTCCACGACGTGGTGGGCATTGCGACCATTGAGGACACGGACGTGCAGTGTGATCTGCGCGGTGGCGACGAACGACTCGAAGATGTGGCGCGTCAGGGTGGTGTCGTAGGAGCCGATGAGCTCCACGATCTCGGGCTCCACGTGCACGAGATAGGGCCGGCCCGACAGGTCCACCGCGCACTGGCACAGGGACTCGTCAAGGGGGACGAGGGAGTCACCGAAACGGCGG
>CAZLMT010000174.1:0-1262 GCA_964560615.1 uncultured Actinomyces sp.
GTCATGGTCGACCGTCGCAGGTATCGCCGCACTGCTCTTCATGGCGTCCGACACCCTGCTCGCGTGGGCTCGCTTCGTCGGATCGGCGCCCGGCGGGAGGGTTGCCGTGATGGTGACTTACCAGCTCGCACAGGCGGGCTTCGTCTTCTCTATCCCCACCCTGGTGCTTTAACCTCAAGCCCATGGCCGGGCCTCGACTTCGTCACTTCCTTGGCCCGGTGCTGGTAGTCGCCGTCACTCTCGGAGCGGTGGGTTGCTCGTCCGAGACGCCCAGCGGGCCGGTCAATCTGCCGTCGGGATTCGACCTCCAGGCGCACATGGGCGGTCGCGACGCCCGGCCCCAGAACACTCTGCCGGCCTTCGCCTACGCCCTGTCGGTCGGCGTGACCACCCTGGAGATGGACGTGGTGATCACGGCGGACGACGTGCCGGTGATCAATCACAACAGGAGAGTGTCGTGGTTCCTCGCCAAGAATCCGTGGGGCCGATTCCTCTCCACCGACGAAGAGCCCGATATCCGCTACACGACGCTGGAGGACCTCCGGAAGTTCGACGTCGGAGCCATGAGTCCTGACGCCCCGTACGGCTACTGGGAGGCGCACGGCAAGACGCAGAAGCCGGTGCCCGGTGCCACGATCCCGACTCTCGAAGAGGTCTTCCAGCTGGTGAAGGACTGGGGCAATGACGACGTCTTCCTCAGTCTCGAGACCAAGTCGACGCCGTACGTCGTGAACCCTGCGAATCCGACACCGGAAGAGTGGACTCACGCCATTTACGACCTCGCGGTCGAGTACGACCTGCAGGACCGGATCATGATCCAGTCCTTCGACTGGCGCACCCTCCAAGAGATGAAGCGGATCGATCCGCGCGTCGCGACCGTCGCGCTGACGGCCAATCAGCCGTCGTGGAATCTGGAGGGTGATGAGGGCGACTACCAGTGGCCCGACGCGGATCGTCCCTCGCCGTGGATGGCCGGTCTGGACCTCAAGGACTTCGGCAACAGCCCCGTGCAGGCCGCGGCCGCAATCGACGCCGATGTGTATTCGCCGTACTACAAGGAGGTCACGCCCGAGGTCGTCCAGGAGGCCCACAGCCTGGGGATGCGCGTCACTCCATACACAGTGAACGATGCCGAGCAGATGCGAGCAATGATTGCCATGGGGGTGGACGGCATCATCACGGACCGCCCCGCGACTTTGCGCGCGGTCATGGAGGAGTTGGGAATGCCGCTGCCTCCGATGGATCCGGCACCCGAGGGCAAG
>CAZLMT010000174.1:1272-3588 GCA_964560615.1 uncultured Actinomyces sp.
GGGCTCGACGGCCTTTAGGGCGCGAGCATCAAGCGGTCTTCCGCGTGGCGACGATCCCCTCGATGAACATCGCCCCGATGGCGACCCACACCGCGATGGTCAGCACATCCACTGCCGTCCAGTTGGCCCAGTCGCTGACAACGTTGGAGATGATCAGCAGGGTGGCGGCGATCAGCCCGATGACGGCCACGATGCGGTTCGCCTTCGGGCTGAGGCTCCGGCCCAGGATTCGTCCCTTGCCCGTCACCGCTATCCACAGGCCGGTCAGGCCGAGGAAGGCGAGGACGACGGCCAGCAGGATCCCGAAAGGCCCCCACTCGCCGATGGGCTGGGCGACGAACGCCAGCACGATTCCGGCGATGGCGGCGAGAAGCCACACGATGCCCACTGCCTTGCGCTGGATCACTGTTTCCGCCACGGCTTCTACCTCTCAGGAAGGACGCCTGCCCGTGGCCTCAGGCTAGCGAGAGCGCGGTCGGTAGAGTCGCCCCCGCTATGGACGACACGCGAGAGACGTACGACGTCGAGGTGATCCAGGACCGGTGGCTGCCGGTCTGGGACGACCTTCAGCCCTTCCGCTCGGGCATCGAGGGCGATCCGCGGCCGACCAAGTACGTCCTCGACATGTTCCCCTACCCATCGGGTGACCTCCACATGGGTCACGCGGAGGCATACGCACTCGGTGATGTCGTCGCCCGCTACTGGGTGCAGCGCGGCTACAACGTCATGCACCCCATCGGCTGGGACGCCTTCGGCCTGCCCGCGGAGAACGCCGCGATCCGCCGCGGTGAGGATCCGGGCCTGTGGACCTACGACAACATCGCCCAGCAGAAGGCGTCCATGCGGCGATACGCGTGCTCCTTCGACTGGGATCGCGTGCTCAACACCTGCGATCCGGAGTACTACCACTGGAACCAGTGGTTCTTCCTGCAGATGTACGAGCGCGGCCTGGCCTATCGCAAGGCATCCAACGTCAACTGGTGCCCCAACTGCCAGACCGTGCTCGCCAACGAGCAGGTCGTGCAGGGACTGTGCGAGCGCTGCGACACAGCCGTCACCAAGAAGAAGCTGACGCAGTGGTACCTCAAGATCACCGACTACGCCGACCGCCTGCTCGACGACATGGCTCAGCTCGAGGGGAAGTGGCCGGAGAAGGTGCTGCTCATGCAGCGCAACTGGATCGGCCGATCCACGGGCGCCGAGGTCGACTTCGTCATCGAGGGCCGCGACGAGCCGGTCACGGTCTTCACCACGCGCCCCGACACGCTCTACGGCGCGACCTTCTTCGTCGTTGCCGTCGATTCCGATCTCGCGGCGGAGCTGGCCGCGGGCACAGAGGCCGAGGCTGAGTTCGCGGCGTATTTGGAGAAGGTCAAGCAGTCCTCTGAGATGGACCGCCTGGCCACCGACCGCGACAAGACCGGCGTCTTCCTGCACCGCTACGCGATCAACCCGGTCAACGGCGAGCGCATCCCTGTCTGGGCATCGGACTATGTGCTGGCCGACTACGGCACCGGCGCGATCATGGCGGTGCCGGCCCACGACCAGCGTGACCTGGACTTCGCCAAGGCCTTCGACCTGCCCGTGCGCGTCGTCGTCGACGCGGGCGAGGACCCGAATGAGACCGGCGTGGCGACCGCCGACGACGGTCCCCACGTCAACTCCGGTCCGCTCGACGGGCTCGACAAGGCCGAGGCGATCGCGGCGATCATCGACGTCCTGGGTCAGCGAGGCACGGGCAAGGCGTCCATCAACTACCGACTGCGCGACTGGCTGATCTCCCGCCAGCGCTACTGGGGTACGCCGATCCCGATCGTGCACTGCGTCGATTGCGGTGAAGTGCCGGTCCCCCTGGATCAGCTGCCCGTCACCCTGCCGCCCGCGCAGGGCCTCGACCTCAAGCCCAAGGGCACGTCGCCACTCGGTGCCGCCACCGAGTGGGCGACGGTCACCTGCCCGCGCTGCGGCCGTGCCGGTGCCCAGCGCGACCCCGACACGATGGACACCTTCGTCGACTCCTCCTGGTACTACCTGCGCTACCTCGACCCGCACAAGGCGGACGGCCCCTTCGACGTGGAGGCGGCCAAGAAGTGGATGCCCGTCGATCAGTACGTCGGCGGCGTCACCCACGCGATCCTGCACCTGCTCTACAGCCGCTTCTTCACCAAGGTGCTCTACGACATGGGAATGGTCGACTTCACGGAGCCCTTCACCCGCCTGCTCAACCAGGGCATGGTCGTCATGGACGGCTCGGCGATGAGCAAGTCACGCGGCAACCTCGTCAAGCTCTCGGATGAGCTCGCCGTTCATGGCGTC
>CAZLMT010000175.1:0-297 GCA_964560615.1 uncultured Actinomyces sp.
CGAGATCGTCATTGTCGATCCCGACGCCGAGCGTGCGAGCGCGCTAGCCCAGCGGCTGTCCGGTCGGGGCGCCGCCCTCATCCCGCGCGGCATTGACGTCGCTCTGGCCGAGTGCCTCGACGGATGCGACGCCGTGGTCAACGCGTCAGGGCATGCTCACAACATCGCCGTCATGGAGGCCTGCCTCCAGGTGGGCGCGCACTACACCGATCTGGGCGGTCTCTTCCACGTGGCCGTGCGCCAATACGGCTGGCATGACCGCTTCGTCGAGGCCGGGCTCACCGCCACGCTGTCGAT
>CAZLMT010000175.1:459-1229 GCA_964560615.1 uncultured Actinomyces sp.
CGGCGAGGTGGAGTGCGTCTACACGATCCACTCAGAACCAGCGACACTGCCGCGCTCCTACGCCGACCGCGGCATTCAGCGCGTGGAATGGCGTCTCGGCCTGGCGCCGGCCGACCACGTGCGCCTGCTGTCCTTCGTGGCGGCCGGACTCGCCAGCGAGGAGCCGGTCGTGGTCGATGGCGTGAGCGTCCGCCCGGCCGACGTCCTGATCGCCGTGCTCGCTCGCCAGGCGCGCAACGAGGTCGCGACAGCTGACCCAGACGCGATCGAGTGGTTCCGGGTCATCACCTCGGGGAGTCGGGGAGGAGCGCCGGTCACGGTGACCTGCGACATCGAGGTGACTGATCCGCCATCCGGTGAGTTCTCGGGAGGAGCCTGGGTCACCGGCGTACCGCCGTCGATCGCCGCACAGATCATGGCCTCGGGCCGGGCCCTTTGCACCGGGGTCCACGGTCCGGAGCTCACCATGCCGCTCGACCTCTTCTTCTCCGAACTTGCCGGGCGGGGCATGATCCCGCTAGACCGTATCGACGACTGACCGCGGAGGCACCATGTCTGATCGACCCCTCACTGTGCTGCTGGCCGCCGAGAGCGCCTACGGACCTACCAACAACTGCATCGGCATCGGTGCCGAGCTCATCCGCATGGGCCATCGCGTCGTCTTCGCCGCCGAGGAATCCTGGGCCGGCAAGATCGAGCCCCTCGGCATCGAGGAGCGTCTCGTCTCCATGGCTCCCCCGCCTGAAGAGGAGGCCGCTGCGGGTCAGTTT
>CAZLMT010000175.1:1239-3588 GCA_964560615.1 uncultured Actinomyces sp.
TCCGCTAGTCCTCCACGGAGTTCCGCAAGAGCACCTACGAGCAGATCACGACCTTCCTTGAGCCCGTCTGGCGCAGTCTCATGGACGGCGCGAAGTACGCAAATCCCCAGTTTGCTGCCATCGTCGATGAAATCAACCCCGACATCATCGTCCAGGACAACGTGTCTGCTTTCCCTGCGCTCCGGGCGGCCGGACGCCCGTTCGTCCGGGTCGTGTCCTGTCAGCCGCTCGAGATGACTGGTCCAAGCATCCCTCCTGCCCTCTCGGGACTCCTCGCCGACGACTCTTCGCAGTGGCAGGCGTGGCGCGATGAGTACGCGCGCGCTACTGCAGGGGTTTGGCAGGAGTACAACGAGTTCTCGCTTGAGTCCGGAGCACCCGCGCTGCCTGAGGGCGAGTTCAACTACGTCGGAGACTCCAACATCTACATCTACCCGGAGGTCATCGACTACCTCGATCGCCGTCCGCTGGATGCAACCTGGCACAGAGTGCAGTCATCGGTACGCCGCACCGAGCAGCCGGTCGACCTGCCCGCCCACATCGCGGAGGGGGACGGCTCACTGATCTACCTCTCTCTCGGATCCCTCGGCGGTGCCGATGTCGACCTCATGCAACGGCTTACTGGCTTCCTCGCCGACAGCCCCCACCGCTTCATTGTCAGCAAGGGGCCACGATCAGACGAATGGGACCTGCCCGACAACATGTGGGGGGCAAGCATGGTCCCGCAGACCACCCTCCTCGACAGGGTTGATCTCGTCATCACGCACGGCGGCAACAACACCACATGCGAGTCGTTCCACTTTGGCAAGCCCATGGTGTTGCTTCCGCTCTTCTGGGACCAGTACGACAATGCCCAGCGCGTCGATGAAACGGGTTTCGGCAAGCGACTTGACACCTACCGCGTGGAGAAGGCGGAGTTTGAGAGCGCCATCGACGGTCTACTCGCAAACACCCCACTGCGGGAACGGATGGCGGATATCTCCCAGCAGATCCGCGCCGAGGACGGCGTGCGCCGGGAGGCGGAGATCATCGCCGACCTCGGGCAGTCCGCGGCTCGCTGATGCAGCCGGACCTCTTCGAAAGAGACCTCGCCGCGATTCCCGACAGGCTAGAAGGCCTCGCCGTACGCCTCGACGCCGAAGATCCCTGGGATGGCCTGCACTCCCGGCAACCGCTGCTCACCGGGATGGGCTCTTCTACGTACGCGGCGCGCACCGCAGCGGGTTGGCTGCGTGCGGCCCAAGTCGGCGCTACGGTCGAAATGGCGTCGACCGATCCCGGTTGGCCGGGAGGCGAGGGCACGTCCGCGGTGCTCATCTCCGCCTCGGGCAGATCGGCAGAGACACTCGAGCGAGCGGAGCGGCTGCTGCCTGGCACCCAGCGCGTGGCCCTAGTCAACAGCGAAGACTCGGCGCTCGCGCGTGAAGCCGATGTCGTCGTCCCCATGTCCGCTGGCGACGAGACCGGCGAGGTCGCCTGCCGCACTTACCGGCACACCATCGCCCTGCTCCTCGCGATGGGCGAGGACCGGCGACGCATCGCGCAGGACTGTCGCGAGGCGGCGGCGCTCACGAGAAGTCTCCTGGCCGACCTAGCGTGGCTCGACGCGATCGACGAGGTGCTGGCGCCCGCGGAAACGACCTACTGGATCGCACCCGAGAGCCGCATCGGCTCAGCGCTGCAGTCGGCGCTCATGGTCCGTGAAATTCCTCGGCGTCGCGCGGTCGGCTGCGAGACCGGCGACTGGAGCCACGTCGACGTCTACCTCACCCTGACGACGGACTACCGGTGCGTCGTCTTCACCGGCTCACGCTGGGATGACCAGGCGGCCGACTGGCTGCGCAAGCGTGGCTCTCGCGTCGTCAGTGTCGGCCAGCCACTGGCGCTGCCTGGCGAGCTTCATCTGCCACTGGCCGGCTCTCCGATCGCGCGCATGCTCGCCGAGCCCCTCATCGCCGAATTGCTCGCGCTGCGGTGGTGGAGGAGAGACCCGGTCGAGGTGCCCTGATGCTGCTCGACGAGGTACGCGACGATCTGTCAGGCGTCCCTGCCGACAGTCTCCTACCTCCCCTGGGTCGCGGGCAGGTTCTCGCCTGGACGGCCGTAGAGGATGTCACTCCGCTCGGCGAGGGAACGGCGATCGCCATCGTGCGCCTTACCGACGGGCGAGCAATCAACGTGCCACTCGTGCATGACGGTCGCTGGCGCCGCGCCGAGCCCGATGACGCCATCAGCGCTTCCGCTCTCTCTGCACCCGAACCCCTGGACGTGCACATCGTCCATCCCCTCCCTCCTATCGACCCTCGTCGCGAGCGCTCCATCGACGTCGACATGTCCAGCGACATACGG
>CAZLMT010000176.1:0-405 GCA_964560615.1 uncultured Actinomyces sp.
CGCTCGTCGGGGTATCCAGCGTGAAGGAGTCCCATTGCTGGATCGCCGACGTCGCCGAGCACCCCATGCGAGGCACCGCCGTGGCGCCCGAGAAGGTCGTCCGCTGGGGTGCGATAGCACTGCAACCGAGTTCTCCGGTGAGGATATTCACCGTCTTGAAGACCGGGTTGTCGTGCTGGGTCACCCAGAGGCAATTGGCAATGACCGGATCAGGGGTAACGGTGTAGTTCACGTAGTTCTTGGTGGTCGCCGAGGAAAGATTCGCCGTCGCACCGTTACACCGACCGCCCGTGCCGCCGTTCGCCGCAGCGTCGTAGCAAATCACCTCCGCTTTCGTGAACACCGGGGTTGGATCCGTCCACCGGGCATTCCCGTAGTAGACGCGCGTCCCGATCTGCGTCGGCG
>CAZLMT010000176.1:415-3186 GCA_964560615.1 uncultured Actinomyces sp.
CCCGCGATCCGCGAAGTTGGGGAAGTTGTACGCCGAAGCCAGAGTCTGAGTGCCGTTGGGCTCCCAGCACTTGTGGCTCGTCTGGGTGGCGCGGAAGTAGCACACAGCCCGCACACCACCCGCAGTGGACGGAATGGGAATAAACTTGCCCTCTTGCCGACCTAAGTTGGTGGCTGTGGAGTAGTTGTCATCCGTGGACCAACCTGGACACTTCGCTCCGCTGGAGATGCTGATGCACGTCACACGCTCCGTGACCGGGTTCGCGTTGCCGCGAGCAACAGAGACGTAGAGCAGATCTCCCGACTGGAAGATGTTGGAGGTGTCGAAACTCTGGGTTCCCGTTCCGGCAATCTGCGGATTGAGGGTCGGAGTCGAGCACGGGGCGCGCGTAGCCGTGTCGACGCAATAGACCATGGCATTCGGAGTGGAGTAGGTATCGAGCGCGTAGAGCTTGGTCTCCGCCGACTGCCCGAGAGCGCTGGCCCCGGTGAACCATGTGAAGACGGCTCCAGTCTTGAGGCTGACGAGGCCGGACGTAGAGCATCGGGCAGGCGCACCACCACCCACCGTGTTGGAGGAGTTCGCGAGCACTGCGGCCAACTCGACGCAGTAGAGGCCACCTGTGCCATGGATCCATGCTGTGGACCCCACAACTACGCCAAGCGATGCCTCCTCGGACCTTCCGCCATAGTCGAAGGGGAATCCTGCGCATCTCTGACCGGAGAGCACCACGTAGCAGTCGAGGATGGCGCCTGACGTGTGGTGGTAGACGTTGAAGACTCGCGTGCGCGCCGGATCGAAGAACACGCGGAAGCCATCCAGTCCCAAGCCACTGGATGGCAGAGTGGTCGGCGTCTGGGCAACGGCACCACCAGTGACCGTGGCTTGCGCGACCTGTCGGCCGGCGTTCTCGCCTTGGGAGTCAATGGATCCGGTCGCCTTGACCGCTTTCACGTCGGCCCACGCCGCGGTGTTTGCGGGAGTAGCGGCCGAGAAGTTCGCTGCATTCGTGCAGTCGGTCGCGGCGCCCGAGCAGTACGACAGCGTCCAACCTGACGGATAGGTGATGTCGGACACGCCGGTCAGCCTCACCTTGGCCGGGTCGATGATCTGCGTGATCTGCTGCGTCGTCGATCCGGCTTGAGCGATCGGGGCTGCCGCAGTGAGATTCACCGTTGATCCGGGCGCGACCGTGGAGGCCGACGACGTGAGCGTGATGGCGGTCAGGCCGGAGGCGCCGGCGGCCGTGGCCCCCGCCACGAGCGTGGCCGCGACAGTGGCCACGGCAAGGCCGGATGCCACGAAGCGACGCAGGGGGGACATGGTCATTCGACCCTAGGGGGGGAAATCGCCCGTTGCTTCCGCTCGATGTCCCCTCTTTCACTACAGCGCAGGCGGCGTGCCCACTGCCGCCCTGAGCATGAGTTCAAGGGTGTCCCCTCTTCCACGACGAGCAGGCATGATGGACCGCCGGGGGGTGGATCACGCGAGGGGAGCACGGGACGTGAGTGACGCGGCCGCCAGCACGCGGGTCATGGTCATCGATGACCATCCCCTGCTGCGCGATGCCATCCGGTCCAAGATCCTCACGGCATTCCCCGACGCTTCCTTTGCCTATCTGGGTGCCTCCATCGATGAGGCCTTGGCTGTGCATGCCGAAGAACCGGTGGACTGCGCGATCCTCGACCTCGACCTTGGCGACGGCCGATCACCAGTGACCAACGCATCGGACCTCGTCGACGGGGGCTGCCGGGTGCTCATCGTCAGCGCACTCGCCGACGCGCCCACCGTCCGGGCAGCGCTGCTCGCTGGAGCGCTGGGCTTCGTCTCCAAGCAGGCCTCGAGCGAGGAGTTTGAAGAAGCCTTCGCCCTCGCGCTCCAGGGACAGCCCTCGACCTCGCGCGATGTCGCCGCCATCCTGTCAAGCGACGAGACATTGAGCGTGCCGCTCAGCGAACGCGAACGGCAGGCGATGGTCCTCTACGCCTCGGGATTGAAGATCGAAGCAGTCGCCAGGCGCATGGGCGTCAAGGCCGCCACCGCACAGGAGTACATCAAACGCGTGCGCACGAAGTACTCCCGCGCTGGTGTCTCCGCACCGACCAAGACCGACCTCTACCGCCGCGCCCGGGACGAAGGCCTTGTCCCCTAGCCCGGACTCTCGCGTCGCGGGCCTCGAGCAGGTGCGCCGCTGGCTCATCCAGCTCCTGCTCTCCGAGGCGTGGCTCTTCGCCGCGCTCGCGGGCCTCGTGGCCTGGGCACGCCTGGGCACCCCCGACCGACTCCTGCTCTTCGCGTCGGCCGCGTGCCTGGTGGCCGGGTGGATCCTCGCGAGACGACCGACCGGGCTCTGGCTCATCACCGCCGCACCCCTGTGCCTCGTCATCGCCACCCTGCTCAACGACGGCACCCCCGGCGTCGGGCAATGGATCGCCCTGGCCGTCTCAGCAGGTCACGTGACGTACGCACTCGTGCTCCTCACTCCCGCACGCGTCGGGATGGCTGCGCTCGTCGTGGGGCCAGCGGCCCTCGGTCTGCTGTGGTGGCGTCGCCCGAGCAATGTCGTGCCCGGCGCCTTGGAGGTCGCGGGTGGATGGATCTCAGTGTTCAGCCTCGCCGTGTCCGCCACAGCTCTGTGGCTCGTATGGCACTCACTCCTGCGCCGAGCCACCGAAGATGACAAGCGCATGGACGCGATCGTGTCTCGAGTCCAACTCGAGATCGAGGCGCAGGAGCGCTCGCGCCTCTGGCGACGTGCCGCCGTCGCCGTG
>CAZLMT010000176.1:3196-3566 GCA_964560615.1 uncultured Actinomyces sp.
TGCTCAGCACCCTGCGCTACGTGCTGCAGACGGACACTCTCGACCGAGAGGGATTACGTCGCCTGGTGCACCGTGCTGACGGTGGCTCCCGCTCGAACGACCTCGCTCAGGAGGTGCGTGAGGCGACGGCTGCCCGCATCGCAGCCGGCATCGTGCGGGCAGATCAGTCGGCCCTCGAACTCGACTTCACTGACGAGGCCCGCATCGCGACGCGGGCGGCGATCGTGGAGTGCTCCCTCAATGCCGTGCTGCACGGTGGCGCGACCGATGTGCTCGTGTCGGCGGAGTCGACCGACGAGTGGATCGACGTCCATGTCTCGGACAACGGCTCCGGTATCGATACCGCGGCGACACCCGGACTGGGCTGGAA
>CAZLMT010000177.1:0-3555 GCA_964560615.1 uncultured Actinomyces sp.
GTGACGTCGATGCCCGCCTCCACCTCGCGCGGCACCCGACCGTCGAGGGGCGAGGTGTCCATATCGGCGCCGCGCACGCGATCATCGTCGAGGAGGTCCGCCAGGTCATCGATGTTGGTGGTCACCCCGAGGCAGATGGTCTCGCGCAGGGCCTGCTGCAGACGGGCGAGCGCCTCCTCACGCGTCGCAGCATGAGCGATCACCTTGGCGAGCATCGGGTCGTAGTAGGACGTCACGCGATCACCCGTGGCCACACCCGCGTCGACACGGACATCAGCGGGCTCACGCCACAGGGAGATCTCGCCTCCGGTGGGCAGGTAGCCGCGCAGCGGATCCTCGGCGTAGACGCGCGCCTCCATGGCGTGACCGCGCACCACGATGTCCTCCTGGCGGAGGCTCAGCGACTCGCCCGCTGCGATGCGCAACTGCTGCTCGACCAGGTCGAGACCGGTGACCTCCTCCGTCACAGGGTGCTCGACCTGCAGGCGGGTGTTCATCTCCAGGAAGGCGAAGTCCCCGGGGCGGGCAGCGGGCACGACGTACTCAACGGTGCCCGCGTTGACGTAGCCGACACTGCGGGCCAGTCGCACGGCCGAATCACACAGCTGCTGCCGCGTCAGATCGTCGAGGAGAGCGGAGGGTGCTTCCTCGATGACCTTCTGATGGCGGCGCTGGAGAGTGCACTCGCGCTCGCCGAGGTGGATGACGTGCCCTTGCGCATCACCGAGCACCTGCACCTCGATGTGACGAGGGGCATCGACGAACCGCTCCACAAGGAGTCGGTCATCACCGAAGGCTGCCAGGGACTCGCGTCGCGCACTGGCGATCGCCACCTCGACGTCCTCCCCGCCGCGGACGATGCGCATGCCCTTGCCACCGCCGCCAGCAGCGGGCTTGAGCAGGGCAGGCCTGCCGATCTCCTCGACCGCGGCGGCCACGGCCGCATCATCCATCCCCGGGTCATGTCGTCCCGGCACCACCGGCACACCGGCGGCGATAGCAGCCTCCTTGGCCGCGATCTTGTCGCCCATCGCCTCGATGATCTCGGGTCCGGGTCCGACGAAGACCAGTCCCGCTTCCGCACAGGCACGCGCGAAGGCGGGATTCTCGGAGAGAAATCCATAGCCGGGGTGCACCGCCTGCGCGCCCGAAGTGATCGCCGCCGTGATGATCCGATCGATGTCGAGGTAACTCTCACGCGCGGGCGCAGGGCCGAGCCGGACAGCCGTGTCGGCGAGCAGCACATGCTGCGCACCGGCGTCAGCATCGCTGTAGACGGACACGGCAGAGATGCCGAGACGGCGCAAAGTGCGCAGGATGCGGACCGCGATCTCACCGCGATTGGCCACGAGCACGCGATCAAACACGGTCACATCCGGAAGACGCCGTAGCGGACGGGGGGCAGGGGCGCATGGCGCGCCGCCTCGAGCGCGAGGCCGAGCACGCGCCGGGTCTCGCGCGGGTCGATGACGCCGTCATCCCACAGGCGCGCTGTGGAGTAGTACGGCGATCCCTGCGTCTCATACTGCTCCCGGATGGGAGCGGAGAACTCCGCCTCGGCCTCGGCCGACCACTCCTCGCCACGCGCCTCGGCCTGCTCGCGGCGGATGGGCGACAGCACTGCCGCGGGTTGCTGGGCTCCCATGACGGAGATCCGGGCATTGGGCCACATCCACAGGAATCGCGGGGAGTACGCCCGCCCGCACATCGAGTAGTTGCCGGCGCCGAATGATCCGCCGATGACGACGGTGAACTTCGGCACCCGTGCGCACGCGACCGCCGTGACCATCTTGGCACCGTGCTTGGCAATCCCCCCGGCCTCATAGTCGCGCCCCACCATGAACCCTGAGATGTTTTGGAGGAAGACGAGCGGGATGCCGCGCTGGTCGCACAACTCGATGAAGTGCGCACCCTTCTGGGCCGACTCCGAGAAGAGGATGCCGTTGTTGGCGATGATCCCCACCGGATGCCCGTGCAGACGCGCGAAGGCGGTGACGAGCGTCGTGCCGTACTCCGCCTTGAACTCCGTGAAGTCGCCCCCATCGACGAGGCACTCAATGACCCCGCGGACGTCGTACGGCGTGCGGGGGTCGGTGGGCACGAGGTCGAGCAGGTCGTCGATCGCCCGAGCAGGCTCGCGTGACTCGGCGAGGGCCCAGGCTCCCTCAGACGCCGGTGGCAGGGTGGCGACGATCTCCCGGACGATCCGCAGCGCATGGGCATCGTCGTCAGCGAGGTGGTCCACAACACCGGAGGTGCGCGCGTGCATGTCTCCGCCGCCGAGCTCCTCTGCCGTGACCACCTCCCCCGTCGCGGCCTTCACCAGGGGTGGTCCACCGAGGAAGATCGTCCCCTGGCCACGCACGATCACCGTCTCGTCGCTCATGGCTGGCACATATGCGCCACCCGCCGTGCAGGAGCCCAGCACAGCCGCGATCTGCGGGATACCCATGGCTGACATCGTCGCCTGGTTGTAGAAGATCCGGCCGAAGTGATCCCGGTCCGGGAAGACATCATCTTGCATCGGGAGAAAGGCACCACCCGAATCGACGAGATAGATGCACGGCAGGAGGTTGTCTCGTGCGACCTCCTGCGCTCGCAAATGCTTCTTCACTGTCATCGGGTAATAGGTGCCGCCCTTTACAGTGGCATCGTTGGCGATGATCACGCACAGGCGACCACTCACCTGACCGATACCCGCGATAACTCCCGCCGCGGGAGCCTCGCCGCCGTAAAGATCCTCCGCCGCCAGGGGGGCGATCTCGAGGAAGGCCGTGCCGTCGTCCAGGAGCGCCTCGACGCGATCACGGGGAAGCAGCTTGCCCCGCTCGAGGTGCCGCTCCCGAGCCGACTCCGGACCGCCGCGCGCGGCCCGTGCACGTCGAGACGCGAGGTCGTCCAGCAGGGGCGCAAAGGCCGTCACCGCGACTCCGATCGTTGGTTAACGATCGTTCACTCTACTCCCCCGTCGGCGCCTGAGCAAGGGCAGCCCGCGCCATACCGCGCAGGAGGGTGGTCATCTCCGGTCGGGAGAGGCGCGCGCTGTGCGGGGTGGAGTTGATCAGCCCGAAGGCGGCGTGGACAGCAGCCCGCCCGCGGTCCTCTGACATCTCGGGGCGCTCGGCGACGAGTGCGCGCACCCACAGGTCGACGTACTGCGCCTGGAAGCGTCGCACCGCGCGGCGATCGTCGTCGGGCACCGCGGCGAGGTCGCGTGCCTGCACGTCGATGAGGTCGGGGTGGTCGAGAGCGAAGTCGACGTGGAAGGCAATGAGGCCATCGAGGGAGCCGGCTCGCTCACGTCCCCCCTCGAGGAGGCGCTGGCTGATGTCGACGAGCATCGCCGAGAGGATCGACTCCTTGCCGGCGAAGTAGCGGTAGAGCGCAGGGCCGGAGATGCCGACCGCAGCACCGAGTTCATCGATCGACACACCATGGAACCCATCGCGAGCAAAAAGCCGCGCGGCGACGGCGAGGATCTCCTCGCGTCGGTCTTCGCGTGTCGACGTAACGACATCCCGAGGACGTGCACGAGCACCCGGGCCGCGCGTCCCC
>CAZLMT010000178.1:0-3077 GCA_964560615.1 uncultured Actinomyces sp.
CTCCTCGGACAGCACCGACACGCGCGCCGCGAACTCCGGCGTCGCGACGATGTCACCGACGGTCAATTGCATGGGCCTCCGATCAGCCCACCCAGCCTAGGCTCCCCCACGCACCCGGCACCGTGGAACTCACATTCTCTCGAGCCCCACTAACCTGACAATCGCCCGCGCAGGGCTCGCGTCACCGCCTCTCCCCCTAGCGACAGGAATCTCATGGACACGCTCCCGCCCACGACGAAGCACCGTCGTGGCCGGCGCACCGCCCGGCAGGAGCGCGCCCTTGCCGCGCCGGGTGAGGCACTCGTCACGCTCGCGGACCTCTCGACGGACAGCATCGTCACGGGTGTCACTCCCCTCGTGCTTGACGTGGGATTCGGCTCCGGTGAGGCGGTCGTCGCACTAGCGGAGGCCGACCCCGAGACGACGATCATCGCGGTGGACATGCACACGCCGGGAATCGGCGACCTGCTCGCCTCAATCACGGAACGCGACCTGCGCAACATTCGCGTGGTCGAGGCGGATGTGCGCCACGTCCTCGAGTGCATCCCGTCAGCTCGGCTCAGCGGAGCCCGCACGTTCTTCCCCGACCCCTGGCCCAAGAAGCGCCACCACCGTCGACGCCTCGTCACGACGGCCTTCGCACGGGAGTTGGCGCAGCGTGTAGCCGTGGGCGGCTTCTGGCACCTAGCCACCGACTGGCCCGACTACGCCGTAGCCATCGAGGAGTGCGTAGCGGCCTCCGGGGTGTGGAGAGGCGGGGTCATCAGACGTCCCGCTTGGCGACCCGTCACTCGATACGAACGCCGCGGACGCGCGGCGGGACGTGAGCCCATCGACCTGTGGTTCGAGCGGGTCGACCCATGAACATCGGAGACCGGATCACCCTCGACATCACGTCCATGGCGCACGGTGGCGAGGCCGTGGGCCGCCATGAGACCCGGGTGGTCTTCGTCCGCGATGCACTCCCCGGCGAGCGCGTGGTGGCGGAGATCACCGCGACCCCGTCCCACGGCCGCTTCCTTCGTGCTCGGGCTGTCGACATCGTCGTGGCATCCACCGACCGCGTGACACCACCGTGCGTCTACGCCGACCGGTGCGGGGGTTGTGACTGGCAATACATCGCGCTGCCCGCGCAAAGGCGTCTCAAGGCGACCGTCGTCGCGGAGCAACTCACCCGCATCGGCGGCGAGCCTCCTGACCGCTGGTCCCATCTCGAGGTCGAAGCACTACAGAACGATGTCGATGGCCTCCACTGGCGCACACGGATGAGATACGCCGTCGACTCCGAGGGCCGAGCCGGACTGCGGGCTCATCACAGTCACGACATCGTGCCTGTGGCCGAATGCCTCATCGCCTCCCCCGCGATCGGGGGCGGCGACGTGCTTGATCGCGCATGGCCGGGAGTCCACGAGATCCTGGCCGTGCAGCCTGACGGGGCACCGGTCCTTCTGCCCGATCCTGTCGCCGGCAGCGCGAAGGTCTTGCAGCACGCGGCAGGACGCAAGTGGACCTTCGACGCCACCGCCTTCTGGCAGGTGCATCCCGGCGCTCCTGACGCGCTCGTCGGCGCCGTCCGCGCGATGCTGCGACCGAGGCCGGGGGATCACCTTGTCGACCTCTACGCCGGAGTCGGACTCTTTGCCGGTGCCTATGCCGAGGAATTGGGCCCGGGCGGCCGCATCGACGCGGTCGAGGGCGATGAGGTTGCCGTCAAGGGCGCGCGACGCTCACTGCATGACCTGCCCACCATCCACCTCCATCACGACCGGGTCGACCGCTGGCTCAGCCACAGATCACTACGGCGCTGCGACCTCGTGGTGCTCGACCCCCCGCGCACCGGCGCGGGGCGGGAAGTGATGGAGCGCGTCGTGGCCCTGAGTCCACGGGCTATCGCCTACGTCGCCTGCGATCCCGCAGCGCTTGCGCGTGACATCGCGACCGTGCGCCCACTGGGTTGGGACATGACAGGGCTTCGCGCCTTCGACCTCTTCCCCATGACTCACCACGTCGAGTGCGTCGCTCTCCTCGAGCCACGGGATAGCCTCGAGTCATGAGCGCCGACGAGAGCCTGCGCCGTCAGTTGCGCTTCGCCCTGTTTCTGCAGATCGCCGGTGCGGCGATGTTCGGCATCGCCTTCGTCACGCGTGCCGTCGTCCTCGGCTTCGAGCCGGTCACCGCGGTCCTCGGGCTCATCACGTTGCTGATCATCGGAGCGGCGGTCTTCACGCGTCGGAAGATGCAAGACCTCGCGCGCTAGTCGGCAAGGGCAGATCAAGGACGACCCGACACCCGCTCTTCGACGGATCCAATCGCCAAGAGCCGCCCGCGGCTACGAGGGTGTCATCGAGCAGTCGTGAGCCGAGACCGGGCGTGACAGGCCCCTGGATGCCCGAGCCGTCGTCCTCGCAGACCACCCGGCAGCGGACATGGTCCATCTCGATGGAGACCACCAGGCTGGAGGCTCCGCCGTGCCTGCGCGCGTTGACGGCGATCTCGCCCACCGCTCGCTTCAGCAGCCCGAAGGCCTGTTGATCCAGGGGCACATCGTCCAGCTGGACGACGGTCAGGCCCATCGGTGGATCCGGGACGAGCACGCGATCCGCATGCGAATCTCCCATGCGCTCCAGGAGCCAGGGGATCTCGACCGACGCCATCTCGATCACTTGGGCCCACGCGTCATCGCGTTGGCCGAGCCGGAGCATGATCACTGCCGCCGCGAGCCGCCCCTGCACAGTGCGATGGAGTGCCTCGGCGACATCCCGGTCGAGTTGGCGCGACTCACGGAGGATCTCGCCGCGGCGCCGCTCCTCCGCGCGCAGGGACTCCTTGACGCGCTCGAGGCGGCGCTGGGACTCCACGACGAGGCCGTAGCTCAGCGTGACCATGAGGCCCGGGACCGCAAAGCGGTAGGACATGCGGAGGAGACTGAGACTCCATTCGTTCGCTACGTACGGGAGCACGGCAAACGCAGTGCCGATCCCCACGACCGCGACTGCCGACGCAGCAGATATGGCCAGCCACTCACCTACGACACGCCACGCGCCCAAGACGGATTGCTTCGGTGGAGGAAGCCGATC
>CAZLMT010000178.1:3087-3546 GCA_964560615.1 uncultured Actinomyces sp.
GCGGCAGTGTTTGGCATGGTCGCTCACGGTCTCATCACCGGCATGTTGTTCTTCATCGCAGGTTCGATCAAGGAGCGCTACCACAGCGATCGGCGCGAGCACGCATCCGAGAGTGGCCAGCAGGGTGCCCGCGGATGGAGACCACGCGTAGAGCACGAACTGGAAAGGCCCCGAACTAATGGCAAGGACGATGACAAGGGCACGCCTGATCGGCAGCGGCACAGTCAGTAGGTCACGAAGCCGGTACCTCGGACGCGCGATGGAGTTCGTAGTCGGTCGCGCACTGACAACGGCGGTGACCGCCATCTGACCACGCAGCGGAGCGGCCACGAGACCAGGCCCCAGCAGTCGGAGACCAGCTGCAGCCTGGACCGCATCGACGGGAGTGGGCGTCGCCGGGTGTAGCGAGACCTGGAGGTCGCGTCCGCGGATGATATGGGCAACTCTCGGGGCGCCCCG
>CAZLMT010000179.1:0-3504 GCA_964560615.1 uncultured Actinomyces sp.
GATATTCAGTCGGTTGAACTTCGTCGGCGAGTCGGTCGCCTTGAAGTTGAGCTTGCCCTTGACCAGCGGATCCCAGGTCGAATTGACCAACTTGGACAAGGATGGAGCGTTGCGGAAGAACTTCACCCCGGTATCCGTCGTGATGACGAAGTACGCCTGGCCGCCCGCATAGGTGTTGGGCACCCAGGCGAGGCGGACCTTCTTGCCTCCCACAGTCCTGGCCATGTCCTTGGCGTACTGGCTCTGCACGGACGGATGGCAGATCGCGCCATCCTGGACCGCGATATCCCAGTTGGCAATAGCGCCGGTCACGTCGGCGCCCACCTTGCCCTTGGGTGACCAGTTGATGCGCGCCCAGACCTTCTTCGAGTTGTTCGCGTTGGCGAAGCGGCCCGAGAACGAGGAGCCAGCGGAATGATCCACGAGGGCATCATCTGCGATGAAGACGTACGGCGTGGTGCGCACCGCCTCACGCGAAGGGAGGTTCGGCCGGAGCACCTCCGCACGCACGATGGTCTGAGCCACCTTGACCGAACTCTCCCGCGTCCACTTCGCAGCCTCGGAAGCCTTGAGAGGCAGACGGGTGCCGTCGCGCAGGATGAGCGCGGACGGCGCTGACCCGTACGACGTGCGGTAGAGAACCCCGTAGACCATTTGAGGCTTGTCCTCAGGCAGACGAACGTTAGGTGCGCCCTTCTGCACCCATACGAGGCTGCAGACCGGCGTAGCCAGGCCGATGACCAGGGTCGTGCCGGACATGCGCTCACATGCCTGCGGATTGGTGACCGGTGCGGCGGATGCCGAGCCGGGCATGAGTGCCAGGGTGACACCCAGGGCGGCCGCAGCAGCCAGGGCGCCCGTCAGGAATCGCTTCACGTCACAACTCCTTACGGGTTGAGCGAGCACTTCTGGACGGCACTGCCGCCGCGGATGTCGTTGACAACGATCTTCATGAGGCCCGAGTTCGAACTAGCCAGGGTGAAGTTGATCTTGCCCGGCTTCCAGACCTTCTGGGTGAGCACGAGAGCGGTCGGTGCCGGATTGGTGAAGAGGGCGCTCTCCTCCGTGCGGATGCCGATGTAGGAGTCCGCGCCCTTGGACAGGCCCGGATTCCACACCATGTTGAGCTTGCCCTTCTGGCCGAAGCGCTGCTTCACCATGTCGGTGTGCTGCTTGGTCATGGCGGGCTTGCACTGACCAGCCTCGACGACATTCTGCTTGTAGTTGGCGATGACGCCCTTGAGGCCGCCGTCTGATGAGAGGCCCTGTGCCCAGTCGATACGCGTCCAGATCGAAATCTGGTTCTTCGAGCTCTTGTCGTTGTTGGTCTTGCCAATGAAGGTCTTGCCGGCGAAGCGGTCGGTGATTGCGTCGTCGGTGATGAAGAGGTAGGGGAAGGTCTTACCGATCTTGTTGTTCACGATCTCGGCCTTGACGATCGTCTGTGCTGCCTTGGTCGGGCCCACAGACAGCCAGCGCTTACCCTCGGTGGGGTTGAGCGGATAGGTCTTGCCATTCTGGTCAGTGAACGTGGTCGGCGGCGTGCTCGAGCCGGTCATGTTGACCACGCCGTAGAGGATCTTCGGCGCATTGGCGGGCAGCAGGATCGAGGCCGAGCCTGAGGTGTAGAGGCCGACGCAGGTAGGCGTCGCGGTGTTGAGGATCGTGACATTGCTGCCCATCTGGGGGCAAGGCACGGGGTCGGCCGCGGCCGCAGGGCCAGCGGGAATGACAGCCAGGACGAGGCCGGCGGCGGCGAGGCCGGCGCCAGTGAGGGTAAGTGATCGCTTCATGCTCTCAGACTCTCATATGTCCGATTTCAGATGCTCGTCGACGCGGCACACTGGTTCTTGCCGATCTCGAGGGTCTCGATCTCCTCGGCTGTCGCCGCCTGACCGGCGTTCACCAGCCGGATGGTGTCGTAGAAGTCCGGGGCAGCGGGCAGGGTCGCCACGATTTCCTCGATGAAGCGCTCCATGTCCTCGACCGTCATGATGTCGGCCTCGAAGATCGCGCCCAGGGTGGTCTCCACCATCCCGCCATCGCCGATCTCTTCCATCAGGGTCCAGTGGGCGGGCATGACCTTGGTCGCCCGCTCGAGCGGTGAGAGCCGATCGTGGATCGTGTGGAAGAGTTCCGTGGCGAGCTCGGCAGCCTTGCCGGTGAGATCAGGCCGCCCCAGCCCGCGCACGAAGACCGTGTCGCCGGTGAGGATGAGGTGCCCCGGGATGTGGATGCAGGTGCTGCCCGGAGTGTGCCCGGGTGCCTTGATGGCCAGCACCTCGATTGCAGCGGCGCCGAGATCGAGGACGGTGCCATCGTCCAGAGGGGCGTTGGCAAAGGGTGTCTGGGCGCCAGAGTCCTCCACCGGCACGTGATAGGGCACGCCCAACTCAGCGGCCATAGCTGGTCCGCCGGAGATGTGGTCAGCATGGATATGCGTATCGATCACGTGCGTGATGGCCATGTCGTGCCGTGCCGCGAGGTCGAGGTAGGTCTGCGGGAAGCGCGCAGGATCCACGACGATGCAGCCGTGCCCCGGTGCTCCGATGAGGTAGGACAGGCACGCCTTGGCGGGCCGCGCGATCTGGTAGCCGACCATGCCGCCAGGCAGCCCCTCGATGGAGCGGGCGACGAGCAGCTCAGCCCACGCGGCCGTGCCACCCTCGAGGGTGCGCACCTCACGACCTTCGTCCTTGAGTACGTCGATGAGCAGGTCGCTGCCGTTGCCGTGCGCGCAGACAACCACCGTGTCGTCGGGGATCTCCTGTGCGAGCGACTCCGACTCCTCGACGGCGACCCAGATGGGCACGTTCCTCATCGGGACGCTCCGCGTGCCCTCGATCTGCCACGTGGCGTACTCGTCCTGGTTGCGGACGTCGAGGACATAGGGACAACGCCCCTCGTCGATCTCGGCGTACAACTCGGCAGGGGTAATCGATCGCGCCATGCCGGCCCCTCCTCCTCCGCTGGACCCCTTTCGGTGATTCAGCCCTGAACCATATGCGCAGATGCTAATGTCCGAACAGGCCCATGAGAAGGGGTTTGGCCCACTTGGCGGTGCGTCTTGCCGCCGAGGCATCCAGCCCCTTAGCGTCGACCGAGACCCGCCTCCCGAGGAGTTCATATGAGCAGCGATCCCGACGCACCCGACAGCATGACGATCATCGCCTTCAGCGGTGACCTCGACAAGCTCTGGCCGACCTTCATCCTCAGCTCCACAGGAGCCGCCAGCGGGATGGATGTCACCGTCTTCTTCACCTTCTGGGGCCTCTTCCCGCTGGTGAAGGACGACGTGCGCATCACCGGCTACGACGCCATGACCAAGGCCCTTGCCGGCATGAACGCCCCGGGCATGAAGAAGGCGAAGCTCTCTAAGCTCAACATGGGCGGCTCGGGCGCCTGGATGATGCGTAAGGTCGCGGAGAAGAACAAGCTCGCACCGCCGGAGGATCTCTTCGAGATGTGCCAGGAGATGGGCGTCAATCTCTGGCCGTGCCAGAT
>CAZLMT010000180.1:0-3056 GCA_964560615.1 uncultured Actinomyces sp.
GATGCCGAGGAGATCGCGCTCGTCGAGCGCGCGTGCGCCGTCAGCGACGCGGCGCTTGCGGCCATCCTTCCCCGCGTCCGTGAGGGCATTACCGAGCGGGAGATCGCCCGCTGGCTCGAGGCGGAGATGTTCGCCCGCGGAGCCGACGAACTCTCCTTCGAGACCATCGTCGCCGGCGGTCCACACTCGGCGAAGCCGCATCATGAGCCCTCCACGCGCCCGCTCGAGCGCGGTGACCTGCTCCTTATCGACTTCGGTGCGGCCGTGGGCGGCTATCACGCCGATGAGACGAGGACGTTCGTCGTGGGTGGAGCGGCAGCTTGGCAGCGGGAGATTCACGCGGTGGTGGCGCAGGCCCAGGAGTCCGGCAGGGCCGCGGCTCGGGCCGGCGCCCCCTTGCTCGACGTGGACACGGCCGCCCGTGCGGTGGTGGCCGACGCGGGATTCGGCGCTCACTTCGATCACGGTCTCGGGCATGGTGTGGGGCTCGAAATCCACGAGGCGCCGTTCCTGAGTTCGCGGGCCACGGGTAGGCTCCCCGCCGACTCACCGGTGACCATCGAGCCCGGCATCTACCTCCCCGGACGGGGCGGAGTGCGCATCGAGGACACCATCCTGGTGGGCGAGGGTCCCAGCAGATCCCTCACGTCGTCGCCCCGCGACCTCGTGGCGCTGGGCTGATTGGGGAGGACGACAGCACGTGGCGACGACCAACGATCTCAAGAACGGTCTGGTGCTCAACCTTGACGGCCAGTTGTGGACCGTTGTGGAGTTCCAGCACGTCAAGCCCGGCAAGGGCGGTGCCTTCGTGCGAACCAAGCTCAAGAACGTCCTCTCGGGCAAGGTCGTCGACAAGACCTTCAACGCGGGGGTCAAGGTGGAGACGGCCAACGTCGACAAGCGCGACATGCAGTACCTCTACCGCGATGGCGACGACTGGGTCTTCATGGACACCTCCACCTATGACCAGGTGATGATCCCCAACGCGGTGGTGGGCGACAACGCGAGGTGGATGCTGGAGAACCAGGAGTGCATCGTCGCGATGCACGAGGGGAGCGCCCTGTACGTCGAGTTGCCGGCTGCCGTGGAGCTCACCATCACCTACACCGAGCCCGGTGTGCAGGGTGATCGCTCCACGGGTGGCACCAAGCCCGCGACGCTCGAGACCGGCACCGAGATCCAGGTGCCCCTCTTCATCGAGGCCGACACCCGAGTGAAGGTGGATACGCGCGACGGTTCCTACCTCGGCCGCGTCACCTGACGTGGCCGCTCGCCATAAGGCCCGTAAGCGCGCCCTCGACGTCCTCTTCCAGGCGGACCTGCGCGGAGTAGACCCCCTCGCCGTGCTTGCCGATGCGGAGCGCCTGCGCTCCGAGGAGGGTGACTCGCCCCTGAACCCCTACGTCGTCGAGCTCGTCACGGGCGTGGCCGCACATCAGGAGCGCATCGACGAATTGCTCACGACGTACTCGCTGGGCTGGACGATCGAGCGGATGCCCGGCGTTGACCGGTCAATTCTGCGGCTGGGCGCCTATGAGGTGCTGTGGGGAGATGTGCCGGAGGCTGTGGCCCTGGATGAGGCCGTGACCCTCGCCCGCGAGCTGTCGACGGACGACTCGCCCGCCTTCGTCAACGGCCTGCTGGCGAGAATCGCGGGGCAAAGGTCCACACTAGACCTCGAGGCCTGAGACGGAGTCGGTCAGGCGCACCCTGGCTGTCAGGGGCGTAGAGGAGGCAAGGCGATGAGGTGGGTGCCGCTCGGGGTCGGCGCCGGAGTGCTGTCGGGGGTGGTGTTGGGCGCCGCACTCGTCGCCCCGGCCATCGCTGCGCGCGACGATGCAACCCCCCAGGTGGCGCAGCGCATCTTCTCCTGCGTGACTGTCGACACGGGTGAGCTCAGGATCATCAACGCGGATGACACGTGCGCGCTAGGGGAGGAGCGTCTCGCCTGGAACCAGCGAGGTATCCCCGGCCCACGCGGCAAGCAGGGCCCGCGTGGTGCCTCTGGTCCGCAAGGTGCACAGGGTCCACAGGGTCCACAG
Organism: uncultured Actinomyces sp.; assembly: GCA_964560615.1. Classification (GTDB taxonomy): domain Bacteria; phylum Actinomycetota; class Actinomycetes; order S36-B12; family S36-B12; genus Mxb001. The sequence continues at coordinate 2,043 of CAZLMT010000180.1, forward strand.
GGACCCGCCGGGATATCGGGTCCGACCGGCCCCCAGGGTCCGCAGGGGCTGCCGGGCAATGTCGGCAACCCCGGTCCGGAGGGGCCACAGGGCCCTATCGGTCCGAGCGATGGCTTCTCGGTGGCCCTGTCCGATGACACCTTCGCTGACGCACCCGTGGTGCTCGCGCGTCTCACGCTGCCGGCCGGCACCTACCTCGTTGACGCCGCGGCGTACCTCTCCCTGGAGCAGAGTGGGGGGCCCTTCGACACGGTGTCGTGCGGCCTCGACGCACCGGGGGAGACCTTCGCGACCTTGACAGCCTTTGGTCAGGTCACCTTCCCGCTCGCATCCAGCGTGGAGATCCCCGAGTCCGGGGGAGAGGTGACGGTCGAGTGCCTCAAGGGCCAGGCGGGTTCGGTGCGGGCGAGCGGCACCCTGAACGCCGTCAAGGTCGGCGCGCTCACCCTCCAGTGACGCACCCCTAGGAGGCCTGTGTCGGTGAGGTGCCCCGGGTGGGATTCGAACCCACACTGGACGGTGTTTGAGACCGCTTCCTCTGCCGGTTGGGATACCGGGGCCAGGGCGCCAGGGTACCCGCGCTCGCTTAGGCTCCTCACGTGACGCAGGCACAGCCGCGCATCGTCGTGGCCGAGGATGAGGCCGTGATCCGCATGGACCTCGTGGAGACCCTGCGCGAAGAGGGCTACGACGTCGTGGCCCAGGTGGCCGACGGACAGTCGGCCGTCGAGCGGATCCAGGCACTCGGCCCGGATGTCGCCCTCGTGGACATCGCGATGCCGGGCATGGACGGGATCGAGGTCACCCGGCGCGTCAGTGAGGCCACGGCCGTCGTCGTCGTGACGGCCTTCGGCCAGAAGGAGCGTGTGGCGCAAGCGCGCGACGCGGGCGCCATGGCCTATCTCGTCAAGCCAGTCGGCCGCGACGACCTCGTGCCCGCGATCGAGATGGCCTGGTCGGGCTGGCTCACGCTGCGCGATCTTCGTGGGCAGGCAATCGAGTCCGCTGCCGCGG
>CAZLMT010000180.1:3066-3498 GCA_964560615.1 uncultured Actinomyces sp.
TCGGGCTGTCGCAGGCGGCGCACGACAGCTTGGCCGCGGCCGAGCGGGCCGAGCAGCGCCTCGCTGACCGTCGCGATGTGGAGCGCGCCAAGTCGATCGTCTCCGCACGACTTGGCCTGGGCGAGGATGAGGCCTACCGGTGGCTGCGCCAGTCCGCCATGGACGCTCGCTTGCCCCTGGGGGATCTGGCCCGGCAGGTGCTGGCTTCGACAGCCGAAGGGGAGTAGCAAGGTCACGAAATGATAACGGCCCGAGTCACGGTTTCCTAACCATCGTGTGACGATCCCCCGGGCGGGTACTCGGCCATGTCATCCACAGGGTAGTTTCAGGTCACCATCACGGCGTGGTCACGCATCAGCGTGGCTCGCTACCCCTTAAGGAGAAATTGATGATCCGACGCAGCCCGATTGCGGGGGCAGTCGTGGTCCTCGG
>CAZLMT010000181.1:0-234 GCA_964560615.1 uncultured Actinomyces sp.
TGCCGCGATGTCCATCGAGGCTCTCCTGGGCACCGACAAGGTGCTGGCTGACGACCTGCAGCGGCTCCGGCCCCACCCCGGCCAGCGCGTGAGCGCGGCCAACATGCGCCGCGTGCTGCGCGACTCGCCCATCGTGGCGAGCCACGCAGGCCCGGACGACACCCGCGTGCAGGACGCCTACTCCCTGCGCTGCTCGCCCCAGGTCAACGGGGCCGCGCGCGACACACTCGACTA
>CAZLMT010000181.1:244-3430 GCA_964560615.1 uncultured Actinomyces sp.
GTCGCCGAGCGCGAACTCGCCGCCGCCATCGACAACCCGGTCGTGACCCTCGATGGTCGCGTGGAGAGCAACGGCAACTTCCATGGCGCCCCCGTGGCCTACGCGCTCGACTTCCTCGCCATCCCGGTCGCTGATGTCGCGAGCATGTCGGAGCGGCGTACGGACCGCATGCTCGACCGGCACCGCAGCCATGGGCTGCCGCCCTTCCTCGCGCACGAGGCCGGGCTCGATAGCGGGCACATGATCGCGCAGTACACCGCTGCAGGGATCGTGCACGACCTCAAGCGCCTCGCCGTGCCGGCCAGTGTCGACTCCATCCCCTCCAGTGCGATGCAGGAGGACCACGTCTCGATGGGCTGGTCGGCGGCCCGCAAGCTGCGCACTGCAGTCGACGGCCTCGCCGCGGTCCTGGCGATCGAGATCCTCACCGCCGCGCGAGCACTGGACCTGCGCGCTCCGCTCTCCCCGGCCGATGCCACCGCAGCGGTGGTCGCGCTGCTGCGCGAGACCGTGCCCGGCCCGGGTCCGGATCGCCACCTGGCCCCCGAGATCGCCGCAGTTGCCGACCTTGTGCGCGACGGATCCGTCGTCCGCGCCGTAGAGACCGTCACCGGACCGCTCAATTCAATCAATCGACCGGAGGACTGACATGTCCGATGCACTGCCTGGAGCAAGGCCTGTCTCCGCCCCCCGCGGCACGACCCTCACCGCGCGCGGATGGCCGCAGGAGGCCGCACTGCGCATGCTGCAAAACAACCTCGACTCCGAGGTGGCCGAGCATCCGGACAAGCTCGTCGTCTACGGCGGCACGGGTCGCGCGGCTCGCGACTGGGCGTCCTTCGACGCGATGATCCGCACGCTGACCACGCTTGCTGACGACGAGACGATGCTCGTGCAGTCCGGTCGACCGGTCGGCGTCTTCCGCACCCACGAGTGGGCGCCGCGAGTGCTCATCGCCAACTCCAACCTCGTCGGCGATTGGGCCAACTGGCCGGAGTTCCGCCGCCTCGAGCAGCTTGGTCTCACGATGTACGGCCAGATGACGGCAGGGTCATGGATCTACATCGGCACGCAGGGGATCCTGCAGGGGACCTACGAGACCTTCGCGGCGGTCGCGGCCAAGAAGTTCGGTGGCACTCTCGCCGGCACCCTCACTCTCACCGCCGGCTGTGGTGGCATGGGCGGTGCGCAACCTCTCGCCGTGACGATGAACGAGGGCGTCTGCCTCGTCGTCGACGTCGATCCCACGCGACTGGCCAAGCGCGTCAAAGACCGCTACCTCGACGAGGTCGCGCATGACCTTGACGATGCGATCGCGCGCGTCACGGCTGCGAAGAAGGAACGACGTGCCCTGTCGGTCGGCGTGCTCGGCAATGCCGCGGTCGTCTTCCCCGAGTTGCTGCGCCGTGGCGTCGAGATCGACATCGTCACCGACCAGACCAGTGCGCACGATCCGCTGAGCTACCTGCCCGAGGACATCGATCTCGCTGATGGCCCGGACTATGCCGCCAAGAAGCCCGAGGAGTTCACCGACCGCGCTCGCGTCTCGATGGCCAAGCACGTCGAGGCGATGGTCGGCTTCATGGACGGCGGCGCCGAGGTCTTCGACTACGGCAACTCCATCCGCGACGAGGCGCGCCTCGGCGGCTTCTCGCGGGCCTTCGAATTCCCCGGCTTCATCCCGGCCTACATCCGCCCGCTCTTCTGCGAGGGCAAGGGCCCCTTCCGCTGGGTGGCGCTGAGTGGTGACCCGAAGGACATCATGGCGACCGACCGCGCCGTCCTGGATCTCTTCCCCGACAACGATCACCTGCGTCGCTGGATCACCATGGCCGAGGAGCGGGTGGCCTTCCAGGGTCTGCCCGCGCGCATCTGCTGGCTCGGCTACGGCGAGCGCGACAAGGCCGGCGTGAGATTCAACGAGATGGTCGCCAAGGGAGAGGTGTCAGCCCCCATCGTGATCGGCCGCGACCACCTCGACTGCGGCTCCGTCGCCTCCCCCTACCGCGAGACCGAGGGGATGATCGACGGGTCCGACGCGATCGCCGACTGGCCACTGCTCAACGCCCTGCTCAACACCGCGTCAGGCGCGAGCTGGGTGTCCTTCCATCACGGCGGCGGTGTCGGCATCGGGCGCTCGCTGCACGCCGGCCAGGTGAGCGTCGCCGACGGCACTGCCCTGGCGGAGGAGAAATTGCGCCGCGTGCTCACCAATGACCCGGGCATGGGCATCATCCGCCATGTCGATGCGGGCTATGAGCTTGCCGAGGAGGTCGCGGAAGAGCGCGACGTCCGCGTGCCGATGCGCGAGTCATAGTCACGCGATGGTCATGACCGGTCAACGAGACGCCGGCGAGGCAATTGCCAAGCCTTTCCCGACCCACACTGGTGGCAAGGGGAGGTGGTGTCGTGGACGAGTCGAAGTCGTACGTCGTCGTCGGTGCGGATGGCTCACTTGCGAGTATCCAAGCATTGCGGTGGGCGTTGAAGTACGCCGCGCTGATCGGGGCCGAGGTGCATGTCGCCACGGGATACACGTTCCCCTTCACAATCTTCATCGGTCCGACCTACACGGAGGCGGACTACGAGCGCGATGCTGCGGAAGCGCTCCTCGTGACGGTCGAGCACGCTGCATTGGATGCACCCGAGGTGCCCATGACCACGACCGTGATCGAGACCAGGCCGGGGCGACTGCTCACCGAGATGTCGCGGGGCGCCGAGGCGCTCGTGGTAGGTGCACACGGCCATGGCGAATTCCCCGGCATGCATCTGGGATCCGTGGCCAACTTCTGCGTCCATCACGCGGAGTGCCCGGTGGTCGTGATCCGTCCTCCCGCGGCCTGATCGCTGGGAGGGCGTGCGCACGGGCACGCTCATGCGGTGGGATGTGCGCATGACAGGGGTGACCACACACTTGCACGACATTGCCTCGATCGGCCGTGATGCGACATCAGGCGGATATCGGCGTCTGGCCTGGACCGATGCCGATCTCACGCTCCGCGAGTGGTTCGCCGGAGAGGCGGCCGCTCTCGGTCTCGATCTCGAGGTGGATCGCAACGGCAATATGTGGGCATGGTGGGGCGATGCCTCGGCGGGTGACGCCATCATCACTGGTTCGCATCTGGACTCCGTACCTGATGGCGGCAACTACGACGGTCCCCTCGGTGTCGCGAGTGCACTCGCGGC
>CAZLMT010000182.1:0-742 GCA_964560615.1 uncultured Actinomyces sp.
CAAGGACTGAAGGATTTTTGTTATGCGAGGTCATATTTGGGTTTTTCGCGTTTAGTGTGGAAAGCCCCCCGGCCAGTCATAGCCGACCGAAAGGGTTCTCGGGGAGATGCTTCAGTTTTCCTGCAATCAGGAAGGCCATGGTGATGTAGTTCTGGGGATTCGTGCGCCGTGCAAAGGCGCTGTATTCCAGCAGGTGCGAATCCTGCCCGGTAGATTTCGTTCCGACCGGAAGCAACTGGAGCAGACGAGGAGGTAACGATTCGGCTGAAGCCTTTGGTGTAGAGGGTTCTGAAAGGGACTTGGCGACCATGCAGGCCGTAATGTGAGTGAACACTGAGCAGGCCCCGAAAAGAATGATGCAGAAGCCGACCCGGCGAATTCACGGGGAAGGCCGGCGTCACAGGTGAAGAGAACGAAAAGCGCAACCTGTGGTTCTGCCGGGGTAGTGGTGACGGCATGCATGGAAGAGGAATACAGACGCAACACGGGAAACCCTGTCGCGTGCTCGCGTGAGAGCAACCGGACGCCCGTGAGGGACAGGCTGGGCGAGGCAGGGTGGCGGATGGGCCCGTAGTACTGAAGAAGCCTGGTAATGCGGGTGGAGGGAAGGGGCCCTGGTTCAAGATCAACGCAACAAGTGGAAAGGACGGGAGATTGGGCAACCTGCAAACTCCGGAAACGGTACAGAAACTACAGACGGCGTTACATACCAAAGCGAAGGAAGAACCCGGCTATCGGTTCT
>CAZLMT010000182.1:752-3375 GCA_964560615.1 uncultured Actinomyces sp.
CGACCCGAAGCGGTCAAACGAGTCTGGATACCGAAGCCGAACGGCAAACTGCGCCCGCTCGGGATACCGACGATCCGCGACCGAGTCGTACAAACGGCCGCGATGCTCGTGCTGGAACCGATCTACGAAGCCGACCTGCAACCCGAACAGTACGCCTATCGGGAAGGACGGGGGGCGCAAGACGCGGTCAAAGCGGTTCATCAACTGCTGAACACGGGTCATCGAAACGTAATTGATGCGGACCTGTCAGGCTACTTTGACAGCATCCCGCATGCCGAACTGATGAAAAGCGTAGCGCGACGGATCGTTGACCGCAACGTGCTGCACCTCATCCGGCAATGGCTCGATGTGCCAGTGGAAGAAGACGATGGACACGGGCACCGGAAACGGACGAGCATCAACCGTGACACCGGACGCGGCACGCCGCAAGGCGCGCCCATCTCACCGCTGCTGTCGAACCTGTACATGCGGCGATTTCTACTGGGATGGAAGCAACTGGGATATGCCCGACGCTGGTCGGCCCAGATCGTCAACTACGCGGACGACTTCGTCATCTGCTGCAAAGGCCACGCTCACGAGGCGATGGCTGCGATGCGCGGGATGATGGACAAGCTGAAACTGACGGTCAACGACGACAAGACACACCTGTGTCGAATCCCGCAAGAGCGATTTGACTTTCTCGGCTACACCTTCGGGCGCTGCTACAAACGTGACACCGGGCGTGCCTACATTGGCACCCGGCCATCGCAGAAGAGCATCAAACGAATCGCTGCCGAACCTTACTGGACGCCGAATGGATCGTGGGACGGCTGAACCGGAAGCTGACTGGCTGGGCGAACTACTTTTGCCTTGGGCCGGTCAGCCCCGCCTATCGGGCCATCAACACCCACACAACCCAACGGCTCCGCCGGTGGCTGTGCAAGAAACACAAGGTTCGCGGCAAGGGATGGTCACGCTACCCTGATCAGTACCTGTATGAAGAATTGGGACTGGTGAATCTGCCGACACGAACCCGCAGCTTTCCGTGGGCGAACGTATGACATCTTGTCCGAGAGCCGGATGCGGGAAATCCGCCTGTCCGGTTCGATGAGGGGGGTGTGGAAACGGAGTCAAGGCCTCGGAGTACCAGCAGCCGCCGAGCGAAGTGAGCGGCTTCAACCGTACGGAGTCCAACAGCCACCGCGCCACATCTCTGCTCTACCGATACCCCCGGGCCCGGGCACGCGCCTCCTGCAGGGCGCGATTCATGGCCTCGACCTTGGCGTTGTGCATGCCGTTCTGGAAACCGGCCAGAATGCCGTCCCAGTGCTTCTTCACCGTCCGCGCCATCTTTTTGAATGGCTCCAGCCGGCAGCGACTTGCCCAACTACACCAGCGTTTGAGCAGGGGTTCCGCTTCCTCGGGACGGGTGGCTGTTCTGTAGATGCTGCGCAGGCCCTGTTTCAAGCGCCAGCCCCGAGCGCTTTTGAGGTTGGAGCGTTGCAGCCAGTGCATTTTTTCCGTTTGTTTCCGCGACCACCGGGAAGGGTCTTTGAGTAGTCCCCAACGACAGCCCTTCAGGACGGGCTCGGTTTTCTGCTCGGCCCGCCGAACCTGCTCCAACGCCTCGTTGGCCAAGCTCACAACGTGGAAGCGATCAAAGCACAGCTCCGCATTGGGCAGGTTTTCCCGGGTTCCGGCCTGATAGGCAGCACTCAGGTCGAGACTGACGTGTTTGATAGCCATGGGATCACCACCGTGTGCTTTCAGGTCTTCGGCAAAGGCTGCCAAGCTGTCCTTGCCACGGCCCTCGGTGGCGAAGATCAGCCGCTCGCCAGTCAGGTCATAGACGACGGTGATATAAGATTGTCCCCGCTTGGAAGCCGTTTCGTCGACGCCGATGGCGCACACGTCGGCGTAAGACTCCTGGGCGCGGGCAGCCTGGGTGTGATGGTTCAATACCCGCCACAAGGGATCATCCCCAACCCGCAGCTGACAGGCCAGATTGGCCACCGACATGTGTGGTGCCAGCTGCAGCATGAAGGCTTCGAAGAGCAGGGTAAAGTGACTGCCGGGGCGTGCCCAGGGCACCTCAACCTGTGTGACCTTGCCGCAGGCGCGACACTTCACCCGGGGGACTGCGGCGTGAATGAAGGCTTCGTATTGAAAGAAATCCAGGTGGCGCCAGGATCGCTCCATGCGATCATGGATCGAGGTCTCGGTCGCACTGCAAGCGGGGCAGGCGAAACAGGCACCGCGCTGGGCGGTGACATCGAAATCGATCCGGTGTTGGTCGGGTGTAAAACGTACCGCACGGACCGCCCACGGGGTGGTCAGGCCGAGGGCTTGAGTGAAGAGGTTTTCAGTCATGGTTAGCAGTCCTCAACAGTTATCGCCAAAGGTCTTCAAGCCCTATGCGATACACCGCCGCATAGGGCTTTCAGCCAGCGTATTTTGCCTGCACGGCGTCAAGGGTGCGCTTCGCCGGCCAGGCAAAAAACCGCCTGTCCGCCCTTGACGCGGTTGTGCGTTGGGAGCGAGGGCCAGCAGCCTGGGGAGTACCGGTTCCACACGGAACGCGAAAGAACCTGAAATGGTTGGTCGACACTAATGAGGGGCATTTGGATTCATTGGTTACAGATCA
>CAZLMT010000183.1:0-3334 GCA_964560615.1 uncultured Actinomyces sp.
AGTGCCGCGGCAGCGGCGGCCGTCGCAATCGTGGCAAGGCGGGAGCGGCTCATGGGAGACCCCTTCGTATGAACGTGCCCGAGACACGTCGCCACCAAACAGTGGAGATAGGGCGGAGGCTAGCACCGGCGGGCATACTCCAAGCATGAGTCAGCGGCGCGTCGCCGAGGAGGCCCTCCACGCGTGCCTTCGCCTGCAGCGGTCCAACGTGCAATGGATGGCCGGCTTGCGCACGGGCCTGCTCATCACGCTGACCCTCCTCATCGGCCTGGCGACCGGCCGGATCGACATTGCGCTCTCCGTCTCCATGGGTCTGCTCTTCGTCTCCATCACGGACAGCGCGGACTCCCGCAGAGTGCGGCTGCGGGTCATGCTCTGGGCGACGTTGTGGATCTCGGTGGGTGTCCTGCTCGGCGGCCTGGTGAGCGAGCTCCGCGTCGCGCACGTGGCCATTGCGCTCATCATCGCTCTTGCCTGCGGATACGCCGGCGCCCTAGGTCCGCGCGGCGGCCTCATCGGCGTACTCACCCTCGTGCTCTTCGCGTTCTACGCCGGCGCCGCGGTGGTGGTCGACATGGCCGCGCTCGACACCGTCTACTTCGTCGTCGGCGGGCTCATCACCATCGCGGTCAACCTGCTCTTGACGCCACCGCGTCGCCTCGGTGCGGTGCGCTCCAGCATCGCGCACGCCTACCGGGAGCTGCAGGACGCTGCTGAGCGCCGCGGTCTCGAGCTCGCGGCCCCCACGGTCGCCGCGGCGGTCATGTCGGCCCGCACGGTGGTCGACCATGAGGGTTGTGCGGGCGCCTCGGCCACCTGGGCCAATCAATTGCTCTCGAGTGCCGAGCGGGCTCGACTCGCCCTGCTCGCGCTCATCTCCGAGCGAGATATCGACCCCGCCTACGTCGACGAGCTCACACTCCGACTGAGCGCGACCGCGCAGGCCATCGCCGACGAGCTCGCGGCCCCGCTGGGTATTCCGGGCAATCGACGACGCGCACACACACGCGACCGGCTGACCGAGCTCGAGGCCACGGCACGACGCGCGAGCGATCCGCGGTTGGCGACGCTGGCGCTGGATGTATCCGACGCGATTGCCTCGACGGTGAGTGTGCTCGATGTGCCTTGGCCCCTCGGGCCGCGCGCCGAGATCGTCCACCCTCACACGACGCGCATTCCGGTGCTCCCGCGCCTGCGCGCACACCTGCACTGGTCGGATCCCGTGGCGGAGCACGCGATCCGCCTCATGATCGCCTTCGGCGGAGCCACGGTCGTCTCGGTGAGCATCAACGCTTCCCACGCCTATTGGCTGCCGCTCACGGTGGCGTGGATTGCCAAGCCCGACCTGTCCAACACCGTCTCCCGGGTGACGATGCGCATCCTGGGCACGATGGCAGGTCTCGTCGTTGTCACGGTGGTCCTTCTCATCGCGCGAGAGCTACCCGGCGAACTCGTGCTCCTGTCCATCACGGTGGGCCTCGCCGGCGCGACGGCACTGGCCTACCTCAATGCCAACTACCCCTTGGCTGTCATCGGCATCACCGCCTACGTGCTCCTCGTCGAGCATGTCTCGGGCGACGGCACGGACTACGACATCATCGCCAGGCTCGTCGCCACCATGTTGGCGGGCCTGTGGGTGCTCCTCGTCGCTTCTATCCGACCGCGCCGCACCGGTGCGACTGCGATCAGCGCGATGCACGCGACCACCCACGCCCTGCGCGACTATGCCGCCACAGTCCGCGCGGGTGAGGACTCCACATCTGCGCGCGCTCGAGTGCTCAAGGAGCGCACGGCGGCACTGGCCGCGGTGTCCGCCGCGACGATGGAGACTCCCGGCTTATGGGAGCGCGCCGGCGACCGCGTCGATCCTCTCCAGGCCGCTGCCGTGATCACGGACATCATCGGGGCGACCTCATCCATCCTCGCGGAGGAGCTCCTCGAGGAGCACGGGCAGACGGATCCGGCACTGTGGGCGCGCATCGATGGCACACTCGACGATCTCGACACCCGGGTCGATGACCTGCGCGTCCAGTCGACGTCAGCCTGAGCGCTTCGCTCAGCCGGCAGGGCGCGGGAGAGTCGCGTAGAGGCCGTCCATGATCGGCGCACCGAGCCCGCTTGCCATGTCATAGCCGGGGTACGCCGCACAGCACCCCACGAGCTGCACGCCGTTGTTGCCCGTCTCGATGTCGTGGAAGGCAGGCTTGCTCGATCCGGCCGCCTGATAGAGCCAGGCGTTGGCGAAGCCGATGCTGGGGAAGCCGCGATCACGCTGACGCGCCGACATCGACGCGAGGTTGGCGGCGAAGAAGGGGGCTCCTCCGCTCGTGCCGCCAATCGAGTAGATGCCGCCACCATAGGCAACGGGCCACCCCGGCTTGATCGCACCGAGCACCGCGAGGTCAGGGGTGGCCCGGGGGCCAGTCGGCGTCGCGCCCGCCTGCCACCAGGGTCGAGCGAAGAGGCCGCTGGGGCCGCCTGATCCGGCGGGCGCGGGGACCAGGGAGCCGACGTAGGGCATGTCATTCCAGACACGCTCCGCGCGCCGGTTGTCGGACTTCAGGGCGAGGCGCGTGCCGCCGACGGCGGTGACCCACGGCGATGTCGAGGGATACCAGAGCGTGGGCTCGCCCGTCTCGGCAGCAAACTCGGCTCCGCACATCGACGTGCCGTTGTCGCCTGTGGCGACGATGACGGACGTGCCGACGATCGCGGCCATGCGCAGCAGGTCGTCGTTGAGCTGCACCATCCTGGGGTACTCCGCGACAACGCCCTCGCAGATGCCGTAGGAGATAGAGACAACATCGGGCACGGCGTCGCCCTCGAGCATCCGGGCGAAGGCGTCGGTGAACGACACAAAGGAGTCGGGCACCTGGAGCAGCGTCACCGACTCAGCCCGGGAGAGCACCGACGACGCCGTGATGAGGTCGAGATGGGTCTCGATGGTGGCGTTGACGAAGGGCTTGGGCACACCCGTGCCGGTCACCACGTCGATGCTGGGCTGGGTGTAACCGAAGCAGTCAGCAGCCTCCGCGATGTCACTCGCGACGTAGCCGCCGCCGAGAGCCACGATCGTGAGGCGCGCTCCAACTCCGCGGACGCCCTTGCCGGCAAGGGCGGTCGTGCCGTAGGCCGGCTGCACCTGGCCGGGCGCGTAGACCGCCTTCTGGGCGAGCGCCGGGGCACTGCAGGTCCCGGGAGGCAGCGTGCCGAGATTGCGCGGCCATGCCTGGGGGCTACCCGGATCCGCGAGGGTCTCCTCCAGCATGCGCGTCGACTCCGCCGAGGCACCCGGCGTATCGAGGGATACGTCGTACTCGACGTATGAGGCGAC
>CAZLMT010000184.1:0-3297 GCA_964560615.1 uncultured Actinomyces sp.
GTGACTCACTGCATCATCAAGATCGCCACGAGCAAGGCGCGCGAGGTGAACCGGCTCATGTGGATAGTGGCATCGACCCGATCCGGACACTCTTCGGCGGCGCCTAGCGGCGCGGCATGATGGGGCCATGCTGGCACTGAGGCGCGCGCCCCTGACGAGGATCGCTCCCACCCCCAGTGGATTCCTGCACGAGGGCAACCGACTCAACTTCCGGCGCACCGCGGACCTCGCAGCTGACATTGGGGCAGAGCTCGCCCTGCGCATCGATGACGTCGATGCGTCTCGATATCGCAGGGAGTACGCCGAGGACATCTTCACGAGCCTTCGGGACATGGGCATCGCGTGGACGGTGGGGCCGCGCGATGTGGACGATTTCGAGGCGCACTGGTCCCAGCGGGCCAGGACGGACGTCTATCGCGCGGAGGTCCAGCGCGCTCTGGCTCAGGGTCTGCCCGCCTACGCCTGCGCATGCTCGCGAGCAGTGCAGCCAGGCCCGGCTTCGGGAGGGTGCGCGGCCGGGTGCCGGGAGCGCACCCTCCCGCTCGAACCGGGGCGCACCGCGCTGCGCGTGGTGGTGGAGCCCGGCACCGTGGTGGCCGTCGGGACCGAACGTGTTTCGCTCGACACCGAGATGGGTGACTTCATCGTCTGGCGGCGCGACGACCTGCCGGCCTACCACCTCGTGTCGGTCATCGACGACCGTGAGCTCGGCGTCACCCACATCGTGCGGGGACGAGACCTGCTGCCCTCCAGCGCCGCACAGATGCACCTTGCTCCCTGGCTCGGGGCTGAGGGCGTGCGCCGGGCCACCTACGTGCACCATGAACTCGTGACCGATGCCTCAGGCGCGAAGCTGTCCAAGTCCACCCTCGCCCACGGGCCACGTGAGGAGGCAGCGCCATGACCACCAGCCCCGAGATCGGCGAGACCGTCATCGCCGCAGGCATCGCCACCAACGTCCACGACACCGTCACCGATCCAGGCAACGGCACGATCCTGCTCATCCACGGGTCCGGGCCCGGAGTGAGTGCCTGGGCAAATTGGCGACTCACGATCCCGGCGCTTGCACCCTCATTTCGCGTGGTCGCCCCCGATGTCGTGGGATTCGGATTCACCGAGCGCATCGCCGAGGCCTATCACCTCGACGCATGGGTAGAGCACGCGCTCGGAGTGCTTGACGCCCTGGGGATCGAACGCGCGCACGTTGTCGGCAACTCCTTCGGGGGATCACTCGCCCTCGCCCTTGCGATCCGGCATCCGGAGCGAGTCCGCCGACTCGGGCTCATGGGCGCCGTCGGGCTCGACTTCCCCATCACTCCCGGCCTTGACGCGGTCTGGGGTTATGAGCCCAGTGTTGAGTCGATGGCCGCTCTCCTGCGGATCTTCACGGCCGCACCCGCACCCGGCATAGACGAACTCGCGGAGCTGCGCTACCAGGCAAGCATCAGGCCAGGTGTGCAGGAGGCGTATTCCGCGATGTTCCCGGCTCCGCGCCAACGCTGGGTGCAGGCTCTGGCCCACTCGGAGGCCCACGTGTCATCCATCGAGGCTCCCACGATCATCTTCCATGGACGAGATGACCGCGTCATCCCACTCGCCACGTCCCTCCGGCTCCTCGACCTCATTCCGGACGCCCAGCTCCACGTGTTCGGCAACTGCGGTCACTGGACCCAGATCGAGCATGCGGAGGAGTTCACCCGCATGCTGCGCGACTTCCTACTTGATGACTGACGACCTGTTGATGACTGACGGCCTGCCCACTCACATGCGCAGGTATGACGCCCCGTTGAGGTCGAGGATCCCACCGCTCACCCATTCGGCTTCGGCAGATGCCAGGAAGGCGATGGCTGCAGCGATCTCGTCAGGCTCAGCGATCCTGCCGAAGGGGCTCTCGCTCCTCCTGACGACGCCACCCTCGCCCTCCATGGCCTCGGTCGCCATGTCGGTGGCGACGAACCCCGGGGCCACCGTGGTCACGGCGATTCCCCGGGCGCCCAGGTACTTGGCGAGGGACTGGCCCAGGGCTGCGACACCGGCCTTGCTCGCCCCGTAGGCGGGGCTCTGCGGCTCGCCCCGAAAGGCACCGCGCGAGCCCACGTTGATGATGCGCCCACCCGGTCCCATGTGGCGCACGGCATGCCAGGACACCAGCGCGGGCGCGAGCAGATTGATGTCGAGAGTCTGGCGCCACGCCTCGAGCCAGGTGTCGAAATCAACCTCGTCGATGGGATGAGCGAAGAAGACCCCCGCGTTGTTGACCAGGACGTCGATCCCGCCCAGTGCCTCGGCCGCCTCTTCGACCATGCGCGAGATGGCCTCCGGATCTCGGAGGTCCGCGCGTACCGCGACATGTCCCGTGCCCGGCAGGCTGGCCAGGACCTCGGCCGCCGCGTCGGGACTTGCGTGAAAGTGCAGGGCAACGCGATAGCCATCCGCAGCAAAGCGCCGAGCGATCGCTGCTCCGATGCCGCGGGAGCCGCCGGTGACGAGGATGCGACGGGTCATGGGCACAGGCTAGGACCCGTGGAACTCGCCTCGACGGGGGTCTGGCAGGCTGGGCGCATGGCACACGGCACGGGTGATGAGCCCATTCACCTCAACAACCACCATCTCAACACGCTCACGGCGATCTTCAGCCACCCGACGAGTCACAACATCCGTTGGGCGGACACGATCTCCCTTCTCGAGCATGTCGGTGACGTCGAAGAACGTCACGACGGGAAGTTCAAGGTGACCCTGGGCCCCGAGACAGAGATCTTCGAGCGGCCTCGCGATAAGGACATCAACACCCAGATGGTGGTCGACCTTCGTCGCATGCTGCGCAACGCGGGTTTCGAGCCCAAGAAGGCCGGAGAGGAGGTCTGACATGCACGACGTCACCGATGCCATCGACCTGACGGGGCGCATCGCCATCGCGGCCGTGGACTTCCACAGCACGCGCATCTACGCTCTGGACTCCCCCGACCACTCCTCCCCCGAGCATGTCTCGGCGGAGGATCCACGCAAGCGCTTCCATAACGTCTACCACCACCACGGCAACGTCGATGGCAAGTACCTCGATGACAGTGACGCCTACTGGTCACTTCTCACCGAGGCACTCGTCCCCGCCTCAGGGATCATCCTGCTCGGACACGGCACGGGCAAAGCCAACGCGAGTCACCACCTGGTCACCTACATGGAGAAGCATCGCCGTGACGTGGCCGGGCGCATCCTCGCGGATGTGCGAGCAGACATCGATGACCTGACCGACGAGCAGGTCTTGCGCCTGGGCCAGCACATCGCGGGGATCGATCCCCT
>CAZLMT010000185.1:0-3265 GCA_964560615.1 uncultured Actinomyces sp.
CGTCGGGCACACCGCGCGCTCGATGCGGTCGAGATCCTCATCGGACATGAGTCCCCGGGCATTGGCTCCGACAGCCTCGAATGCAGTGACGATGTTGACGGTCTCCTCGCGACCATCGCTGAAGCGCACGTGACCGGGCAGCAGCGACCCGGCGTAGAGCAGGACGCTCGCCACATCGAGGCGCGCGGCGGCCATGAGCATGGCCGGGATGCTCTTGTCGCAGCCGGCGAGAGTCACCATGCCGTCGAGGCGCTCGGCCTCCATCACGGTCTCGACCGAGTCGGCGATGACCTCGCGTGAGACGAGCGAGAAGTGCATGCCCTCGTGACCCATGGAGATGACATCCGACACCGTGATGGTGCCGAACTCCATCGGGAAGCCGCCTCCCTCGCGCACGCCGTTGGCGACGTCGGCCGCGACCTCGCGCAGCGACATGTTGCAGGGGGTGATCTGGTTGAAGGACGAGGCGATACCGATCTGCGGTTTGGAGAAGTCGTCGTCCTCCATGCCCAAGGCACGCAGCATTCCTCGGTTGGGAGCGCGGTCACGGCCCTCGGTGGCGAGGCGGCTTCGGGGTGTCATATCCGGGGTCACCCCATCAGAATAGGGACAAAGTGGACTGGCAGGATGACCGCATGGACGAGCGCACCATCGTCAGCGTCGAATGGCTTCGCGAGCACGTGGGAGATCCGCGACTTGTGATCCTGGACGCACGCTTCTCCCTCGATGACGAGGAGTGGGGGCAGCGGGCCTATCTCGAGGGCCACGTCCCCGGCGCCGTCTACGCCGACACCGCCACTCACCTGGCTGGCGAGATCATCCCGGGAGTCACGGGCCGCCGCCCTTTCCCCGATGCCGAGATCTTCGCTGCACAGCTCGGTCTCTGGGGCATCGATGAGTCGACTCAGGTGGTGACCTACGACGCCGACGGAGGTCGGATGTCCGCCGCTCGCGTGTGGCTCATGCTCAAGTGGATGGGACACGATCGCGTCGCCGTACTCGACGGCGGCTGGCAGGCGTGGCTCGCGTCCGGCGGCGAAGTCACGGTAGATGTGCCCGAGCGCGCTCCAACGACGTATCCCATGAGGCTGCGTCCCGAGTTGCTCGCCGATGTCGATGAGGTCGACGCCTACCGCCAGCGATCGCGCACCTGCGTCTTCGACTCACGCGGAGCCGAGGGCTATCACGGTGGCGGCGTCTACCACGATGCCGTGCGCGGCCACATCGCCGGCGCCGGCCTGGCCGACCGCGCCAACACCACGAACGCCGACCTCACCTTCCGCAGCCCCGAGGAGCTTCGCGCCTACTACGGGGACCTGCTCGATGGAGTGGCGCCAAGCGATGTCATCTACTACTGCGGCTCGGGCATCACGGCGGCGCAGAACGTGCTCGCGATGAGCATCGCCGGCCTCGAGGGCTCGCGGATGTACGTCGGATCCTGGAGTGAGTGGATCACCGATCCCACGAGGCCGGTCGAGCTATGAGCAGGCCCTACCGCTTCGCCGTCATCGGCACCGGCTTCTTCGCTCAGAACCACCTGCACGCCTGGGCGGAGATCCCCGACGTCGAGCTCGTCGCCGTATGCGACACCGATCCCCAGCGGCTCGAGGCCGCCGCTCGTGACTTCGGGGGTCGGCCCTACTCGGATGCCGCGGAGCTCTTCGCCAACGAGGAGCTCGACTTCGTCGACATCGCCACCACTCCCCCGACGCATCCGATGTTGGTGCACCTCGCGGCCGAGCACGGGGTCGCGGCTATCTGCCAGAAGCCGCTGGCGTGGGATCTCGAGGATGCCCGCGCCATGGTCGCGGCCATGGCGGCCAAGGACCTGCCCTTCATGGTCCACGAGAACTTTCGCTTCCAGCACCCCATGCGACGCGTCAAGGAGATCCTCGACAGCGGCGCCATCGGCAGGCCGTTCTTCGGTCGCTTCAGCTTCCGCAGCTTCCACGACTGCTACTCGGCTCAGCCCTGGCTGCTCGACAGCGAGCGCATGATCATCGTCGACGTCGCCGTGCACCTCTTCGACCTGGCCCGCTTCTTCATGGGTGAGCCCGAGTCCCTCTACGCCGAGGCGCTCAAGGTCAACCCGCGCATCGTGGGCGAGGACGTCGCGACAGTGATGATGCGCATGCCGGGGGCCACCGCGATCGCCGACGCCAGTTATGAGACCTTCGCCGATCACTCGGCCTACCCCCAGGCCTTCGTCACCCTCGAAGGCACACGTGGCGTGATCACGCTCGGACCGGACTATCACCTCCAGGTGGTCTCCCACCCGGTTCATGTCGGTGACTCCGCAGCCCGCATGACCGGGGCCACGGTCATCGATGAGGACCTGCACATCCCGGAGCACACCTGGGCCTCGCGCCCATGGAACGGCATCCAGGACAGCGTGGTCACACTCCAGCGTCACTGGGTCGACTGCCTGCGCACCGGCCGCACGCCCGAGACCAGCGGCGCCGACACCCTGCGGACCATGGAGCTCACCCTCGGCGCCTACGAGTCGCTCGAGACCGGTCTGCCCTACCGCGTGGGAAGCGCGCGCTGAGGATGACCACGACACTCGTCGCCGGGCCCCTGCGTGTGGACTACGACTCCGGCGACATCCGCTGCGTGCGGCTCGGCGACGAGGAGATCCTCCGCCGGATCTACGTCGTCTTCCAGGATCGCAACTGGACCGCCCGGCCCTGGCGCATCGTGAGCGAGGAGATCGACGACCGTGGCGACTCGTTCACGATCCACGTCACCGCACGGGGAAGTTTCGACGCCGAGCCCTTCACGACGACGATCGACATCGAGGGGTTGGCAGACGGCACGCTGCGCTACTCGCTCCGCGGTGAGGCGAGCGCACCCTTCCTGCGCAATCGGCTCGGCATCTGCGTCCTGCATCCCATGGACGGCTTCGCGGGACGTGCCTGCGAGATCACCCATGCAGACGGCAGCGTGGAGATGAGCGCCTTCCCGGATGCGATCTCGCCGCACCAGCCCTTCCTCGACATCGCCGCGATGACCTACCCCGTGGGCCCAGGTGGGCACGCGCGCATCGACTTCGCCGGCGAGGCCTTCGAGACCGAAGACCACCGCAATTGGAGTGACGCTTCCTACAAGACCTACTGCACGCCGATCTCGCTGCCCTTCCCGGTCGAGGTCCAGCCGGGCGATGTCGTGACCCAGTCGGTCACTTTGACACTCACCGCAGTCCCGCTGACCGCACCCGCACCACTTCCACACGGGCCGGTCGAGATCAGGGTCGATGCCGACCCTC
>CAZLMT010000186.1:0-3254 GCA_964560615.1 uncultured Actinomyces sp.
CGACGACGTCCGAGACTGCCGACATGACCTCGAGCACGCTCGAGCCCACTCCGGTACCGACGTTGAAGACGGCAGCCACATCACCCCGCTCCGCAAGTGCGGCAGCGGCGACGTGCGCCGCCGCGACATCGCTCACGTGGATGTAGTCGCGCACGCAGGAGCCATCCGCGGTGGGGTAGTCGGTGCCGAAGACCTGCGGGGCATCCCCGCGATCAAGAGCATCGAAGACCATGGGGATGAGGTTGTTGACGCTGGTGTCACCCAGTTCTGACGACGCAGCGCCTGCGACATTGAAGTAGCGCAGGGACACCCACGACAGCGGCCTCGAGTCGGCGCGCGCGATGGCCTCGTCGCGCACCATCCACTCGCCGATCACCTTGGTCTCGCCGTACGGCGACAGCGGCGCGAGCGGCGAATCCTCGGAGATGGGTGACCACGGCGGCTCGCCGTAGACCGCAGCGGACGAGGAGTAGACCATGCAGGGCGTGGCCGCATCGGCCATCGCCTGCAGGAGCGACGTCATGCCGCCGACGTTCTCGCGGTAGTAGAGCAGCGGGTTCTCCACCGACTCGCCGACGGCCTTCTTGGCCGCGAGGTGGATCACACCGGTGACGCCGTCGAGTGCATGCCGCACGGCATCGGTATCGAGCACGGAGGCCTCGATGAAGTCCGCGCCGTCAGGGATGCGCGCACGAAGTCCGCTGGATAGGTCGTCGAGGATCGTCACCTCTCGACCACTCGCCAGCAGATCGCGCGCCACGTGCGCGCCGATGTAGCCGGCTCCCCCGGTGAGCAGCCACCTCGTCATCTTCGACCTTCCTGGTAGGAGTCAAGCGCTTCCGAGACGAAGGCCACGAGCGCAGCAGCCACTGCCCGGGCATGGTCTGCCTGGGCGCTTCCGACGTGACCGGCGTCGTATCTGACGCGGTTCCGGGTCTGTCGCAGGACGTCGTAGTCGCGGGCGGACTTCGTGGACGACGAGTCCCCCGCCATGATCACGAGGACAGAGCCGACTGTGGCGTGGGCACCATCCCCGCGACCAGGACGGACGCCGAGTGCGGCCATGAGCGCCTCCCCTGCATCGTGCGCAGCGTTGTACGCGACATCGAAGGCTACGTGAGGGCTGGCTATCTGCGCTGCTGCGTCAAGGCCATCGCGTGCATGCGCGAGGAATATCGCGGCACGCTGCGGATCGGCGGGAGTCTCTCGCAGGCGACCTGATGAGACCAGGTCCAGGAGTCCGCGCCGCTGCGCGTCACTGAGATCGTTCACGCGACCTCCAGGACGACGGGGATGAGGGCACCCGAACGGACCTCACGCGTGAAGACTGTGTCGGATGCCCACTCCGACTCGGAGAGAATCGTCGCATTGACCTCACGGTGAAGGCGTGTCGATGCCCGACGGCAGGCCTCGTACACCTCGTCGACCTGGGGCGCGCCTACGACGAGGACGTCGATATCCCCGGGATCTTCGCCTGACTCACCTTCGGATCTACGCGCCCACGATCCGTAGATGAAGGCGTGCTCGATGCCGGTGATGTCGGCGAGACTCTCGGCAAGCACGCGCGGGGGACCGAATGCTCGGATGAGAAGTTCGCGGAGCGGGGCGGCGTAGGGAGAGGTCGACGAGAGCGTCAACTGCCGGGTCCTGCCCACACGGTTGTCGTCCACAATGCCCGCGTCCATGAGTCGGCCGATCTCTCGGTGGGCATTGCCCTCGGCCACATCCGCAGCTTCAGCGAGCTCGGTCAAGGAAAGAGCTGTAGGGCTGAGAGCGAGACAGGCGAGGAGTCTCGCTTGGGCATCCGATCGGAAGATCGGAAGCAGCCGAGGAGCCTCACTTCTCATAAGTGAAGGATATCTTCTCGAATTGAGATGTCAAGGCTTCATGCGAAGCGGTCCCCGGTGAGCAGCTCATACGCCTCGACGTACTTCGCCCGCGTCTTCTCGACGATCTCGTCGGGCAGCGGGGGCGGCGGATCACCGGAGTCCTTGGACCAGCCCGAGGCCGGCGAGGTCAGCCAATCGCGCACGAACTGCTTGTCGTACGACGGCTGCGCACGCCCCGGCTCCCACTGATCGATGGGCCAGTAGCGCGAGGAGTCGGGCGTAAGCACCTCGTCGCCCAGCACCATGCGCCCGGCATAGCGACCGGCGCGGGCAATGCCGAATTCGAACTTCGTGTCGGCGAGGATCAGCCCGCGCTCCTCTGCGATCGCAGCCGCGCGGCGGTAGACATCGAGGGAGAGGCGCTTGAGATCCTGCGCCTCCTCCTGGCCGACGAGCACGATCGTCTCGTCGTAGGTGATGTTGACGTCGTGCTCACCCATCGGCGCCTTGGTGGCGGGCGTGAAGATCGGCTTGGGCAGCTTCGATCCATCCTTGAGTCCCGGCGGCAGACCGTTGCCGCAGATCGCACGCGTCTCGACGTACTCCGTGAGACCGGACCCGGCGAGATAGCCGCGCACGACGCATTCCACGGGCATCATCTCGAGTGGCTCGCACAGCATCGCGCGACCGCGCACCGACTTCGGCACCTGCGTGGAGACGAGGTGATTGGGCACCACTCCCTGCATGCGGTCGAACCACCACAGGCTGAGCTGGGTGAGGATCCGGCCCTTGTCGGGGATCTCAGTGGGGAGCACCCAGTCGTACGCCGAGATGCGGTCAGAGGCGATGAAGAGGAGCTGTCCGTTTGGTCCCTCGTAGAGGTCGCGGACCTTGCCCGAATACAGGTGGCGATAGCCCTCGGGAAGGTCGAACTCGGACACGAGCGCATCCTGTCAGAGCCGCAGCCGACCCCCCGTGTTCGGGTAACTCACGACCGTCCCCTAGAGAGAGGACGGCGGCTCTAGGGTGGGGCACGTGGAGTCCCGACTGGATCCCGCGGACGACTGGACCCGCCGCGTCCTCATCGTCGATGACGACGCCTTCGTCAGTGGGCTGGTCACCGAGCTCGTTGCCGCTGCTGGCTTCACGCCGCATGTGGCGCACACCGCACACGAGGCGCTCGACGTGGCGGACGACGTCGATCCGGATGCAGCGATCCTCGACATCGAGCTGGGCCCCGGTCCCAATGGATTCGACCTCGCTGACGCGCTCCTGGCGCGCATGCCGCACCTGGCCATCGTCTTCCTCACCCAGGTGGCTGGACCCGACCTCATCCATCGGACCGCCTCCATCCCGACGCAGGCGGCCTACCTCGTCAAGCGCGATCTCAGTGACGCGCAGGTGATCGTGCGCGCGCTCGAACAC
>CAZLMT010000187.1:0-3210 GCA_964560615.1 uncultured Actinomyces sp.
ACCGAGCGCGGCGGATCCTCGACACCGACCAGCTCACCCGCCTTGGCCCACTCGCGCACGTAGGCATCTTCGCCGCCGGGGATCGGCGGACCCCAGACGCGATGCGTGGCGAGGAAGGAGTCGGTGAAGGCAACGTGCACCCAGCGCAGCAGGTCGGGATCGCTCGCGGCGTAGGGCCGCTCCATCCCGTCGGCGTCGTAGACCCCGCGGACACGGCGGTGCAGACCGCGCACGCGCGCGCACTCGCGATCAGCCTGAGCGGTGTCGCCGAAGGTCACGACGGTGAGCCACTGGGTCGTGCCCGCGAGACGACCGAGTGCGTCCTCTTCGTAGCGCGAGTGCTCCTGGACTCCCGCGAGGGCCGCCGGATGCAGTGCCTGCACGAGCAGGGCGCGCACACCTCCCACCAGCGTGGGAAGCGACCCGTGCACCGTCCAGGCGGCCGAGCCCGGTCCGAAGTAGCCGGTGTCCTCGCCGTACTCGAGCTGACGCACCCACTCGGGCTGCCCATCAGGATCACCGGAGACCAGGCGCCGGAATCCCCCCGCGATGAGGTCGGCCGCCGAGTCCAGGGGATTCACCCCATCAGCCTGCCGTGCTCAGCCGCGGCGCGCATCCCCGGACCCGTTCAGCGCCAGCAGGGCCGCCTCAGCGAGGAATCGGGTGCCGATCGCGATCGCGCGCTCATCGATGTCGAAGGTCGACGCATGCAGGTCCCGGCGGGCGCGATCCCCGGAGTGGGTGCCGAGACGGGCGTACGCCGATGGCGCGTGCTCGCCGAACCACGCGAAGGTGTCGGCCCCCATCGACCTCGGTGCCTCCAGGACACCACCGTCTCCCACGACCGCGCGGGCCGCAGCGTCGAGCACGCGGAGTGCAGCGCCGTCATTGACCACCGGGGGCGTGCCACGCCGGTAGTCGATCTCCCAGGTGGCCCCTGACCCTTCGAGGATCTGCGCCACCACATCGCGCACGACTGTCTCCGCGCGGTCCCACGCAGCGCGATCCGCGCACCGCACCGAGCAGCGCAGCGTGCCATGCGCGGGGATCACATTGGCCGCATCTCCCGCGTGGAAGGCACCGAAGACGACCACCACCTCGTCGTCACCATTGCCCGGTGCACCCTCGGGCGCGCCGAGGCGGCGCCGCACCTCACGCGGCAGTCCCGAGACGAGTCCTGACATCACCTCGACCAGGTTGACCGTGAGCTGGGGCCGGGCGGTGTGCCCGCCCGGACCACTGACGACGATCTCCACGGTGTCGGAGGCCGCCGTGAGGGCACCCGCGCGGAGGCCAATCTGCCCGAGATCGATCTTGGGATCGCAGTGCAGGCCCAGGACGTACGCCGCTCCCGTGATCCAGCCCTCGCGCACGATCTCGACCGCACCGCCCGGGATCGACTCCTCGCCCGGCTCGAAGACCAGGCGCACGGTGCCCGGCACGGAATCGATCTCGGTGAGCGCGCGCAGGACGAGCCCGGCGCCGAGCACGATGGCGGTGTGCGCATCATGCCCGCACGCGTGCGCGACCCCCTCCCTGCGCGAGCGATACTCGGTGGTGGTGCCATCGGGCATCGCAAGCGCGTCGATGTCCGCGCGCAGGACGACCATGGGGCCTGGCGCATTGCCCGGCACGTCGCAGACAAGCCCCGTGCCGATCTCCAGCACCTGAGGGCGCAGGCCCGCGACCTGCAATCGCTCGGCGATGGCCTGCGTCGTCGCGTGCTCGGCGTAGGACGGCTCGGGATTGGCATGCAGGCGGCGGCGGAACGCCACGAGTTCGTGCTCCCTCGCCGTCGTGAGGGAGGTGATCGCGGTGGTCACGGACCGCCCACCTCCGTGGCGATCGACTCGGCGAGCTCGGCGCGCAGTGCCTGGACCACCCCGGGCAGGTCCCCGCCTTCGGCGACGATGCCCCGCTGGCGGACATAGCTGGGACCCTCCGCGGCGATGCGCCGCAGGTCCTCGAGCTCGGCAGCACAGCCCAGCTCGGTGGCAATCGGGAGGAGTCGCTCGACGAGGTCGTCCACGATGTCGCGCAGGGGGCGCGTGTGACCGGACTCATCGATGACGAGGTCGGCATCGATGCCCCAGCGGGCAGCGCGCCACTTGTTCTCCCTGCGCACCCACTCGCGCGGCACCTCGGGTGTCTCCCCACGATCGATCATGCGGTCGAACTCGGTCACGAGCGACTGCGCGAGGGCAGCGAGCGCAGCGATCTCCCACAGGGTCGGCATCGAGTCGCACATGCGCAATTCGACGGTGCCGTAGCCCGGGTGCGGGCGGATGTCCCACCACACCTCGCGCACTGTCTGCACGGCGCCGGCCTCGATGAGCGTGTCGAGGAAGACGTTGAATTCATTCCAGTCGCGCAGGTGCGGCGGCAGGCCCGTGGTCGGCATCGCCTCGAAGATCTTTGTGCGCGTGGAGGCCAGGCCGGTGTCCTGTCCGTTCCAGTAGGGACTGGCAGCCGACAGGGCGAGGAAGACGGGAAGGTAGCCCGATAGGGAGTTGACGGTCGCGATGGCCTTGTCGCCCGAGCGCACTCCGACGTGCACGTGCACCCCGTGGGTGGTGAGGCGTCGGGCCGGCCAACCGATCGTGTCGACCAGCCGCCGATAGCGCTCGCCCTCCGAAAGGGTGAGTTGGTGCCACGGGGTGAAGGGATGCAGACCGGCGCCGATCACCGCCGCACCGGACTGGGCCGCGGCCTCCTCCACCTCGCGCATGGTTGATGCAAGGTCGGCACGTGCCTCGGCCACCGTGGAGCACACGCACGTGATGACCTCGACCGTGCACTCGAAGAGTTCCTTCTTGATCTTCGGGTGCTCTGTGTCCGGGTGACCGCGTCCGACCCGCGCCAGCAGCTCGGGCGCGACGCACACGAGTGCGCTGGAGTCCACGTCGACGAGGGCGAGTTCGACCTCGACGCCCAGGCTTGGGCCCGCCGACGCGAGGAAGTCCACCACGTCGCCAGGCTAAGCCCGAGGGATAGCGTGCGGGGCGTGTCCGGCGAGATTGCGGTGGCTGCCTCAGGGCCACCCGGCAGTGCAGCGGTCGCGGCCGGCTCGGCTCCCACGCGTGACGCCGCCGCGCAGATGCTCCGCCTCGGGGGTTCGGCCATCGACGCCGCCGTGGCCGGCGCCTTCGCGGCCACGGTTGCGGAGCCGACCCTGGCGAGCCTGGGCGGGGGCGGCTTCTGCCTCACGGC
>CAZLMT010000188.1:0-3210 GCA_964560615.1 uncultured Actinomyces sp.
GCGGTGGGCCCGGTCTCTGGCCCTGGCATAGTCATCGCGTGGACTTCCCGCGCGTCGATGGCCGCTCTCTCGCGGGTAGCGAGATCGCCCTCCCCGAGGACCTCCCCGCCCCGCGCACGCTGGCGCTGCTTGCCTTCCAGCAGCGGCATCAGGGCTGTGTCGATCGCTGGATCGCCCGTGCGGAGGCGGCCGGCCTACCCGGATCACCCGTCGACATGGCACCGGGTGATGACACCTGCGTCGTCGAAATTCCCGTGCTCTCCACGCGCTGGAAGCTCGGGCGCGGCTTCATCGACGGCGGCATGGCCTCGAGCATCCGCATCCCGCGCGTGCTGGCGCGCACCATCACCGTCTACACCAATGTCTCCGCTTTCCAGAAGGTCCTCGGCATCCCCGGATCCGAGGATGTGCAGGCCTGCGTCATCACGCCCGCGGGCGAAGTGCTGGCGCGTGTGCCCGGCGAGCCGACCGATGCCGCGTGGGACGTCATCGCGGAAACTCTCGCGGCGCACTAGACCCCCCCTCGACCGAGGCGGGGCCTACGGCGCGGGCAGCGTGCCGACGACGCGCAGCACACCGTCCGCCCGGGCCTGCACGACGACACCCTCGCCGGATGACGGCACGACGCCGGTGATGTCGGTGATGTTGACCTGGTGGCCCACGAGCACGAGTACGCCGGGTTGGCCCGCATGGCGCTTGATGAGCCCCCGCACCTTCGCCGTGCGGCGTGCTGCCACCGAGTCCGACACGGTGAAGCTCGAGTCGAGGTCGGGGTACGCCGTGACCGTGCCGACGGCGAGGAGTCGCGCGGTGTCGCGCGCCCGGCACCAGCGGCTCGTGAGCACGCGATCGACGGGCACGCGCTCACGACGCCACTGCGCGCCGATGGCGATGGCCTGGCGGCTTCCCTCGGGGGAGAGGTTGCGCTGGGTCGAGCAGTCGCCGAGCCGGAAGCCTGCGGGATCCCCTGTGCCCGGAGCAAGTGCGTGGCGCAGCAATACGGCGTAGCCGCGGCCCGCGCGCAGTGTCTGCCAGATGTCGGACCGGGGCGTGACGGGATCCACAGCTGCAGACGTAGTGGCGTCACGAATCCCCGCGGCTGGTGCGTGTGCGGATACGGCGACCGACGTAGCGAGGGCGCATCCTGCAAGAGCGAGCGCAGCGAGGCGGCGCACTATCAGGCCACGCGGTCGTGAGCCGGATCGTGATGGACGTGTCGCTTGATGTGCGGGAGCACGCGATTGAGTGCAATGGGTATGGCAATGAGGATGATCACGGTGCCGATGCCCCACGACCCGCCGAGAATGATTGCGGTGAGCAGCGCAATCGCATCGACCGCGAGTCGTGCGAAGCCGAGTGAGCGGCCGGTGCGGAAGGAGATCGAGCGCACCACCTGGTCGTAGGGGCTCGCGCCGAGATCGGAACTGAAGATGCCCAGGATCCCGGAGCAGAAGAAAAGCAGTCCGACGATCCAGAGCACGATGCGCCAGCCCACCACCCACTCGGGGGCGTCGACGACGGCGAGAAGCATGCGCGTGAGGTCGACGACGACCGCGATGCCCACGAAGGAGATGAGCGTGCCGATCGCAGGTTTGAGTCCGAGGGCCCAGGACATGAGCACCATGAGAACGCTCACGAGCAGGAGGATGGTGCCGACGGTCAGCCCGCTCACGCGTGACAGCGCGGTGAACAGTGCATCGGGGGGCGCTACTCCGAAGCCCCCGTCGATCATCATGCCGAGTCCCACTCCGACGAGGACCACTCCGATGAGCAGGGCCGCCCACGCGCGCGGAGTCCGCAGCGGGCTGCGGGCGAGGGGATCGGCTGTGGTCACTGTCCGAGCCTAGGGTGCCGGCTGGCTACCGCTATCCCTGGACACAGGGCGCGCCCAAGCTTCACACTTGCCCCGTCCCCGCAGGGGGGCGCGACGGCTCTATCTCGGGAGGCTCAATGCGGCTGCGCCGGACCACTTCGTTTCTCGCGCTTGCCGCGATCACCGGTTTAGCCCTCGCTTCCGCGCCCGCGCAAGCAGCATCACTCGTGGGCAAGCCGTGCAAGCAGGTCGGTGCAAAGCAGGGCGATGGTCCTGGTCGGACGATCGTCTGCACGAAGATGACCAAGGGCAAGAACAAGGGCAAGTTGATCTGGCAGTTGCAGAGGAATCCAGGCCCGGGTCCAGGACCGGGTCCCGGTCCGGGTCCCGGCCCGAGCCCGAGTGGTGACATCCCCGCCGTCATCGAGTCCTGGGGCGTCGATGTCGCCCCGTACGACGCCGCCACGCGGAAGGCGGGTGCCATCTACGTCGGCTCGATCCCCTTCCCCTCCGGCTCGGTGATGCAGGCACCTATCCAGTACTACGGAGAAGGGCCCCGGCGCGAGACGGACCCCCCGGGCTACGTCGATCCGCAGATGACGTTCTTCGTGCCCCTCGGCACGGTTGTGCACGCCATCGCCAGCGGCACCGTGTGCGCCGTCACCAAACTCAATACCGGCTACAGCAATGACTACTCGATCGGAATTGGTGTGTCTGTCGGGGGCAAGCCGGCATGCACCACCGGGCCCGATGGCAAGGGATTCGGCGCCGTGGCCACCTGGGAGCACGAGCACGTCATGGATCCTGCGGTGAAGGTCGGTGATGTGGTCAAGGCCGGCCAGCCCATCGCCGTGGCGAGCTACTACAAGAAAGACAATTGGCTCTACACCTCGGGATACGCGCTCTACGAGATCGGGATCCTGACGGGCTCACCCGATGGACGGCCGATGCACGTCTGCCCCGCGCTCTATCTCAAGGCTTCGGTCAAGGACACGCTTCTGAGCCAACTCGCGACGGCGGCCCGCGCGTATGAGACCAACACCGGCAAGACCTACTACTCTCCCGCCACGCTCGCGACCGGGTGCGTTACTGACAAGCCGGCGTACGGGTAGGGACTCGCCATGTGGACACGCCGGTCCCTCCCCAGCGCAGTGGGTGTCGCTCTCGTGATCGCCGGCCTAGTGGGGATGAGTGTGGCGGCTGCGCCCGCGCAGGCTGCGTCGCTCGTGGGCAAGCCGTGCAAGCAGGTGGGTGCGACGCAGGGCGATGGTCCTGGGCGCACGGTCATCTGCACGAAGATGACCAAGGGCAAGAACAAGGGCAAGTTGATCTGGCAGCTGCAGAAGGGCCCCAATCCAGGGCCGGGCCCAGGGCCCAATCCTGACCCCGCATGCAAG
>CAZLMT010000189.1:0-3203 GCA_964560615.1 uncultured Actinomyces sp.
GCATCGGCGCTCCCTTCGTCGCGGCGTCGCGATAGGCGCGACCGGTGAGAGCAGATTAGGAAGCCGATCGTAGATTGTCAACAATCTACGATCGGCTTCCTAAGGTCTTGCGGAGCCTTAGGTGAGGCGCGGGCTGCACACCACCAGGTTGTCCGGAAGCACGAAGCCGCGGATCTTCTTGGTGATCGCACCGGTGGTCGTGTTGATGACCGTCACGGTGCCCAGCGGCGAGAGCGAACCCTTCTGGCCGAGGGAGTTGGCGACGTAGGCGGTGGCGCCGTCCGGAGTGAATGCCACATCGAAGGGCAGGGGGCCGCCGTTGATGGTCTTGGTGACCGTCAACGTGGTCGTGTTGATGATGGAGATGTTCGGCGTCTTGGCCGTGGCGCCGATGTTCGTGATCCACGCGGTCGCGCCGTTGGGGGCAAAGGTGATGCGCTCAGGCTTGTTTCCCACAGGGATGCTCGTGGTCAGGGTGTTGCTCTCCGTGTCGATGACATGGATCTGGTTCACCGAGTTGCCAGCAACCCACAGTTGCGAGCCATCGGGGCTGAGCGCGAGCTCCTTATTGCGTGAGTTGGTCTGGATCACCGCGGCGGGCTCGCTCCAGTCCGATGTCTCGTAGTAGTAGACGTTGGTGTCCGACTTGGAGAAGGCCGAGACGTAGACCCCCGTGCCGTCAGCATTGACGGCGACGCCGTAGGCGCCGGGAACAGCAAGGTCCTGCGAGGTTGCCGAATTGTCAGAGGTGTCGATGATCGTGAGGTCTGGGCCGTTCGGACTGGCGTTGGCGACGTAGACGGCCGAGGCATCCGGCGCCATGGCGATATTCGTGGGGATGGCATCGTCGTCGACGGTGTCGGTCACCGTGCGCGTCATCAGATCGATCACGCTCACCCCGCCACCGTTGTTGGTGACGTATGCGGTGGTGCCGGAGGGGTTGATGACGATGCTCCCCGGTGTCTTGCCGATGGCGATGCGCTTGCCGAAGGGCAGGTTGGTCTGCGTGTTGACGGTGCGGATCGACCCGGTGCCACCCTTGCCCTCGAATTCCACGACGTAAAGCGTGTCGATGCAGCCAGGACGTGCGCTCGGCGGGGATGCGGATTGAGCGGCAGGCGCGGCGAGCAGTGCCGACGCAGCGATAACTGTGGCGGCTGCAGGTGCAACGAAACGACGCAAAATTCCTCCAGGCGTAGCGATGCTCGCAAGACGGAGCCGGCGCAACGTAGCACGCAGCGCGATGCGGGTGCTCGTCCTAAGACTCCTCGTCGAGCCAGCCCTTGGCCCGCTCGACGGCCCGGCGCCAGCGCCTATGGGCTGCTTCGCCGTCGGCCTGAGGGGTGAAGACACGATCACTGCGGCGCGTGCTCACCAGTTCGCTCTCCGCGCTCCACACCCCGGTGCCCAGGCCGGCGAGGAACGCCGCCCCGAGGCCGGTGGTCTGCAGCTCCGCTGAGCGATCGACCGGGATGTGCACCTGGTCGGCCTGGATCTGGCACAGCAGGTCATTGGCTGCCGCGCCACCGTCAACCGCGAGTGCGGCGAGCGTGACGCCGCCCTCACGCGCCATGAGATCCACGACGTCACGCACCTGGAAGGCGATCGCGTCCAGCGTCGCGCGCACGATGTGCGCACGTGTGGTGCCGCGCGTGATGCCGATGATCATGCCGCGCGCATAGGGATCCCAATCGGGTGCGCCGAGACCGGTGAGCGCGGGCACGAAGACGACACCGCCACTGTCCGGCACCGACTCCGCGATGGCCTGCGTCTGGCTCGCGCTATCGATGATCTCGAGTCCGTCGCGCAGCCACTGCACCGCCGAACCCGTGACGAAGACCGCTCCCTCGAGTGCGTAGGTGAGCGATCCGTCCGGTCGGCCGAGCGCCACTGTCGTGAGGAGTCCGCTTGATGTCGCCACCGCGCGATCTCCGGTGTTGACGAGCAGGAAGGATCCCGTGCCGTAGGTGCATTTCGCCGACCCGGGAGCGAAGCCCGCCTGGCCCACGAGTGCGGCCTGCTGGTCGCCGGCGATGCCGGCGATGGGGATGTCGAGGCCGAGGAAGGTCGCGGGATCCGTGCGGGCGATCTCGCCGTACGACGGGACGATCTCGGGCAGGGCATCGAGGGGTACGCCGAGCAGATCGCAGAGCTCGGCGCTCCATGCACCGGTGCGAATGTCGAAGAGCAGCGTGCGCGACGCGTTGGTCGGATCGGTGACATGGTGCAGACCGCGTGTCATGCGCGCGATGAAGTAGGAGTCGACCGTGCCGATCGCGACGCGACCCGATGTCACCTGCGCCCATGTCGTCGGATCGTGATCGCGCACCCACGCGATCTTGGTCCCGCTGAAGTAGGGATCAAGCCGCAGCCCGGTGAGCTCGGTGACGCGCGCTTCGTGCCCCGCGGTGCGCAGGTCTTCGCACATCGCTGCCGTGCGGCGGTCCTGCCACACGATGGCGCGACGTGATGCGCCCAGGGTCTCGCGATCCCAGAAGCACACCGTCTCGCGCTGGTTGGTGATGCCAACCGCGGTGGGTGCTTCGGGTGATGCCGCGAGCGCCTCGCGGGTCGCCTCGAGGGTGGCTGCCCAGATCTCGCCGGGATCGTGCTCCACCCAGCCGTCGTGGGGGAAGTGCTGGGGGAACTCCCGGTAGCCGCGGGCGAGGATCCGGGCGTCGGCCCCCACGAGGAGCGCCGTGACCCCAGTGGTGCCGCAGTCGAGGGACAGGATCGCCATGGCGTGACCCTAGCCGCCGGGGAAAGGGGATCGGCTAGGCTTCTGCACACGCTTACATACCCGTGAGCCCATCGCGAATCCAGGAGCACCCATGCGAGTCGGAGTCCTCACCGGTGGCGGCGACTGCCCCGGTCTCAATGCCGTCATCCGCGCAGTCGTCCGCAAGGGCACCAAGGAGTACGGCTACGAGTTCGTGGGATTCCGCGATGGCTGGAAGGGCCCGCTCGATGGCCTCACCATGCCGCTCGACATCTCAGCCGTGCGCGGCATCCTGCCGCGCGGTGGCACCATCCTCGGCTCCTCTCGCACCAACCCGATCAAGATGGAGGGCGGCGTCGAGCGCATCGAGCGCAACCTCGCAGACCTGGGCGTTGACGCGCTCGTGGCGATCGGTGGTGAAGACACCCTTGGTGTCGCCACCACGCTCGCCGAGCACGGCCTGCCCGTCATCGGCGTACCCAAG
>CAZLMT010000190.1:0-3173 GCA_964560615.1 uncultured Actinomyces sp.
GCCGGGTCCCCAGTCCTGGGCGAGGGTGCGCGCGATGTCCATCGTGATCTGGGTCATGCTGCGTCCGAAGACGATCCCGCGGGCGTCAGCGCCGAGCAGGTCGGCCATGGCCTGACGTGCACCGGTGACGATGTCGTCCGCGCGGCGCTCCGCTGCAGTGCCCCGGCCACGATTGGACAGGGCCGAGCGCAGTGCATCGTTCATCGCATCCGCGACCTGGTCGGGGATCTGGGTGCCGCCGGGGCCGTCGAAGTGGGCGGCCCCCTCTCGCAGAGCGGGCACGTGCTCTCGCAGGCGGTCGACGTCGTAGGCCATGCGCACACACTAGAGGCACGTCCAAGCGAAGGGGTCCACAATGTCGGGGTGAGGCCCTCGATCCAGGCCGGCGCGACGGCGGTGCTCGTCGGCCTCGCTGCACTCGTCGTCACGTCCCCGGTCGCCCTCGCGACGTCGGCGTGGGTGGGCGGCGGTGCGATCGCCGTGGGCCTGCGCGATGGTGCACCGGCCTATGCCGTGGCAGGTGCCCTCATCGTCACGGGTGTCGCCCTTGTCGTGACCCTTTGGGCGACGATTCCCGGCATCTGGCGCGGGCGCACGCGTCCGGCGATCGTGTCACTCATCGTCGTACTCATCCTCATCACGATCGCGCTCACGCGATCGTGGACCGTCGTGATTGCTTCATGGGTCCCTCGCCCGGTCGCGCTCGGCGTGATGGCCATCGCCGCGGTCGCGCTCATCGTCTCTCTCGTGCGGCGTCCTGAGCGAGAGCGTCCCGTCGTCGGTGTGGCACCTGCGGTTGTCGGCGTCGTCGGCGCCTATGTCCTCGTTGCGGCCATCGCTGCTCTCCCGGCTCAGGGGATCCCGGAGTTCCCGCGGCCGCCTTGGGTGGCCGCCTTCCAGCCCGGGCCCGGCACCGCGCAACCCATCGCCGTCACTCCCGCGCCGCAGAATCCCGCCCTCGCGGCGGGTGCGTGGTCGACGATCCACAACGACGCGTGGATGACCGATGCCTATCCCGTCGGTTCGCTACCCGATCCGGAGTCGTCGGAGGTCGTGTCTTTCTTCGCGGGTGGCGACTGCGCCTCGCTGCTGTGGAATGACCTGGGGGAGATCGTCGCCGTGTGCGTCAGCCCCACCGAGGTGCGCGCCTATGTGCTGGCTGCCGCGACCCTGGAGCCGCTGGTCGAGCGCCGCATCTCGGAGCGCCCCCTGGCAGCGGATGCACTCACCAACTTCTCCGGAGGCGGGTACGCGGTCTTGGATTCCCAGCAGCGACTGGTGACGCCGCTTCCGGGTGGAGTGATCGCTCGCTTCGACGGTCGCACGCTGGATCCGGTCGACGAGTTCGTGGTCGCATCGGCGCTGCAGCCGGATGAGGGCATCACCTCGGTCGTGCCCGACTGGAGCGGAGCACTGTGGTTCGTCGGGCGGCAGGGCACCGTCGGCCTGCTGGACCCCGCGACGGGTGCGGCGTCGTCGCTCCTCACCGGTCCGGGGGCGACCGCGGTGGATATCGAGAATTCCTTCGCCGTCATCGACGGGGGCGGTGCCTACGTCGTCACGGGCGCCGAGCTCCTGCGGCTCGACGCCGTGGGCGGCCAGCCCTCTGTGACCTGGCGGGTGCCCTACGACAGGGGCGTCCGGCTCAAGCCGGGGCAGACCAGTCGCGCCTCGGGGACGACGCCGACCATCTTCGGAGATGACGGTCGCTATGTAGCAATCACCGACAACGCCGAGCCGCGCATGAACGTCGTGGTCGTGAACACTGCCAGCGGCGACCCGGTGGTGCATTGCACCGTGCCGGTGTTCGGCGACGGGGAGAGCGCGACCGACAACTCCCTCATCGCGCTGGGCGATTCGCTTATCGTGGAGAACAACTACGGCTACACGGTCACTGCGGTAGCCGGGGGTCACACGACGACGCCGGGTCTCACCCGGATCGACGTCGATGACGCGGGATGCACGGTGGCCTGGGAGTCCACGGACGTGACGATTCCCTCGCTGGTCTCCAAGGGCGTAGCAGCGGATGGTGCGGTGCTGACGTACTCCAAGGAATCGAGCCTGCTGGGAGTCGATGCCTGGTGGTTCACCGCGGTGGAGGCGGGAAGCGGTGAGGTCCTCTGGCGGCGCCTCGCCGGCGTCGGCCCCCTGCTCAACAATCACTACGCGGCTGGCTATCTCGGCCCGGACGGATCGATCTACGTCGGCACGATCAGTGGGATCGTCGCGATGACGTCAGGGTCGCGATGACGTCAGGGAACTGACCGCTCCCAGACCGCTCCCTCGGGTGTGTCGCGCACCTCGATGCCGAGTCCGATAAGGCCGTCGCGGACGACGTCGCTGGTGGCGAAGTCCTTGGTCTCTCGTGCGCGCTGCCGGATGCCCAGAGCCAGGTCGACGAACGGGCCGATCACCTCAGTCTCGTCGCGCAGCCCGGTCTGGGCGGCTGTGGCGAGGTCGACGAGCATGGCGCGCAGAGCCGCACGTGCGACGTCGATGTCGTCGCTTTGCAGGGTGTCCCGACTCCAGTCGTGGAGGTCCTGCTCCAGGCCGAGAGCCTGCTCGAGAGCGGCATCGGCGTCGGCGGACGCAATCGCGACGTCGAAGGCCTCACGCCGCAGAGCGGCTGACTGTCGAAGGCCTACGGGCGCTTCAGTCGCCTCGTCGGCGACCTCGGCAGCGATGGGGCGAGGCACGCGCGCGGGTCCGTCGATGCGGCCTTGGAGAGCCGCCCGCATGTCCTCCACGCTCACGTGGTCGCCGGTGCCGACGACGCGCTCGCTGTCTCTGTGACGCAATGTCATTGCACCGTTGCCGCGGACCTCAGCGACTCCGGCTTCGATGTCGATGATCACCGCCGTGTGCTCGTCGACTCCGAGCACTCCGACGTCGGCGGGAAGCAGTGCCTCGAGCGCCAGGAGCTTCGTCTCGCCCATGTAGCAGAAGCGCGTGTCGTGCCTGCCGCCCTCGCGGTTGTCGTAGTGGGGAATGACGGCGGCGTTCAGCCCGGTCAGGGTGCCGAGCAGGTCCAGGCCCGGGAGCCACCATGGCTCCTCGCCGACCTTGTAGATCTCGTAGACGGGGAGCGAGTGGGATCCCAGGGTGACCGCGGCGGCGCTGCCCATGACGAGCGTTCCGCCGCGGTGGACGATCTCGGCCAGGCCGATAGGCAT
>CAZLMT010000191.1:0-3162 GCA_964560615.1 uncultured Actinomyces sp.
CGACGGAAGGTTCGATCGTGAAGCTCATCCGTGTGGGCGCCCCCGGCGCCGAGGTGCCCGCTGTGCTGGGTGCCGAAGGTCAGCGGTACGACGTCTCGTCGGTCACAGACGACTTCGATGCCGCGTTCTTCGCGGGGGGTGGCATCGCCGATCTGCAGCGTCGCTGGGTGGCGGGGGAGATCGCGTTGCTGCCGACCCTGCCGCCCGAGGCTCGTATGGGAGCTCCCATCGCTCGCCCAGGACACCTCGTGTGCGCCGGCCTCAACTACGCCGACCACGCCGCGGAGTCGGGCATGGCGATCCCTGAGGAGCCGCTGCTCTTTACCAAGGCCCCCAACACGGTCATCGGTCCTACCGACAACGTGCACATCCCGCGCGGTGCGACCAAGGTCGACTACGAGGTTGAACTCGGCGTCGTCATCGGATCCACCTGCCGCTACCTCGACTCGCCCGCCGATGCCTGGTCGCACATCGCCGGGTTCGTTGTTTCCAATGACGTGTCTGAGCGTGCCTTCCAGCTTGATCACGGTGGCCAGTGGATGAAGGGCAAGTCGGCGGAGACCTTCAACCCGCTGGGTCCTTGGCTGGTGACGACCGACGAGGTCGATATGGCCGCAGGCCTCGACCTCTGGCTCGACGTCGATGGACAGCGCCGCCAGACGGGTAGGACGACATCTCTGATCTTCGGGGTCGACGTGCTCCTGCACTACATCAGCCAATTCCTCGTCCTTGATCCCGGTGACCTCGTGAACACCGGCACACCGCCCGGCGTGGCCATGGGCATGGCGGAGCCCGCGTGGGTGCAGACCGGTCAGGTCGTCACGGCTGGCATCAGCGGTCTAGGAGAGCAGCGCTCGCATTTTGTGACCGCGCCGTAGCCGGTCTATGAGCTTGGCCGCGCCTAAGGTCAAGGACATGACTGAAGAGAATCCGATCCCGGCTGCTCCCGCCGGCTGGTACCCCGACCCCCAGGCACCCGGCCAGCAGCGCTACTGGGACGGCACCGTCTGGACGGCGAACGCGCCCTCCGCAACGGCCACGCCTGGGGCGCCGCAGGCCGGGGGACCGATCACCTCGACCAACGCCATCATCGGACTCGTCCTCGCCATCGTGTCGTGGGTCGTGTGCCCCATCATCGCCGCGATCGTCGCCCTGGTTTTGGCCCACTCGTCCAGCAAGGAGATCGCAGCCTCAGACGGCCGCGTAGGCGGTGCGGGACTCAACACTGCGACGCGCATCATCGCCTGGATCAACATCGGTGTGTCCATCATCGCGGGCATCGTGATCGCCGGGCTGGCCATCTTCGGTGTGGTCTTTACCGCGACTGTAGCTTCCAGTCTCGACCCGGCAATCAACGCGAAGACGGGTCTGGCAGACGGCCAGTACGCGATGAGTCCCTCGCGAGTGGTGAACATCAACGACGAATGCAGTTATGGCGGCACCGTCTCGATACCGGGCAACGCCAACGTCGGCGACGTGACCGTCTACGGCCGCGGGCCGAGCGAGTGCCCGAATCTCGTCGAGGTCCAGGTTGTCTTCATCGACGTGAGTGGTGGAGTCGCTCGCATCATCAGCGTGGAGTAGGCCTCTCACATGTCGCGGAAGGAATCCCAGTCCGCGCCGATGGTGAGCCCGCCGTCGAGCACGATCGTCTGACCGGTGACCCATGACGAGGCGTCGCTGGCGAGATAGACGACCGAGCCGATGAGATCCTCCGGTACGCCGAGTCGGCCCATCGGTGTCACGTGGTCGAACCACCTCTGTCGATGCTCCTCGCCCCACAGTGGCTTGGTGAACTCCGTCTTGATGACGAAGGGCTCGATCGCGTTGATGCGGATGCCATCTGCGGCCCACTCGCGTGCGCAGCTGCGCGTGAGAGACGTGACGCCTGCCTTCGTTGCGGCGTACACAGAGATCGTGTTGAAGCTGAACCGGGCGCTGAGTGAGCTGAGGTTGACGATGCAGCCCTTGCCCTGGGGACGCATGATCGCGTGAGCGGCCTGGCTGGCGAAGAAGATGGCGCGGAGGTTCACCGAGACGATGGCGTCAAAGTCCCCCGGGGTCACCTCTTCGATCGGCTTGCGCCGGTTGATGCCGACCCCGTTGAGCAGCACGTCGAGACCACCGAGGGCATCTGCCCCCTGCCGCACGACCTCGCTCGATCCGTCGGCGGTGGATACGTCGCCGACGACCTCGACCGCGTCGCCACCAGCCGATCGGATGGCCTCCACGATCGGCGCCACACGCTCACTCGAGAGGTCGTGCACGCCGACGCGTGCGCCACGCTCGGCGAAGGCGCGGGCCATCACCGAGCCGAGCGCACCTCCGGCTCCCGTGATGAGCACGCGGCGCCCCGAGAGATCGAAGAGTGGATCGGTCACGGTGCCCTCCCAGGCAGATTGATGGACTTCACATCATGGGGCGCAAGGGTGACGGCGGCATCTGCAGCGCCCACGAGTCGGACCTCGCGGGGCTCGCCGGTGAGGTTGACCAGGATGGCGCGCCGGCCCTCGGGCCCGTCGAGCACGATGGCGTCCACTCCCTCCGGATCGCTCGACGCGGTCGGCAGGACCTGGGTGGCTGCGCTCAAGGCCCGCATCACCTCGGCGACAGGGAACTCCTCGCCGGGGCGCGAGATGAACGCGGGATCCTCAGCCCCGCCATCGCGCGCGCGCAGTCCCTTCCAGCCGAGGTCATCGAAGACGGTGACGGCCGAGACGGTGCCGGGCGTAGCCAGGCTCCGCAGGGCGAGTGCCGTCCACGCGGCGGCGAACCACGTCCGCTGACGGGCATCGACGTCGGCGGGCAGATCGGTGCTGCTCACATCGGCTGCGGGGTCGGTGGCGTTGGGGTTGAAGCGGGGGCGCAGTGACACCGGTCCGACATGGATCCGTGTGGCACCGGTGAGGCGCGGGGCATCGGCCGCGATCACCGCGAGCGTCGCGGTGTTCTGCAGCACGGAGCGATCGTCGTGGGCGTGCACCTGGGGGTTGACGGAGAAGGTCGTCCACTCGAGGCCGGCCGTGTCCGGGGGCTGCCGGTTGAGCTCGGTGAAGTAGAGATTGGTGCGGCGGTCGAAGGCGACGCGGTGGCCTTCATCCAGCGCGCCGTCGCTCGGGAGCGCAAAGCCCTAGCGGAAAAATAGGCTGCCGTCCAGCGACG
>CAZLMT010000192.1:0-3141 GCA_964560615.1 uncultured Actinomyces sp.
CGATCGTCATGAGCGTCGTCATGGTGAAGTAGAGGGCGTCCAGGGCCGTGACCATGCCTGCGATCTGGCCGGGGTGCTGGGCGATCGCGAGGTAGGTGAGCGCGAAGAGCGCGAGGGTCTCCAGCACCATGACGCCGATCACGCTGGCGCGCAGCCCGATCGGATTGACATGGATATGGCGGATGTCTCCCACGAGCATGTTGAGGAAGGTGAAGGTCAGGATCACCAGACCCAGGACGAAGAGCGTCGCCTGCAGCCAGGACAGGTCGGCGCCCCCATTCAAGATGACAGCCAGGACCACGAGGATCACGCCCACCAGGGCGGGCGGCAGATAGAGGCTGGGGTAGTGGTCCCTGATCATGGCCGCTCCTCTCGTCGTGCGGCGAAACTACCGGATCCGGGCGGCGAGACCCGGAGCCTCGCCCGGCGGTAACCTCCTGCCATGGCCTCGCAGGATCGACTCGTCTGGATCGACTGCGAGATGACCGGGCTCGACCTCGGCAAGGACCAACTCGTCGAGATCGCCGTGGTCGTCACCGATGCTGACCTCACCGAACTGGACGAGGGCGTCAACATCATCATCCGCCCCGACGACCTCACGGTCCTCGAGGGCATGGACCCGGTGGTCGTGGACATGCACACCTCATCGGGCCTGCTCGACCTCATCCCCGAGGGCGTCTCCCTGGCCGAGGCCCAGGAGCAGTGCCTCGCTTACGTCCGCCAGCACGTGCCCGAGGCCCGCAAGGCTCCCCTGGCCGGGTCGAGCGTCTACGTCGACCGCGGCTTCATCGCGCGCGACATGCCCGAGCTCGACGCCCACCTGCACTATCGGCTCGTCGACGTCTCCTCGGTCAAGGAGATCGCCCGCCGGTGGTACCCACGCGCCTACTTCAACTCCCCCGAGAAGCGCGGCAACCACCGCGCCCTCGGCGACATCCGCGAGTCCATCGCCGAGTTGCGCTACTACCGAGACGCGGTCTTCGTGCCGTCACCTGGTCCGGACACCGAATCAGCGCGGGCTACCGCCGCGGGGCACGTCGTCGACCACGGCTGATGCCTTCGTCGCGATGCCGACGATGACACACAGCAGCGCGAGTGCTGCCAGCGGGACGTAGGGAAGCAGCAGGACACTTCGCAGCGTGACCGGCTGGGCCACACCCGACTCGGAGACGCACAGCAGCGCGATGGCTGCGACCACGAGGAGGACGCGGGCCCAAGCCGTGCCCAGTGGCAATCGCGGAGAGGCCCGTCCGAGCAGGCCGGCGATGGACCGCGAGGCTCGGCCCAGCCCAGGAGCGGCGAACCACACGACGGTGAGCACGATCGCTGCAACGCCGATGTGCTGCAGCCACCACAGCGGGCTCAGGGCCGCGGGCGCGACGGCGAGGCTGATCATCCCGGCGATGGCCAGGGTGAAGACGAGCATGTGCCACAGGTAGATCTCCATGGCGCGGCTGGCGAAGATCGCGACCGGCACCCAGAGGCGGTCGCGGTCAAGAGCGCGTTGGAGGAGCGGCCACAGCAGGAGCAGAAGGCAGGTCTGCGCCAGGCCCACCAGGGCCAGCACGATCGTCGGCGGTGCGAGGTTGCTGATGCCCTTGACGGCGTCGGTGGAGATGAGCGCCGGGCTATAGGGGCCGACGACGATGGCGATGATCGCTGCGGCCGCGAATGCAATAACCCCGATGGCAAGGACTGGTCGGTTGATCGTGCGGAGACGCTCCAAACGCGTGCCGATGGCAGCGAAGAGCCCCCAGACGAGGAAGAGGTTGGCCCAACCGATGAGCTCGTTGACGTTGATGCGCAGCAGGTCCACCCCAAGGATCAGGACGAGCCAGATGATGATCGACGGAGGCCCACTGAAGCGCACCAGCAGCGGTGCTGCGGCAACGAGCACGAGGTAGACGCCGAGGAACCAGACGAGTTGGATGGGAAGTAGTCCGGCTGCCTTGCCCGCATCTTCACCCGCGAGAGCCCCGGCAATCAAGGCGAGGACCACCGCGGCAACGATGAGCGGCAGCGCGGGAGCGCTGAGGCGGGTAAGTCGCACGAGATACCCACGTGAGTCCCGCGCGGCAGCCAGGCGCGTAAGTCCTGCCCCAGCGAGGAGGAAGAAGAGGGGAAGGATTTGCAGCACCCACGTGAGGGGAAACAAGTAGGGCACCGCATCGAGGGTGTTGATGACGGAGCCACTGCCGGTGACGGTCCACGCGAGCGAGTGGCCCACGACGACCAGGAGGAGCGCCAGGGCCTTGACCGCGTCCATGACGCGATCGCGTCCCGCGCTGGCAGCGAGGACCTTGCTGGTGACTGTCCCCATCGAGTCTCCCGGTTCGGTGCCCGGCTCAACGCCCTGACATCGGCATCGTAGACTCGTGCGGCGCTCCCGCGAGGGGGACGCGGTGGGTGTAGCTCAGCTGGTAGAGCGCTGCGTTGTGGTCGCAGATGTCGCGGGTTCGAGTCCCGTCACTCACCCCAGCAGTTCACGGGACGGTATCGAGGCTGCGCACCTTTGGTGTACCACTAGCCCACTCTTCGGCGAGGTCCCGAGCTGATTGCATCGCGAGCCAGGAGCGCGCGGTGCCGACGCCGGCCGCCTCCAGCCGCACGGCGAGGTTAGGTGAGATCCGGGCGTGCTCGTGAAGCACGCGACTCAGGGTGACTCGAGATACCCCTAGGCGTTCCGCGGCTTCGCTGACGCTGAGCCCGAGCTCGATAAGAACGTCCTCGCGGAGGATCGCTCCGGGGTGCACGGGATTCCTCATGGCTGCCATCCTCTTCAGTGGTAATCCAGGTAGTCAACGAGTTCGATATCCGTATCGATGAATCTGAAGGTGACGCGCCAGTTGCCGCTCACCCAGATCGACCAGTAGCCCCGAAGCTGACCCTTGAGAGGGTAGATCTAGAGCGCGAGCCAGCCGCCGTCGACCGGGACATACGCACCGGTCATGTACGACGACTGGTCTGAGGTGAGGAAGGCGCACAAGGAGGCGATGTCCTGGGCCGCAGCCGGACGCCCGAGCGGGATCCGCTCGCGAAGCCATGCGCCGCGCTCGGGATCATCGATGGTGCCCTGGCTCATCGGTGTCGCAACCGGTCCCGGACCGACCACATTGACCCGCACTCCGTACTTCGCCCAGT
>CAZLMT010000193.1:0-3120 GCA_964560615.1 uncultured Actinomyces sp.
ACCTCAACGCCACCGACTACACCTTCGGCTTCGACACGGCAGTGACGATCGCCACGGAGGCGATCGACCGCCTGCACACGACTGCGGAGTCGCACCACCGCGTGCTCGTCATCGAGGTCATGGGCCGTCACGCCGGCTGGATCGCACTGCATTCCGGCATGGCGGGTGGCGCCAACGTCATCCTCATCCCCGAGGTGCCCTTCGACCTCGACCAGGTGTGCGGCTGGGTGGAGCAGCGCTTCCAGCAGCAGTACGCCCCCATCATCTGCGTGGCCGAGGGCGCGCTGCCCAAGGATGGCGACCTCATCACCAAGGACACCACCGTCGACGCGTTCGGACACGTCAAGCTCTCGGGGATCGGTGACTGGCTGGCGGGCGCGATCGAGCAGCGCACCGGCAAGGAGTCGCGTGCTGCGGTCCTCGGGCACATCCAGCGCGGTGGCACTCCGACGGCCTTCGACCGCGTCCTCGCGACGCGCTTCGGCCTCAACGCGATCGACGCCGTGAAGGACGGGGACTCGGGCAAGATGGTCGCGCTGCGCGGGACCGACATCGTGCGCGTGCCGCTCCAGGAGGCGACGGGCAAGCTCAAGACCGTGCCCCTCGCGCGCTACGAGGAGGCAGCGGCCTTCTTCGGGTGATCTATGGCCGGGCGGGTCGGCCAAGCCGCCCCTGTCCGGCTCCCCGTACCCTTGCACCATGTCCACGATCGCCTGGCCTGACCTGCCCGCTGTCCAGCAGCCGGTGTGGCCCGACGATGCCGCTCTCCAGGCGGTGCTGGCCGAGCTCCGCGCGCAGCCGCCCCTGGTCTTCGCGGGCGAGTGCGACATCCTCACGGAGCACCTGGGCAAGGCCTCGCGTGGCGAGGCATTCGTGCTCACGGGCGGGGACTGCGCCGAGACCTTCGCGGCCAATACCGCCGACTCGATCCGGGCGCGCCTGAAGACCGTGCTTCAGATGTCGGTGGTCCTCACCTACGCCGCCTCCCTGCCCGTCGTGAAGCTCGGTCGCGTGGCAGGCCAGTACTTCAAGCCCCGCAGCAATCCCATCGAGGTGCGCGACGGTGTCGAGCTCGCGAGTTATCTCGGCGATGCCGTCAATGCGCTCGACTTCACGCCCGAGGCCCGTCGCCCCGATCCCCAGCGTCTCCTCAAGGCCTACCACGCCTCGGGATCAGCGCTCAATCTCATCCGTGCCTTCACCCAGGGTGGCTACGCCGACCTGCGCCAGGTGCATGCGTGGAACCAGGACTTCGTCCGCGAGTCCACTGCGGGCCAGCTCTACGACAAGCTCGCTGCCGAGATCGATCGCGCGCTGTCTTTCATGCACGCCTGCGGGGCCAATCCCGAGGAGTTCACGCGCGTCGAGTTCTACGCCGCGCACGAGGCGCTGAGCCTCGACTACGAGCGTGCGCTCACGCGTGTCGACTCCCGGACCGGTGACCTCTACGACGTCTCCGGGCACTTCCTGTGGGTGGGGGAGCGCACGCGCCAGCTCGATGGCGCGCACATGCACTTCGCGTCGTCGATCCGCAATCCCATCGGCATGAAGGTCGGCCCCAAGGCATCTCCGGAGGAGGTCCTCGAGGCCGTCGAGATGCTCAATCCCGATCGAATCCCGGGGCGCCTCAGCCTCATCACGCGGATGGGCGCCGGCAAGGTGCGCGAGGCGCTGCCGGCCATCGTGCAGAAGGTCGAGGCCAGTGGCAATCCCGTGGTGTGGGTCTGCGATCCCATGCATGGCAACACCTTCGAGGCGAGCAGCGGCCACAAGACTCGGTCCTTCGACGACGTCATCGCGGAGGTTGAGGGCTTCTTCGAGGTCCACCGTCAGATCGGCACGATTCCGGGTGGCATCCACGTGGAACTCACCGGCGACGACGTCACGGAGTGCGTCGGCGGCACCCACGGTGTCGCCGAAGACGGCTTGGGTGTGCGCTATGAGACGGCCTGCGATCCGCGCCTCAACCGCGAGCAGTCGTTGGAGCTGGCCTTCCTGGTCGCCGACATGCTCCTCAAGCGATAGCTCCTGGGATTGCATGTCCGGAGTCCGCCCACGCGGGGCGGCCCGGCAGGTGCAGGATGGCCTTGTGAGCGACCTCTACGCCGTGCGGACCACCGGCATCGTGTGCCGAGTGGGCTGTGCGAGCAGGACG
Organism: uncultured Actinomyces sp.; assembly: GCA_964560615.1. Taxonomy (GTDB): domain Bacteria; phylum Actinomycetota; class Actinomycetes; order S36-B12; family S36-B12; genus Mxb001. The sequence goes on from CAZLMT010000193.1 coordinate 2,156, forward strand.
CCCCGGCCCGAGAACGTCGTGTGGGTGGCGGATCTCGCCGATGCGCTCGCTTCCGGGTTCCGCCCCTGCAAGAGGTGTCGCCCCGACGACGTGCACCCGCAGGAGGCCTTCCGTCAGTCGGTCGTCGACCAGGCGCTGGCGCATTTGCGACTCGGCAGGGGAGTCGCTGATACGGCTGCCCGGCTCCATGTGAGCGAGCGCCATCTGCGCAGGCTCGTGCGTCAGCAGACGGGCCTCTCGCCGCGTGAGCTGGTCGCATGAGCTCGCGTCGATTCGCTCCACTCGTGCGCACGACGGTCCGCACCCCGTGGCGTCCGGTGGGCATCGTGGCCGATGAGGACGGCGTTGTCATCGCCTCGTGGTTCGGTGAGCCAAGGGCAAGCGACATCGCACATGTCGATGTCGACTCGGCACGCAAGGTGCGCCACATCGATGGCGCGAGCGATGCCATCACGGCATGGGTCGAGGGGGATATCGATGCGCTGCTCGAGGTGCCGGTCGACCAGCCTGGAGGACCCTTCCAGCAGCAGGCATGGGCGGCGATGAGGCGCGTGTCCGGCGGCACAACCGTCTCCTACGCCGACCTCGCGCGCATGGCGGGCAACCCCAAGGCGGTGCGCGCTGCGGGCACGGCCTGCGCGCTCAACCACGTGGCGCCCTTCGTGCCCTGCCATCGCATCATCCACACGGACGGCACGATCAGTGCCTACGGATTCGGCCCCGATCTCAAGGTCCTGCTCCTCGAACACGAGGGCGCACTGCTCTAGAAGGCCGACAAGGGGCGCTAGATGATGGTGATCGTCACGGTGCTGCCGGCGGGGATGAGCGTGCCTGCGGCGGGGTCCTGGGCGATCACGCGATTGAGCGGAGTGAACGGCGGCTCATTGATCTCGACGTTGAGTCCGAGCTGCTGGAGGGTGAAGACCGCGTCGTCGCGCTTCATGTCGATGAGGTAGGGCATCTCC
>CAZLMT010000194.1:0-3106 GCA_964560615.1 uncultured Actinomyces sp.
GCGCCGCGTCGCTGACGGCGCACGCGCGCTCGACGAGCGCGATCTCCTCGGCATCCTTACGGACGCGACAGGCCTCGATGACCCCCGACGACTCGAGGGGCGACCGACCCAGGACCGCTTCCAGGGTCCTCAGGTCCCCCACGCTCAGATGCGCAGCCTCCACGGCGAGTGCACCGCGTGCCCCGCGCCCCCAGATCTCGGCCATTGCCGGCAGCGTCACCCTGTCGAGGTGCACGCGCAGGTCAGGACACTGCTCCCCCGCCTGCACGGCGTAGCGACCGTCAGTGCCCAGGAGTGCCGCAGACTCCTGCAGGAGGAGCACCGCGTTGCTCCCGGTGAAACCGGTCAGGTAGCGCACATTGGCCAGCGATGTGACGAGCAGTGCCGACGCGGTCGGCTCCTGCGCCATCAACTGTTCCCACGCGCGCTCACGACGCGATACGTGAGCGTCAGTCACCCGGCGGACCGCTCGCGATGGCCCGCAGTGCGAGGGCGTAGGACTCGATGCCGAAGCCGCTGATCGAACCGGTCACGACAGAGGCGATCACCGAAGTGTGGCGGAACGACTCGCGTGCCGCGGGATTGGACAGGTGCACCTCGACGGTCATCACCGGCACCTGCGCAAGGGCGTCCCGCAGCGCATACGAATAGTGCGTGAATGCGCCGGCATTGAGGACGACGGGGATGCGACCATCCGCCGCCTCGTGCAGCCAGGACACGAGCTCGGACTCCGAGTCCGTCTGGCGCACCTCGACATCAAGCCCGAGGTCGGCGCCCCAAGAGCGGCATGCGGCCGCGAGCTCCTCATGGGTCGTATGCCCGTAGATCTCGGGCTCGCGCACACCCAGTCGGCCCAGATTCGGGCCATTGAGCACGGACACTCGACGTGCGCTCATGGGGTCACCTCCGCGTAAGCCGCCGCGAGCAGGGCGGGATCGGGTCCCTCGAGGATCGCCGGGCGGGCGAGGCCATCGAGCACGACAAACCGGAGCATGTCACCGCGAGTCTTCTTGTCGACGCGCATCGCCGACAGGAGGCGCTCCCAACGTCCGCCGGCGTACGTCGTCGGGAGCCCGAGCGCTCCGAGCGCTTCGCGGTGCAGATCGACGGTCGCATCATCAAGGCGCCCCGCGAGACGCGCGAGCTCGGCGACGTAGACCATCCCCACGCTGATAGCGGCGCCATGCCGCCATCGATAGTCCTCGACGCGTTCGATCGCGTGCCCCAGGGTGTGCCCGTAGTTGAGGACCTCGCGCCCGAGGGGCCCACCAAGAGACTCGCGTAGGTCATCGGCGACCACGTCGGCCTTGACCCGAATGGAGCGCTCGATGATCTCGCGCAGCCTCGCCGACTCGGGGCGCACTGCGTCATCCGGATCCTGCAGGACCAGGTCGAGGATCGCCGGATCGCTCACCAGCCCGCACTTCACCGACTCCGCGAGCCCGGCCACCAGGTCATGGCGCGGAAGCGTCTCCAGCGCGGTGAGATCGCAGAGGACCCCGGCTGGCTCGTGAAAGGAGCCCACGAGGTTCTTGCCCGCGTCGGTGTTGATCCCCGTCTTGCCGCCGACCGCGGCATCCACCATGCCCAGCACTGTGGTGGGGATGTGGACGACGCGCACCCCACGCAGCCATGTCGCGGCGACGAACCCGGCGAGATCGGTCGTGGACCCGCCGCCGATGCCCACGATCGCATCGGTCCGGGTGAATCCCGCCTGGCCCAGGACCGACCAGCAGAAGGCGGCGACGTCGGGGGTCTTCGCTGCCTCACCGTCGGGAATTTCGAGCGCGATGGCCTCGAGGCCTTCGGCAATGAGGTCCTCGCGGATAGCCTCAGCGGTCGTCGACAACGCCGCCGGGGCGATCACGGCAACCCGTCGGCATGAGTCGCCAAGAAGCGGTCGCAACTCGCCCAGGAGGCCGTGGCCCACGATCACGTCGTAGGGATGCTCGGCGCGGACGGGGATACGGGTCAGGTCACGGTCCGTCATGTGGCCTCCACGGCCGAGACGACTGCTGCGACGACCTCGTCCACGGCGAGCCCATCGGTATCGATGGCCCACGTGGCGACTTCCTCGTACAAGGGCGTGCGTTCGTCGAGAAGGGACATGAGCGTCCCACGCACATTGCCCAGCAGGAGCGGTCGACTGGCGTTGAGTCCGACTCGCTTCGCTGCCTCAGGGACGCCTACGCGAAGCCACACGCAGGGGACGTCGGCAAGCCGGGCACGAGTTGATTCGTCGAGCACGGCACCACCACCGAGTGCGAGGACACCCTCATGCGCATCGAGCGAACGGGCGATGACGTCTCGCTCCATGACCCGGAAGGCCGGCTCGCCCTCGTCGACGAAGATCTCGGCCACGGTTTTGCCCGCTTCGGACTCGATCATCTGGTCACTGTCACGAAAGGGCACTCCCCAGCGACGGGCTAGTCGTCGACCCACGGTGGACTTGCCAGCGCCCGGGGCCCCCACGAGCACGACGGCGGTCACGAGAAGGCCAGGTTGTCGAGGTAGGACCTCAGGTTGCGGCGCGTCTCCTCGACCGAGTCCCCGCCGAACTTCTCCATGACCGCGTCGGTGAGGACGAGCGCGACCATCGCCTCGGCGACGACTCCCGCCGCGGGCACCGCGCACACATCCGAGCGCTGGTTAATCGCCTTGGCCGCCTCGCCCGTGGCGACGTCGACGGTCTGGAGGGCCCGCGGAATGGTCGAGATCGGCTTCATCGCTGCGCGGACACGCAGGGTCTCCCCCGTGGTCATGCCTCCCTCGGTGCCCCCCGACATGCCCGAGGTGCGCGTGAGGCGGTCTCCCTCACTCACGATCTCGTCCTGCGCGAGGGAACCGCGTCGTGAGGCCAGGTCGAATCCATCGCCGACCTCGACACCCTTGATGGCTTGGATGCCCATGAGGGCCGCGGCCAGCTTGGCGTCGATGCGTCGATCCCAGTGGACGTGGCTTCCTAAGCCCGGGGGAAGGCCGTGCACGACGACCTCCACCACGCCTCCGAGGGTGTCGCCCTCGCGGTGCGCCGCGGAGATCTCCGCCTGCATCCGCTCGCTGGCTCCGCCATCGAGCGCTCGGACCGGGTCGTCGTCGATACGGT
>CAZLMT010000195.1:0-265 GCA_964560615.1 uncultured Actinomyces sp.
CAACTCTTTGCCGTTGTGACGGTACGGCTTCTCATCGAGAGCGTCGACGAAGTCCGCGAGGGTGCGCATGTCCTGGGCCGGATCACCCGTGAGCGGGCAGTTGCGATGTTGGGGGCAGTCCTTGCTGAAGCGACGGGTCGCTTTGTCGAGAGCGACTGCCTGGTCGCGGCGCACGCGGTCGTAGTCGAGGGCCGGATCCATCGCACCATCGAGCACAAAGCGCCAGGTGCGGTCCGGGTAGCGCTCGGCATAGACCGTGCCCAGC
>CAZLMT010000195.1:492-862 GCA_964560615.1 uncultured Actinomyces sp.
CGCGCGACCGCGGGGTGCGCTGGGCTGGTCCCGGATCGCGGCCTTTTGAGCCTCGGAGAGGCAGGTGGCCGCCGGGACACTCCCGCCCATGCCCGGCGGATCGAAGCTCACGACGTCGTACGACACACGCAGTCGCGCCAGTGTGTCGCCCCAGTTGCGCAGGTAGCCCACGCCGGAAATTCCAGGGCCACCGGGGTTGGTGAAGAGGACACCGATGCGCTTGCCGGTGGCCGGCAGCCTCATGACGGGGATGGTCCAGTCTCCTGTGTCGCGGCCGGAGACCTGGATCTCTGCGCACTGGGCGCCCTTGGGCCCCTCGCATGGCCTCCAGGCAAGCGCCTCGGCCGGCTCATCGACCGAGGTAGTCGCA
>CAZLMT010000195.1:1065-3086 GCA_964560615.1 uncultured Actinomyces sp.
ACGTTCATCCAGTCGTCGACCCAGTTCTCCGCCGGGTCGCGTAGCGCTAGAGGATCGATCCCGGGGAGTACGCCGCGGCCGCGGGATGAACTTCAGCGATGAACTGGACGCGCTGCGCTATCCGCGCGACCTGGTCGCGTGCCGCACCGGTGAAGTCCATTGGCTCAGCGATGAGCCCGTCGAGGTCCGCGCGAGACAGGCCCAGCCGCGCGTCGCTCGCGAGGCGATCGAGCAGGTCGTTGTCGGCCTCGCCCGCGCGCATCGCGAGCGCCACGGCGACCGCGTGCTCCTTGATCGCTTCGTGTGCGGTCTCGCGCCCCACTCCCGCTCGCACGGCGGCGATGAGCACCTTGGTGGTCGCGAGGAAGGGCAGGTAGCGCTCGAGCTCGCGATCGATCACCGCGGGGAAGGCGCCGAACTCGTCGAGCACGGTGAGGAAGGTCTCGAAGAGGCCGTCGATCGCGAAGAAGGAGTCGGGCAGGGCGACACGGCGTACGACGGAGCAGGAGACGTCGCCCTCATTCCACTGATCCCCCGCGAGCTCGCCCACCATGCTCGCGTAGCCGCGCAGGATGACGGCGAGGCCGTTGATGCGCTCGGAGGATCGGGAGTTCATCTTGTGCGGCATCGCGCTGGAGCCGACCTGGCCGGGCTTGAAGCCCTCGGTGACCAGCTCGGAGCCCGCCATGAGTCGGATGGTGGTCGCGGCATTGCTCGGGGCGCTCGCCACCTGCACCAGGGTCGTGACGACGTCGTAGTCGAGGGAGCGTGGATAGACCTGACCGACGCTGTCGAGGACCCGCGCGAAGCCGAGGTGGTCGGCGATCGATCGCTCCAGTGCGGCGAGCGCCGCCGCGTCGCCATCGAGGAGGTCGAGCATGTCCTGCGCCGTGCCGACCGGTCCCTTGATTCCGCGCAGGGGATAGCGCTCGATGAGGTCGGTGAGTCGGTCGTAGGCGAAGAGCATCTCGTCGGCCCAGATAGCGAAGCGCTTGCCGAGCGTGGTCATCTGCGCGGCGACATTGTGCGAACGCCCCGCCATCGGGGTGTCGGCGTACTGCACGGCGAGTGCGCTCAGACGCGCGAGAGCCGCGACGACCTTGTCGCGGGTGAGCAGGAGGGAATCGCGGATGAGCATCTGCTCGACGTTCTCGGTGAGATCGCGGCTGGTCATGCCCTTGTGGATGTGCTCGTGGCCGGCGAGTGCGTTGAACTCCTCGATGCGGGCCTTGACGTCGTGACGCGTCACGCGCTCGCGCTCGGCGATGGAGGCGAGGTCGATGTCGTCGATCACGCGGGCGTAGTCGGTGATGACGCCGTCGGGGATGTCGATGCCGAGATCGGCCTGGGCATCGAGGACAGCAAGCCAGAGCCTGCGCTCGGCCGCGATCCGATGCTCCGGTGCCCAGAGCGCCGCCATCGCCGCCGAGGCGTAGCGCTGGGCGAGGACGTCGGGGATCACGCGCACATCCTCCCAGACTCCGGGGCAGCTACTGCCCGGCGGCGCGAGCGGCGATATCGCTGCGGTGATGGGATCCGGGCAGGTCGATCAGGGCGACCCCGGCGTAGGCACGCTCGCGAGCCTCGACGAGAGTCGCGCCACGCCCCACCACCGAGAGCACGCGGCCGCCACTCGCCACGACCTCTCCCCCGTTTTCGCCAGTTAGCGCGACTTCGGAGCCGTCAGAAGTCCCTCTAAGTGGCAAAAACCGGGTGCCGGCGTGGAGGACGTCGACACCCTCGAGGGCATCGGCCTCGGCCAAGCCCGAGATAACACCGCCCGTCACGGGCGACTCGGGGTAGCCCTGCGCCGCGATGACGACGCACACGGCCGCGTCATCACTCCATGTCGGCTGGGCCACGTCCGCCAGCGTGCCCGTCGCGGCGCCCATGAGGAGATCGGCCAGCGAGGAGTCGAGGCGCGCGAGCACGACCTGGGTCTCGGGATCGCCGAAGCGCGCATTGAACTCCACCACGCGCATGCCCTTGGAGGTCAGTGCGAGACCGGCGTAGAGCAATCC
>CAZLMT010000196.1:0-3075 GCA_964560615.1 uncultured Actinomyces sp.
CTCGATTGACGATCGTCTCCCTCGGCGGTGGCTACGACCCTGTCGATATCGAGGTGGCAGCGGATTGCTTCGGCTATACCCAGCCGACTATCGACATCGTGACGGGGACCGGAGTGCCTGAGCCCTTCGTCAATGCTTCTGCCGAGACGCACCTCGATCTCATCACCGCGTCATCGGTGCTATCACGAGCCGAGAGCCTCACCCTCCTTCAGATCGCGAATTCCGAGCTCGGCTTCACCGATGCCTTCGCCCGCATGCTCGAGGGCACGCAGGTGCCCGACGCAGTCTCCATCTCCTACGGAGAGTGCGAGGTCGAGGTGGGGCCGGCCGAGATCGTCCAGCTCAACGAAGACCTGCTGCGCATGGCCGCCATCGTGGGCACATCAGTCGCCGTGTCGACCGGAGACAACGGATCGTCCGCGTGCGGAGCCGAGGTCGCCGAGGAGACCGGCGAGCCCACGGTGTCCTACCCGGCGACATCGCCGTGGGTCACCGCGGTCGGCGGCACACGCCTCGGACTGAAGCCGGACAACACGCGTCGCTCGGAGCGCGTGTGGAACGACATGCCCTACGCCGGTGGAGTCGTGCCCGGACCCGCGGGGGCGGGCGGCCCGAGCCTGATCTTCGATCGGCCGTGGTGGCAGGCGGGCGCGACCGCAGCCGGTCCCCGCACTGTGCCCGACATCGCCGTGCTTGGTGCCATGCGGCCGGGCTGGCCCATTGCCTACGGGGCCGATATCTACACCGTCGGGGGCACGAGCGGTGGCACGCCCTTCTTTGCTGCTCACCTCGCCGCGATGTCGGCGAGGCAGCGCGACCGGGGCTTCCCGACGATCGGCTTCGCCAATGCCTGGCTCTATCAGGCAGCCGGAGCAACCAGGCCCGCGTTCTTCGATGTGGTCACGGGGACGAATGGCGTGCAGCTCGTAGGCTGCTGCTCCGCGTACCGTGGTTACGACATGGCGAGCGGACTCGGCGCACCGATCATGGACGGGCTCTACGCCACGCTCCCGCGACCGGCAGGCTGATCAGGCGGGCGCTGTCTCGCCACGTAACGCCTCGACCCGCATGTCGAGGTCGCTGAGTTCGGTGTCGATGCGACTCCAGAGGGCGGGATCCGATTGGCCGCGCTCCTCGAGCAGTTCCTCGGCGAGAATCGACGAGGCCGCCCCGATGATGTCGGTGATGACGGCCGCTGCCTGGACCGGATCGACGCGGTCACCGTCACGCTCCCAGAAGCCCGGCGTCTCCATCGTGGCTGCTGCTACGGCTGCGGTCGCTGCGGTCCTCTCCTTGAGCGCGCGCGAACGCGCCTGTGTGGAATCCCCGCCCGCCCGAACGATACGTGCGTAGTCCCGGAGAGCGTCGGTTGTCGCGTGCATCGCCGCCACGGCCGTTGACCCCGTGCGTCGTGGGCGCACGGATGCGACGAGTAGGACCCAGACTCCTGCAAGCGCGGTGATGAGCAGGCGGGCGATGATGTCGTCGACCGATCCCTCGCCGGACGCGTACTCGATGAGGATGACGAAGCCAGTGATCCCGACGACGGCGAGCGGGTAGTTGGCGTTGAGGTAGGCGAGTACCAAAGCCCCGGCGAAGCCGACCGTGACGGACAGGATGATGGCCTTGCCGGGCAGCTCGTCGGCGATGACGAGAATCGCGCTCACCAGGATCAGTCCCACCATCGTCCCCGCAATCCGCATGGTCACGCGTGACACGGTGTTGGCGAGGTCTGGCTTTGCGATCCATGCCACGGTGAGCGGCAGCCAATAGGCATGCGGCACATCGATGATCACGGAGGCCAATGTTGCCCCGCCGAAGGCGATGGTCAGTCGGAGTGCGTGCTCGGACACCGCGTCGGACCAGTGCAGTTGGGCGCGCAGGCGCGGCATGACCGGCTCGGAGGTACGGGGTGGCGAGACAATCTCGGCGCGTGAACCAAGGGGCCACGGAGAATCAAGGACAGCCACCGCTGATCCGATGGACTCAGCCGCATCCTGGGCGAGGGTGGCGAGTCGGGGATCGGGCGCACGCGCGGCCAGATCCTGAAGTGCGGCCAGGTGCTCCCGGGCGCGTGACCGTCGGCGGCTCCCCGGCAGGCCGAGTGGCGCTGCGATCTCATCGGCAATGGCGCCAGCCGCCGCGCTCAGGCGCGAGGTGAGCGCGTCGACATACGCCGGGTCGATGGAGCGCTCCGAGATGAGCGCAAGCATGGCTAGCCGCGTGCGCTCGGCGTGCGAGAGCAGCCGGTTGGCCCATTCGTTTGTCGCCCCCACGCAACCTTCGTGGTCGATCACGGTGTGGGCCGACAGCACAGCCGCCGCCACCGTGGGTGCAGCGAGCTCGAGACCGCGGCGCTGTGATGCATCCTGGAGCTCGCGATAGGCGTGTGCGATGCCCGATCGCACCGCGCCGAGTCGACGTGGCGGCGTGAAGAGGAGGTTGACGACGATGGTGATGACACCACCCACGATGAAGTAAGCCGCGTCGAGCGCTGCAACGTCGTTGACGACGGGGGCCCCAGCGTAGAGGGCGAAGAGCACCAGCGTGAGCACGCCGATGAGAGCACCGCGGGGTCCGAGTGCGCCTGCGTAGCCACACACAGCCGCGATGACGAGTGCGACTGCCACGTGGGCCACGCCATACTCGCTGACCAATCCGCCGAGGAGGACTCCGATGGAGATCCACAGTGTGGCCCACAGCATGGTCCTCAGACGCACCCCGCGGGAGTCGGGACTATCGGCGATTGAGACGAAGAGCAGGCCGATGGAGATGGGCAGAGCGATGCCGATCCGTCCGACGCCGATCCCCACGAGGAGTGTGAGTGAAATGAGGATGCCCGTGCGCAGGCCAGCCACCCACTGCACGTTTGCCCTCTGCAGGCGCAGGCAGGCGTGGAGTGCTTCCTCCGCGACCCGCCCCTGATTCATTCCCGGAGTATGCCCTCCGGTGCTAGCGTCCGGCCTAACTCCACCGGATGGTGGTCACGTGTCCTGGGCACGTTCACACGCAGGAGGCCTCCATGAGCCGCTCCCGCCTTGCCACGATTGCGACGGCCGCCGCTGCCGCGGCACT
>CAZLMT010000197.1:0-1106 GCA_964560615.1 uncultured Actinomyces sp.
ACGTCGTTGCTGGCGAACCCCGATCCGACGTTTGGCATCGTGGGGGCCACGGGTGTCACCGGTCGGGCGCACATCGCCGCGATCGCCACGATGTTCCCCGGCAGCCGCGTCCTGGTCCACTCGCGCAGCCCGCAGCGCCGCGAGCGCTTGATCACCGACTATGCCGACGCTGCCAGCTCGAGCCGACCGGCAGTTTCGAGCAGACGGTACGGGAGAGCGACGCCCTCATCGTGTCTACCGCGCATCTGCCCGAGCCCATCCTCAGGACAGAGTTGCTCCACCCGGGTCAGAACGTGCTCAATGTGCACTCTCGAGCGTGGCCGTCCGACGTCCTCGCCTCGGTTGATCGGGTGTCCTGTGATGACCGCCGGCCGATCGTGCATGCGGAGCACGGCCTCCTGGAGGTCTATCCGTGCCTGGATCCGGACATCGAACTGGGGGAGGTGGCCACCGGTCAGAAGGTCGGCCGCGAGAGCCCGGACCAGATCATCTTCTCGTTCAACTACGGACTCGCGCTCTTCGACGTGCTGGTTGCTGACTACGTCGTGCGTGCTCTCGGGTCGGGTGGAGCCGCCGCTGTCCGTCAGGGGGAGGCCAGCGGAAGAGCAGTACCCACGGTTGATGCAGGCAAGTACGGTTGATGCAGGCTAACTTGGGCCTGGGCTTCGTCGAGCCGGCCCTGCAGGAAGCAGATCGAGGAGCGGAGGCAGCGACGTGAGCACCTCGGTCGACGCCACGCAGGAGCCGGTCGCCCCTCCGCCGCCGACCGCCTCGACGCGCCCGCGTGTGTTCCAACCTGTCTTCTCCGGCGCTGGCCTGATCGTTGCCGGCTCCTTCTTCGCGCTGTCTTTGCTGCCGTCGCTACTGCCTCGCGCCGGGTATGTCCAGGGCCTGGTGTCCGGTGTGACCGCGGTGATCGGCTACGGCCTGGGCGCTGGCGGCCAGTGGCTGTGGGGCTATCTCGGCATTCCGACCCTCAAGGGCCGGACTCGCACCATGGTCCTGGACATCCTCATCGCGGTGGTCCTGGGCTTGGTCGCCTTCGCTGCCTGGCGCCAGGTGGGCTGGCAGAACGAGATCCGCACGATGTTCGCGATGCCGCAGCT
>CAZLMT010000197.1:1116-3064 GCA_964560615.1 uncultured Actinomyces sp.
CGACTGCTCTTCGGGACGGTATTCGCCTGGCTAGGCCGCACGCTGCCTCACCGCCTGGCGATGGTCCTCGGGGGAGCAGGCCTTTTCCTGCTCCTCTGGCTATCGGTCACAGGCGTCCTCGTCAACGGTTTCCTCGCCGCGTCGAACGCCGTCTTCTCCACCAGTGACGAATCGACGAATGCAGGCGTCGAGCAGCCTCAGTCAGCCGAACGATCAGGCAGCCCCTCATCGCTGGTGAAGTGGGACGATCTCGGACGCTGGGGCCGCTCGTTCGTCGCGACGGGTCCGACCGTGGCCCAGATCAATGAGTTCAGCGGCGGCGGGGCGATGCAGCCGATCCGCGCGTACGTCGGATTGGAGTCCGCCGACTCGCCGCAGGGTCGCGCGGACCTGCTCCTCGCCGAACTCAAGCGCACGGGCGCCTTCGAGCGCGAGGCCCTCGTCGTTGCGACCACGACCGGCACCGGTCTACTCCACCCCTATGGCGTGGACCCCGTCGACTACATCTTCAACGGTGACGACGCGATCGCCGGTGTGCAGTACTCCTACCTGCCGAGCTGGATCTCGCTGCTCGCCGAGCAGCAGACCGTGAGGGAGACGTCACGTGCGGTTTTCGACACGGTCCATCAGTACTGGTTGACCTTGCCCGAGGAATCGCGACCGAAGCTCTACCTGTACGGACTGTCGCTCGGCTCCTACGGGGTCGAGAGCGTGCTGAACTCGGTCAACGCAATCAACGAGCCCATCGATGGGGCGTTCATGTCCGGGCCGCCGTTCGTCAACGACCTGCACACGCAGATCGTCACGAGTCGTCAGCCCGGCTCACCGGAATGGCTGCCCATCTACCGGGGCGGAAGTACCGTGCGATTCGTCTCCGAGGAGGGCTTCGCCGACACTCCGGGTCCGTGGGGCCCGACGCGGATCGTCTACCTCAAGCACGGCTCCGATCCCGTGGTCAACTTCACGCCCTCCCTCGCCTGGGAGGCCCCGGACTGGCTGAAGGACGGACAGCGCCCTCCGGATGTCTCGTCGCAGATGGGCTGGTTCCCGCTCGTGACCATGTGGCAGGTGGCCGCTGATCTGCCCGGAGCCGGCAGCATTCCCGTGGGCTTCGGGCACCTCTACTCCCGGAGGGCCAATGTCGCGTCCTGGGTCGCGGTCATCAACCCGCCCGGATGGACACCGGAGCGGACCGCCGAGCTGACGGCCCTGCTCAACTCCCAGCCGGACTTCGCCGGATAACCCGATTCGCGGGGTCTCGCACCCCAGCCGACCGTTGGGGATTTTTCGGAGGTGGCAATACCGCGCTGCGCAACGGAACGTATGAAGATCTGCGCCTGACCGTCAATTACGTCTACGACTTGATGACTCGACCCGTTCGGTGGGCGTATCTTCCAGGAGGTCGACATGCGCGTAAGGACCGTGCCCACCCTCTTCGGCACTTCAGGGCTGGAGATATCCACCGACGTGAGTGCTGGCATCGAGGACTTCGACCTGGCAATCAAGGGCGATGTCTACGCCCACTACGACCTCGCGGGTTCCTCCGTCGTGCGTGTCCAGTTCACGAACGTCAACGGCGATTCGCGGGGAGTGGGTCGGGTGTCCGAAGGATTCGTCCAGACCATGGCCATCGTGCTGGCGCAACGGGTGGAGCGTCGCAGCTCCCGCTAAGGGGTACCTCCTATCCTGCAGCATCCGCAGGGGTCATCTCCTGCCGATGCGTCACCAGCGAACCTCCCGGGGTCTCGGGGTGGTGAGCCCCTTGAGGACTTGGCGGAAGGTCACGAAGAAGACTGCTGCCGAATCGACAAGGGGCCTGAAGTGGGTAGTGCTGTTCTTGGAGTCCAGATAGATGGTCTCGATGGGTAGCTCCACGAGGGGGATCCTGTGGCGCAGCAGGGCGCAGAGGACGTGCATCTCGTAGTCGAACCGGTTCCCACGAGTGATG
>CAZLMT010000198.1:0-1162 GCA_964560615.1 uncultured Actinomyces sp.
GAAGCCGAGCATGCCCTGCGCCTGAGCGAGGGTCTCCATGCGCTCCTGCACGAGGGGCACCGCTTCGGCGAGGACCTCGCGTTGGCGAGCGGTGGGTGGATCTGCCAGCAGGCCGTCGCGCTGGAGGAACGGCACGACCCGCTCCGCGAACTCCTCGGGGGTGAGCGAGCGGATCCAGTCGCCGTTGATCGCAGTGCACTTCTTCAGGTCGAAGCGCGCGGGGTTGGGGCTCACGCGCGAGATGTCGAAGGCCTCGGGGTCGCCCCAGCCCAGCAGCGCGAGGTAGTTGCGGACCGCCTCGGGCAGGTAGCCCTCGTCGCGCAGCTCCTGCACCGACGCCGCCCCCTCGCGCTTGGAGAGCTTCTTGTTTCCCTCGCCCATGACGTAGGGAAGGTGACCGAAGCGGGGCGTGCTGCCGTCGCCCACGCCGATATCCGCGAGCGCGGCGTACATCGCGAGCTGGCGCGGCGTGGAGGAGAGGAGATCCTCGCCCCGCAGCACATGGGTGATGCGCATGAGCGCGTCGTCGACGGGGTTGACCAGGGTGTAGAGCGGGTCGCCGTTGGCGCGCACGATGACGTAGTCGGGCACGTGCTCGCGGCCGAAGGTCAACTCGCCACGGACCAGGTCGTCCCAGGTCCAATCCTGATCCGGCATAGCGCAGGGATAGGCGTGCCCGGCCTCGACGAGCCGGCGCGCGACGTCGGCGTAGATGTCCATGCGCTCGGACTGGCGGTAGGGGCCGTAGTCGCCGCCAACCTCGGGGCCCTCGTCCCAGTCCAGGCCCAGCCAGCGCAGGGCGTCGAGCAGCATGAGGTAGGAGTCCTCGGAGTCGCGCTCGGCGTCGGTGTCCTCGATGCGGAAGACGAAGGTGCCGCCGTGGTGACGCGCGAAGGCCCAGTTGAAGAGCGCGGTGCGCGCCATGCCGACGTGGGGATTGCCCGTGGGCGACGGGCAGAAGCGCACGCGGATATCGGAGGAAGGCACCCGCGGAGCCTACCGGGAGGACTCGAGCGCGAGGACGGCGTAGACCAGCTCGCCGTCCCACGCGTAGGAGCCGGTCACGGTGTCGACGCCGAGCAGTCGGGCAAGCTCATCGGCGAGCACGGCGGTCCAGGTGCCCGCGTGCGTTCTGCGGTCGAATGCGTCCACCGGGTGGTAC
>CAZLMT010000198.1:1195-3056 GCA_964560615.1 uncultured Actinomyces sp.
GCCCACGTCCACGATCTCGGCCTCGTCGAAGCCGATGAAGCGCTGGGCGCGCGGGTACGCCGCCTTGTAGATCGACTCCTTCGCGGCGAAGGCGAGGGTCGCTGCATCTTCCGCCGCCCATGCCTCGCGCTCGGCTTCGGTGAGGCACTGGCGTACGACGGCCCGCAGGCGATCGCCCTCGAGTCGCGGGCAGATGTCGATGCCCAGGCCCGTATAGCCCTGTCCGCCCGCGCGGCGACCTACGATCGCTGCGGCCACGCCGCTGTGATGCGTGAGCGATCCCGCGATCCCTTCGGGCCACACCGGCGCCCCCTCGGGCGAGCGCCCGACGCTCCCCTCAGCGCCGAGACGTCGCAGCGCCTCCACGGCGGCGAGGCGGCCCATGAGGAAGTCGGACCTGCGGGTGGCAGCAGCCTCGGTGAGCTCGGTGGGCCAGTCGAAGGCCTCGGCCCAGCCCGAGGGATCGCCCGCGATGCGGGCGCCGGCGCAGCCCGTCGGCAGCGCGACGGGCAGGTCGTCGAACGCCGGGCTCATCCCGCGACGGAGTTGGCGAGGATCCCGATCCCCTCGATGGTCACCTCGACGTCGTCGCCGTCGCGCAGGGGCCCGACGCCGGCGGGCGTGCCGGTAAGGATGACGTCGCCGGGCAGCAGCGTCATCACCTCGCTGATCCACGAGACGAGCTTGGGCACGGAGTGCACGAGCAGCGAGGTGCGCGAGGACTGGCGCTCGTCGTCGTCGACATGGCAGGTGATGGCGAGGTCGGACACGTCGACGTCCGTGACGATCCAGGGGCCGAGGGGGCAGAAGGTGTCGAAGCCCTTGGCGCGTCCCCACTGGCCGTCGGCCTTCTGCAGGTCGCGCGCGGTGACGTCGTTGGCGCAGGTGTATCCGAGGATCACCTCGTGCACCCGGTCCTCGGGCACCTCGCGGCAGAGCCGGCCGATCACGATGGCCAGCTCGGCCTCATGCTCCACCTGCTGCGACATCGCGGGGAGCCGGATCTCCGCGCCCGGGCCGATGACGGAGGTGTTGGGCTTGAGGAAGATCATCGGCTCCGCGGGCACGTCATTGCCCATCTCGGCGGCGTGCGCGGCGTAGTTGCGGCCCACGGCGATGACCTTGCTCGGCAGCACCGGCGCGAGCAGGCGGGCCTGGGCGCCGGTGACCTCCTGGCCGGTGAAGGTGATCTCACCGAAGGGGTGGACGTCGATGACGCGCAGGCGGGCATCGACGGGGAGGTCGGCGTCACGATCGTCTACGCCGTCCACGGCAGCGAAGACGACCTCGGAGCCGACGGCGACGCGAGCGATGATCACGCCGCGACCCTACCGAAACGTCACGAGGTAGGGGTGGCGGCGCGGAGGAGGCTGTAGGCGAGGGCGTCCTCGAGGGCGATCCACGAGGCCGCGATGACATTCTCGTGCACGCCGACGGTGCTCCACGACTCGTCGCCGTTGCTCGTGCCGATCAGCACGCGCGTGACCGCGTCCGTGCCCGCGACCCCCTCGAGGATGCGCACCTTGTAGTCGGTGAGCCGCACGCTCTCGACCTGCGGGAAGAGCCGCACGAGCGCCCGGCGCAGGGCGCGGTCGAGGGCGTTGACGGGGCCGTTCCCCTCGGCAGTGACGATGACGCGCTCACCGCCCGCGTGGACCTTCACCGTGGCCTCGCTCACAACCCGGCCGTCAGCCTGCTGCTCGACGATCGTGCGCCAGGACTCGACCGTGAAGGGCTGCGGCCGGCCGCCCTGGGCCTCATCGAGCACGAGGAGCTCGAACGACGCGTCGGCGGCCTCGAAGGTCCAGCCTGCGGCCTCGAGGTCCTTCACGCGCTCGACGACCTTGGCCAGGGTCGAGGC
>CAZLMT010000199.1:0-3048 GCA_964560615.1 uncultured Actinomyces sp.
TATTTCCCGATCGACGGTGGCATGAAAGAGGCTGCGATCTGCGTGCGGTCGTAGCCTGCGACCTTGCCGCTAACGTCCTTATCGTTATGCATGACGACCCGGACGCGATGCGCCAGCAAGTTCGTAGGGACACTGCGCAGGCTCGCGGCTACGGCGCTCGGCAGTGTTATCCGATAGCGCTGGAGCCCGGCTTGCTTGACCAGGCGAGCCGGAATGACCCTCTCGAGGAGCACCTTGCCGGACGAGGACCCATCGCTGAATACGCGAGGGGCGAACAGATTCACGCCTTCGCGGCTGATCGTGAGGCGACCACCCACTCGGTCAAGAAGCAAGGATCCCTTTGCCCCGGCCTCGCGCATGGGGGAAATGTCGACAGCGAAGACCAACGCGTTTCCCTTGAGCCTGGGCTCGATGCGGAAGAAGGGCATCTTGTCGCGAAGGAACCTGGCTCGCTTGTCCGGGGAGTTCGCCGAGGCGGTGGGGCTTTGCGTGAGTGCCTGCGGTGTCACCGTGTCCGCGGTGGTGGACACCACTCGGCCGCCCTCTTCGAAAGATGGAGGGCCGGCGACCGCTGGGTGTGAAGCCAATGAAGCGGTGGCTGCGATCACGACAGCGGCTGTCAGGAGTCTCTTCACCTCCGTAGGCTAGTCCCTTATCGCTGGCCCTATGGGCGAACAGCAGCGCCCGTGGATCCGTCGGCTACGCGGGAGCGCGAAAGCCGAAGGCCCCTGAGCCGCCATACGGCGGCTCAGGGGCCTTGGGTTAGCGCTTAG
This sequence comes from uncultured Actinomyces sp., assembly GCA_964560615.1. GTDB lineage: Bacteria > Actinomycetota > Actinomycetes > S36-B12 > S36-B12 > Mxb001. The sequence goes on from CAZLMT010000199.1 coordinate 774, forward strand.
GCCTTCTTGGTCTCCCAGAAGATCTCGGAGATCTCGTCGATCTTGCCGAGCAGCTGATCAGCCACGGCGACGTCGACGGTGCCCTTGGTGCCGCCGGCACCGGCGAGCTTGGTCGCCTCGTTGAAGAGCTGGTTGAGGTTGGGGTACTTCTCGAAGTGCGGGGGCTTGAAGTAGTCGGTCCACAGCACCCACAGGTGCTCCTTGACCAGGTTGGACCGGTCCTCCTTGATGGCGATGGCGCGCACCTTGAAGTCGGGGTCGTCAGAAGCGTGGTACTTCTCCATGCACGCCTTGACCGACTGGGCCTCGAGCTTGGCCTGCGCGGGGTCGTAGACACCGCAGGGCAGGTCGCAGTGGGCATGGACCGTCGTGCGCGGGGCAAGCCACGCGGTGATCCGAGTAAGCATCATTCCTCCGTCCGGGGCGCTATGCGCTGTGGGCTCCACCCTAGTCTGGCTGCCCCCGGGCGGCATCAGGTGCTCGGGCATGATCCAGGCATGGCCCGCCTGCCGTGGTTCCCCGTCGCCGTCGCTGGTGACTCGATGGAGCCGACACTGCGCCCGGGGGAGTGGTGGCTGGCCCGGCGTACCCGTCGGGTGAGGGTCGGTGACGTGGTGGTGGTCCGCCAGCCTGAGCAGGGGGATCTGCTCACCGTCAAGCGCATCACCCGTCGAGAGGGGTCGCGCTGGTGGGTCGAGGGAGACAATGCGGCGCACAGCCGCGACAGCCGCCACTACGGTCCGGTCGACCCCGAGGCGATCCTCGCCCGCCTTGTGATCAGGTACCGGCCCTTGCCCCTCAGGCGGGTCCGACGGGTCGATGGTTGACTACGTCCTCATGAGTGACGGTGCGAACTTCATCGACCCTGCCTTCCCGCTGCATCAGGGCGGCAAGATCGAGGTACGCCCGACCGTGCGCATCCGCGACCGCGAGGGCCTGGCGCTGGCCTACACCCCCGGTGTCGCGCGTGTCTCGACCGCGATTGCGCAGAATCCCGAGCTCGCTCGCGAGTACACCTGGAAGTCCAACACCGTGCTCGTGGTCACCGACGGCACAGCAGTGCTCGGACTCGGCGACATCGGGCCGGAGGCCGCGCTGCCGGTGATGGAGGGCAAGGCGCTTCTCTTCAAGGAGTTCGGCGGCGTCGACGCCGTGCCCATCTGCCTGGCCACTAAGGACGTCGACGAGATCATTGAGACGGTCATCCGCATCTCCCCGGCGTACGGCGGAGTCAACCTCGAGGACATCAGCGCACCGCGCTGCTTTGAGATCGAAGAGCGCCTGGACGCCGCGCTCGACATTCCGGTCTTCCACGATGACCAGCACGGCACCGCGGTCGTCGTGCTCGCAGCGCTCCTCAACGCGGCCCGAGTCGTCGGTCGACCCATCTCGGATCTGCGCGCGGTCGTCTCGGGCGCGGGGGCGGCAGGCGTCGCGGTGACCGACATCTTGCTCGAGGCTGGCATCGGCGACATCGCCGTCGGAGACTCGGTGGGCATCATCTCGAGCTCCCGCGAGGACCTCACGCCGGTCAAGGCGGCGCTGGCCGCGCGCACGAATCGGCTCGACATCGAGGGCTCGATCGAGGAGGCCATGTCGGGGGCTGATGTCTTCATCGGACTCTCGGCCGGCAAGGTCTCCGATGCAGCCGTCGCGTCCATGGCGCCCGGATCGATCGTCTTCGCCCTCGCCAACCCCGATCCTGAGATCCATCCCGAGGTCGCGATGCGCACTGCCGCGGTCGTCGCGACGGGGCGCAGCGACTTCCCCAATCAGATCAACAACGTGCTGGCCTTCCCCGGGATCTTCCGGGGGGCTCTCGATGTCCGAGCCTCGACGATCACCAAGGGGATGAAGCTCGCGGCCGCACAGGCGATCGCGGACGTGGTGGTCGACGAGCTCGCACCCGATCTGATCGTGCCCAGCGTCTTTGACCCGCGCGTCGGCGTGGCGGTGCCGCTTGCCGTCGCGGCAGCGGCTCGAGCTGACGGCGTCGCTCGGATCTAGGTCAGTCCTCGGGATCGTCGAGGCGGGCGAGCCAGGTGGCGAGCCGCTCGAGCGGTGTTTCGAACTCGGGATTGAGGTCGACGAACTCGCGCATGCGCTCCGCGAGCCAATCCAGGGTGACCTCCTCTTCGCCCCGGCGGCGCTGGAGTTCCTCGATTCCCCTGTCGGTGAAGTACATGGCTCAGGCGAACGCCGCTTCGACGACGGCGCGCTGCTCTTCCTCGTGACGGTGATGACTGCCCACGGCGGGTGAGGAGGAAGACGGGCG
>CAZLMT010000200.1:0-298 GCA_964560615.1 uncultured Actinomyces sp.
CGGTAGGCCACGTCGATGGTGATTCCCTGCTCGCGCTCCGCTTCGAGACCGTCGGTGAGCAGCGAGAAGTCGACCTCCCCCACCGGGATGGTGGAGCCGCCGCGCCGTGTCAGGCGGGCGTACTCCAACTGATCCTCCGGGATGGAGCCCGTCTCGGCCAGCAGCCTGCCGATGAGGGTGGACTTGCCGTCATCGACCGACCCGCACGTGACCAGGCGGACCACGGGCGTGATGTCGATGCCGGTCGAGCGTTCGAGGAGCTCGGTCATCAGAAGTAGCCCTCCGCCTTCTTGGCTTC
>CAZLMT010000200.1:308-3008 GCA_964560615.1 uncultured Actinomyces sp.
CTTCCATGGAACCGCTGCCTTCGCCGTCGATCAGTCGACCAGCCCGCTCCGAGACATTGCTCTCAAGCATCTCGGCAATCAGGGTGTCGAGATCCGCAGCCGTCGACTCCACGGCGCCGGACAGGGGGTAGCAGCCGAGCGTGCGGAATCGGACGCTGCGCATCTGCGGCTCCTCGCCCTCGCGCAGGGGGAAGCGCTCATCGTCGACCATGATCCACGTGCCTTCGCGCTGCACCACGGGACGCGGCCGGGAGAAATAGAGGTCGGGGATCGGGATGTTCTCGCGCCGGATGTAGCGCCAGATGTCGAACTCTGTCCAGTTGCTGATCGGGAAGGCCCGCATCGTCTGGCCCTCGGCCAGCATGGTGTTGGCCGTGCGCCAGAACTCGGGGCGCTGCTTGCGCGGATCCCATCGGTGACCTGGCTCGCGCAGGGAGAAGATGCGCTCCTTGGCCCGGGACTTCTCCTCGTCGCGGCGGGCACCGCCGATGGCGCAGTCGGCCTGGAGCTCGTCGAGCCCTTCGCGCAGCGCGACGGTCTTCATGATTCGGGTGTACTCGTGGGCGCCGTGCGTGAACGGCGTCACGCCCTGTGCGACCGCCTCCAGGTTGGTCTGCACCTTGAGGTCGAGCTGCAGTTCCTCGCGCATGCGCTCGCGGAACTCGATCATCTCCCGGAACTTCCAGGTGGTGTCGATGTGCATGACCTTGAAAGGGATCGGGGCGGGGGCGAAGGCCTTGCGGGCGAGGTGCAGCAGGACGGAGGAGTCCTTGCCGATCGAATAGAGCAGCACCGGCCGCCTAAAGGCACCGGCCACCTCTCGATAGACGTGGATGGCCTCGGCCTCGAGTGCGTCGAGCACATCGTCGTCGGACACCGTCGCGAGTGCAGCGGAGGTCACGGTCACCTTCCCGGGTCACCCGCGACGTCCGCGGGTTGTGGTCCCCTCCACGCTACCCGCGGAGGGGGCTGTCGTCGAAACCGACTCAGGCCTCGCTCATCACATCGACCATGGCACCTGACTTGGCCTCACGCTCCGCACGGCGGCGCGTCACCGAGTCCTGGGCAGCGGCGATGATCGCCGGATCCAGAGCAGCGCTCTCGACTCGCGAGCGCGGATGTCGGGCCCGGATGTATTCACCGAGATCAGGGCCGGACTCCCAGGAGGTAATGAGGCAGTAGCGAGGCTCGCTCCCGCGATGCCACACGGCATGCCAGAGACGCTGAGTGTCGATGATCACCTGGGTGCCCGCAGGCAGCGGGATGCGCGTCTCGGTCGACGGGTCGTCCTTGTCCTCGCGCAGGATCATGTAGGAGTCAGGGTTATCCGTGAGATTGAAGAACCCGCGCACGATCCAGCCGGTCCCCTCAGGATTGAGGCGGTTGTTGTCGTCCTGATGCAGGTTCCAGATGCAGTCGGCGTACTCGTTGGGTTGGAGCTCAATCACGCGACAGCGACCGATGTTGGCTCCCGGCTCTTCGGCCCGCGCCTTCATCCGCGGCGCTCGAGCGACATTGGCCTCCACCCACACGCCGTCCTTGTCGGTCTTGGGCGGATCGTGGTGCCAGAAGCCGTTGCACTCCAAGTCGCCGTACGCCGACGCCAACGGCGCGAAACGCGTCTCACCCGAGGACTTCCAGTCCACGAACTCGATGTCCTGCCACTCCTGCGGGTCCTGGGACTGGTCGTAGGAGTCGAGGACCACGTAGCCGGTCTCCTCGAGTTCGGGCAGCTTCACGTAGCTCATGCGACACCTCTCAGAACGGACCCCGGGTCGGGGCCCCATTCTCCCCCACGCCTCCCGCGGAGGCGGGCAGGGCACGCGGGTGTCACCTGTGTCACTCGCGTGCCGGGGCGGGGGCGATCGGGTGGGCTCGTGACGACGGGACTTTGGTCCTACTCGATGTCGCGGGGGCCCTCGATGTCGCGGCGGCCCTCCACATCGCGGGCACGCGATGTGGCGTAGAGGCAGATGGCGGCCGCCGCCGCGAGGTTCAGGCTCTCCGCGCTGCCCGGCATGGGAATCCGTACGGATCCCGCCGCATGCTCGTGCCAGGTGCTGTCGACACCGTGCGCCTCACTACCGAAGACCCACGCGAGAGGAACTCGCAGGAGTTCGCCGCACCGCTCGATGCCCTCGCGCGCGTGTGAATCAGCCAGCACGATTGCGATGCCCGCAGCAGCGCACGCCTGGACCGCATCGCCAGGGAGGACGCCCGTGGCGATGGGGAGGTGGAAGAGCGAGCCCGCCGTGGAGCGCACACACTTGCCGTTGTGGGGATCGACGGATCCCTCGGTGAGGATCACTCCACTGGCACCCATGGCATCAGCAGAGCGGATGATCGTGCCCGCGTTGCCGGGGTCGGACACCTTGTCGAGCACGACGAGCAGCGGCGACGGAGCGGCTGCCGCCGCAGCAATGACACTGGCCAGTGACTTGGTCACGAGGGGGCACACCGCGATGAGGCCCTGCGGCTGCCGAGTCTGTGACATCGCGGTGATGACGTCCTCGGTCGCGGTCACCACGCGTGCCCCCGAGCCGCGGGCAGCATCGACGATGTCCGGATGACGATCCAGGGCAGCTTCGGTCGTGAAGAGCTCCTCCACGCCCGAGGCCACGGCCTCACGGACCGACTGGGGCCCTTCGACGACGAAGGCACCGCGCTCCACGCGGTGCCTTCGGTCGTGCAGGTGCCGGA
>CAZLMT010000201.1:0-2969 GCA_964560615.1 uncultured Actinomyces sp.
GACGATGCGGCGCGCACGGGCGAGCAGCGCGCGGGATCCTTCACCGGCGTGTGGGCGGCCGGTGAGACCGCGGCCTTCGCGATCGGACCGGCCCTGGTGCTGCTCCTGCTCGCGGTGACGGGCTACATCTCGACGACGGCCGGGCAGGTCGTGGACCAGCCCGCCCTGGCGATCACCGGCGTGCAACTGGCCTTCTCGGTGCTGCCGGTCGTGCTGGTCGGCCTGAGCCTGCCGCTCATCTGGCGCTACCCACTGAAGTCCTAGCCCGTTTTCGCCACTTCGCGGGACTTCCTTACACGCCGAAGTCGCGATAACTGGCAAAAAGTGGTGTGGCTAGGCGAGGGGGAGGTACGCCGAGAGATCGCTGCGCTCACCGCTCGCGCGCAGGCGCCCGCTCGCGATGGCATCGGCCCAGGTGAGGGATCCGGTCGCGAGGCGCAGCCAGGTCGCGGCATCGCACTCGACGACGGCCGACGGCGTGCCACGGCGATGCTTCACGCCCTCGATCACCTGGATCGCGGCGTAGGGCGGCACACGCACCTCGACGGACTTGCCGGGTGCCGCGTCGCTGAGCATCTCCAGCGTCGCCTTGACGGCGGCGCGCTCGGTCACGGGATCAGGCATGCGGTCCATCGAGTACGCGGTGAGACACGTCTGGAGCTGCTCGGCGAGTGCGGGATCGCTCATGCGGTCATTCTCCCGGTGGATGCCGCGAACTTCGGGAGGTTTGTGCAGCTGGGCGACGCTTTCGTCCCAAAGTTCACCCGTCAGCAGCGTTCGTCGACCCAATCGAGGACGACCGAGAGGGCCTTCTCCCAGCCGCCGTCGAGCATGAGGTCGTGGCCGATTCCCGGCAGCCAGACGGGATCGACGCCATACGCCGCAGCGGTCACCTCGACGGCCTTCTCGTCGACGACGCGGTCGTCGGGCGTGCCGACGACGAGCACGGGGCAGCGCACCGGGCCGATCCGATGGGGTAGCAGCAGTTCGTACTGCGCCCACGGCGACTCGCGGCCGAGGCGATCGACGTAGCGGGCCGCGGTGGTCTCGTCGAGGCCGGTGAAGAGTTGCTCGGAGCGCAGCGGCAGCGTGCCACCGGCGACGACCTTGAGTGCATCGAGCGGTCGCTTGCGGAGGAGCTTGGGCAGTTCGTATGCCGCGCCCTGAATCGGCGCCGGCGTGAGCAGCGCGAGGCCACGCGGCTGATAACGGTCGGCGACGAGCTGCGCGACAAGCGCCCCCATCGAGTGGCCGACGAGCACGGGCTTCTGCGGCAGCTCGGTGATCGTCTGCATGACGTCGTGCACGTAGTGGCGCAGCAGGGTGCGACCGAGGCGCTTGCGGCCATCGGAGTCGCCGTGGCCGCGCAGCGACACGGCGTAGACGGGGAATCCACGCTCGGCGGCGGCGGGCATCCAGTGCTCGCGCCAGCACCACGCGCCGTGCGCCAGGCCGTGGACGAAGAGGATCGGCGGCTTGCGGGTCCCACGCGGCTCGTCGATCCAGCCCTCGGGCACGATCGAGAGGACCTCGCGATGTGCGCTCGTGGGCGGCACGGACCAGTCCCACATGCGCATCACCTTGGAGGGGCGGCGCAGCTTGCTCATCGCGCGGCCGCCAGTGGAGCCATGCTCTCCAGGCGCTGCAGATCGCGCTCGATCGCGCGCAGGTACTCCTGGTGGGCGATCTCGTAGTAGTGGCGCGTGGAGTCCTTGTATTCCGCGCCACCGGTGAAGCGCACGCCCGTCTCGCTCACGATGGCGTCGTAGAAGCGCTGCGCGGCGGCCGGATCCTGGGCGCGCAGGGCGGCGTAGGTCGCGATGAGCATGCCCTGCCAGTGCGCGATGGTCCACTGCCCGCTGTCGGGCTGGATCAGCCCGGAGACGGCGAGGGTCGGCGTTGCCGGAGTGAAGATCTGGCGCGCAAGCACGGGGTGGTCGCCATCGGGATTGAGGTAGGAGTCGTCGAGGAAGGGGAAGTGCGCGAGATAACCGGTGCAGAAGACGACGACGTCGATGTCGGCCGACGTGCCGTCCTCGAAGTGCACGGTGGAACCGTCGAAGCGGTCGATGTCGGGCTTGGGCTGGATGTCACCGTGGCCGACGTAGTAGACGAGCTGCTGGTTGACGATCGGGTGCGTCTCGAAGAACTCATGGTCCGGCTTGCGCAGACCGAACTTCTCGAAGTCGCCCACCGTGAGGCGCAGCACCGACTTGAACATCACCCGGCGCAGCGCGAGGGGCAGGCGCAGGGCCAGCAGCAGGTCAGCGGTCTGGTCCGAGGGACGACCAAAGGCGTACTTCGGGTTGTAGTAGTAGCCGCGACGCGTGGAGTGGTAGGTCTCCTTGGCGTTCTGCGCGCTCTCCACGGCCACATCGCAGCCGGTGTTGCCCGCGCCGACGACGAGCACGCGCTTGCCGCGCACGACGTCGGCACTCTTGTAGTGCGCGGAGTGCTTGATCTCACCGGTGAACGTGTCCTGGCCGGGGTACTGCGGGATCTTGGGCCACCAATTGTGACCGTTGGCGATCACGACACCGGCGTACTGACGCGTCGTCTCAACACCTGACTCGCGGTCGAGCACCGTGACATCCCAGCGCTCACCCGGAGCCGGAGTGACGCTCACGACCTCGGAGTTGAAATGCAGGTGCTCGAAGAGGCCGAAGTGCTCGGCGTAGGAGCGGAAGTAGCGGTGCACCTGCCAGTGCGAGGGATAGTCCGGGTAGGCGTCGGGCATCGGGAAGTCCGGGAACTGCGTGAAGGGCTTGGTCGAGATGAGATGCGTCGACTCATAGACACGGGAATTCTCGGCGTGGAAGTTCCAATTGCCACCGAGGTCGGTGTCGCGCTCGAAGCCATCGGCATCGAGGCCGAGTTCGAGCAGGTTCTTCAGGGCGGACAGGCCATGGGGGCCAGCCCCCACCACGGCCCAGGCGCCCCCGCGGTCGACGACATCACTCATGGGCCCA
>CAZLMT010000202.1:0-2956 GCA_964560615.1 uncultured Actinomyces sp.
CTTGGCGAGCATCGTCTCGTTGGAATCGAAGTTGTCGAGATTGACGGTGATGCCGGTTTCCGACTCGAAGCGGTCGAGCAGCTCCGGAGAGATGTAGTCGGTCCAGTTGTAGAGGTTCACCTCCCCGCCGTTGGGCGTGGGGAAGTCACCCGCCGGAGCCTCCGGGCTGGCCGCATCCGACGCGGCCGCCGATGAGGCCGGCGCACTGCTTGCCTCGCCGCCCCCGCCGACGGTGGACTCACCGCCGCACGCGGACAGAGCGAGGATTCCTGTCATGCCGAGTGCCAGCCACATGCCGGACATTCGGCGGTTCTTCCACCGTTTCATTCCTTACCTCTTCCTTCTCGCGATGATGTAGGAGATGGTCACGATAACCACGCTGACGAGCAGGAGCAGCGTGGAGAGGGCATTGACGCCCGGGGTAATGGCATTGCGGATCATGCCGAAGATGTAGACCGGCAGCGTGGTCCCGCCGGCTCCCGCCAGGAAGTACGACACGATGAAGTCGTCGAGGCTGATGATGAAGGCCAAGAGGGCGCCCGCGACGATGCCGGGCGCCAGCAGCGGCAGCGTGATCCTGCGGAAGATCGTCCACTCGTTCGCGCCGAGATCCGCAGCGGCCTCATATATCGACAGGTCAACCGTCCGAAGCCGGGCCCGAATGGGTAGCAGGGCAAAGGGAATGCAGAACGCCGTGTGGGCCAGCGTGATGGCGTCCACGCCCAGCGGGAATCGAATCTGGACGAAGAGCGCCAGGGTGCCGATGGCGAAGACGATCTCGGGGATGACCAGGGGAGCCATGATGAGCGACCAGGCGAAGGTGCGCCCCGCCCGCGCCATGCGGAGCAGGCCGATCGCGAGTCCGGTGGCGAAGAGGACGGACAGCACGGTGGAGATGCTGGCGACGCGGAGTGAGTTCATCACTGCCCGCTGGATGTCGTCGTTGGTGAGGACATCGGCGTACCACTCGAGGCTGAAGCCCTTCCACACCGTCACCACGCGATTGCTGTTGAAAGAGTACGCGACGACGAAGACGAGGGGGATGTAGAGGAACGCGAAGACGACGGCTGCGATGGGCCCGAAGAGGGGGAAGTTCTTCAGTGAGGTGCCGGTGCCGCGGGGAGTCCTCATATCAGCGACTCCAGGCTCTGATTCGCACCGCGTCGACTCGATCGCCTAGCGACCACGGCGAAGATGACGAGGGCCACCATGACCAGCACGAGCACCATGACGGAGAGCGCTGCGCCGAAGGGCCAGTTGCGCGAGGCGCCGAACTGCGCGGCGATGACGTTGGCGATCATCGAGGTCTTGCCGCCCCCGAGGAGCTCGGGTGCGAGGTAGGAGCCGAGCGCCGGGATGAAGACCAGGATCAGGCCGGCGATGATCCCCGGACGCACCGCGGGCAGCACGATGCGCCGCAGGACCCTGGCCTTGGTGGCTCCCAGGTCGTAGGCGGCCTCGGCGAGCCGGAAGTCGAAGCGCTCAGCGCTCGCGTAGATCGGCAGGATCATGAAGGGCAGGAAGGAATAGACCAGGCCCACGATCGTCGCGAAGGGCGTGTAGAGCATGGGCAGGGGCTCCGCGAGGATGCCCAGGCCGGTGAGCGCTCCGTTGATGGGGCCGTTGTCGTTGAGGATGATGACGAAGGCGTACGTGCGGATGAGCAGGCTCGTCCAGAACGGAATCGTGACGAGGAAGACCAGCAGGGTGCGCCACTTGGGCGGGCGCGTCGCGATCCACAGCGCGATGGGGATCGAGAGTGCCAGGCAGACAAGCGCCGTGATGAGCGAGTAGAGCACCGAGTTGAAGAAGATCTGCAGGTACGTCGGATCGAAGCTGCGCTCGCCGGACAGAGACTCCGAGTAGAAGAGCTCGACGTAGGGCTGGATCGTGAACTCCCACTTCACTCCCACGCCGAGCTTGGCCCGGCTGAGGAAGGAGAAGATGACGATGATCACCAGGGGCGCGAGCACAAGCGCGATGAGATAGGCGATGCCGGGCAGCCCCGCCCACCAGGATCCCTGGCCGGCTCGGGGTGCGCTCGCGGTGCGCCTGCGTGCCATCAGGCGTCCACGATCCTCACCGAGCCGGGGCGGAAGGTCAGCTCGCAGCGGCCACCCGTCGTCAGTCCTGCGGCGCTGGCCGCCGGCTGGCGCGCCGAGATCGTGGCGTCGCCGACCTGCACAACTGCGTGGAGGTCACCACCGATGAACGTCGCATCGACGATGGGGAAGCGACCCTGCGGATCGGCGCTGATGACCACGTCCTCGGGGCGGACGGCAGCAACGGTGCGAGACGTGTCAGCAGCGGGGGAGTCCGACGCCCATGCATCTGCCGGGATCGCGCCCCACCCTGCGACCTCGGCACCTGCGGCGCCCGGGATCAGAGTGAGGAGGTTGGCCTCGCCGATGAAGTCCGCGACGAAGCTCGTGCGGGGGCGTAGGTAGACGTCACGCGGTGCGCCGACCTGCACGATTCGGCCCTCGTTGAAGACGGCTACCTCATCGCCCATGGACATGGCCTCGTCCTGGTCGTGGGTGACGAGGATGAAGGTGATGTGGGTCTCCTGCTGGAGGCGCTTGAGCTCCAGCTGCATGCCGCGGCGGAGTTTGAGATCGAGAGCCGACAGGGGCTCGTCGAGTAGCAAGACCTCGGGCTCTTTGGCCAGGGCTCGGGCAAGGGCGACGCGCTGCTGCTGGCCGCCGGAGAGTTGGTGCGGGCGACGACCGCCAAGGTCGCTCAAGCGCACCAGCGCCAGCGACTGGTCGACCTTGCGCGCGATTTCGTCCTTCGGGAGCTTGTCCATCTGCAGGCCGAAGGCGACGTTCTGGGCGACGGTCATGTGGGGGAAGAGCGCATAGGACTGGAAGACGGTGTTGACCCGTCGCTTCCACACCGGCACGTCGTCGATGCGCTCGTCACGCAACAGGATCTCCCCGGCATCGGGGGCCTCCAG
>CAZLMT010000203.1:0-1789 GCA_964560615.1 uncultured Actinomyces sp.
GATCTGCTTGCCGACGTAGCCGACGGCGCTCACCGAGCCGTCGGGCAGTGTGAGCGAGCACCACATTCCGTCGCTCGTGGAGAACCCATTGCCCCATGAGGCGGCCGGGCAGTCACCTGACCCGGCGTACGCGATCGAGAGGCTGCGCGACACTCCATCGCCGATGGAGACGAGCCGATCCTTGTCATCCCAGGTGAAGGTGGCGGTGGGCACTCCATTGGTCCACTCGGCCACGGGTCGCCCCGCCTGGTAGCGCGTCACGGTGCCACCGGGGCTCATGAACTGCCAGACACCCTGCTCGACCTGGGTAAGAACGCGGACGTACGTCGTTCCTGCCCCGGTCGACGAGAGCAGCGTCACGCTCAAGGGCCCGGCCGTGTCCCCTTCGCCGCCCATGGCCTCGGACTCCACCAGGAGCAGGGCGCCTGACCCGGGCAGCACCCACGACCAACCGGCGGGAAGGCCCGGCGTCTCCGGCAGATCCGGACGCTGGATCGCTCCGACCTGCAGCGGACCGGTACCGCTGGGGGAAACCCTGCTCATCCACCCGACGGTGGCGACTCCCGAGAGCAGATTGACGAGGACTCCGTTGACGTCGTCGGTGGGCGCTGTTGCGCTGCGCGAGGTGTCGACATTGAAGAGCCAGGGACCTTCCCAGGTCTCACCGTCCTTGGTGACGCGCCAGGCGTATGTCGAACCCTCGGTCAGCGTGCCCGCGGGGATCTCGATCGCGTCTGCCGCTGCCGGCTCATCGAAGACGATCCCCGTGGCCTCGCCCTGGGCGTCGGCCCCGAAGCCGCCGCCTTGCGTCAGGCTCACTACCTCGACGTCGACGCGGCCGGAGACCTTCGGTGCGACCAGGGTCGGGGTGAGCGAGGTAGACGATCCCGAGCCCTCGATCCGTGCTGACGGCCATGTCTCGGGGTACGCCGGTCCCGACGCCTGGCCCCCGGGCACCGCACCTGCCGCCCATGGCTGGACGTCGGCGGCGTTGACCTCGCTTGCCGCCGTCTCGCCCGTGTCCTGTGATGCGGACTCGATCGGGGCGGGCGTGGAGGTCTCCTGCGACGCGGTACTGGAGGTGCATCCGGCCACCAGTGCAAGGCAGGCCACCGAGGCAACGAGGGGCAGTGTGCGCATCTCGGCATCATAGGTAGGCCTGAACACCCCTCAGCGGTCCGCGTAAGTTACCCGAACATGTGGGCTTCGCGACCGGGGCCGGGGCCTATCGTCGGGCGCATGCAGGCCCGCGGTTCCGCATCTCTCCACCGACGCCTCTTCACCATGACAGCACTTGGCCTGGCGGCTGCAGCCCTGGCTGCCTGCTCGTCTTCCGCCACGCCCGTCGAGTCAGCGTCCTCCGGCGGAGCGGCGGCCGCGTCCCAGCGGATCGTCGCCCTTGGCGACAGCTTCACCGCGGGTGCTCGTCCAATGGCACGGCGCGCACCGCCGAGGACCCTCTCGTCTTCGCCCCGGACTACGGCTACGGCAACCAGATCTCCTGGGCTGCGCAGGTTGCGCAGGGTCTCGGCGTGCCCGCTGAGTCATACGTCAACATCGCGATCTCCGGCTCCACCGGCAAGGAGTGGGCCGACGATCTCTTCACCATCGATGGCACCAACGGCCTCGATGCCGTCGCGGCGCAGGACCCCGATGTCGTGCTCATGACGCTGGGGGGCAATCCGACGCTGGGCAAGGTCATCCTCGGCGAGGGTGAGAGGTGCGACGCCTACGACAAGCCCGACGCGAGCCTGTCGGGCGCCAACCTCACCGCGCAGGAGAGCGAGTT
>CAZLMT010000203.1:1799-2917 GCA_964560615.1 uncultured Actinomyces sp.
CACCACGGAGGCCCAGATTCTGGTCCTGACATACCCGCGGGTGGTGCCCGCTCTCGCGCTCGGCAACTACACGCCTGCGGGTCTGCTCATCGCCCGGGAGGAGCTCAACGCCACCATCGCCAAGGCCATGGACGCGGTCAAGTCCTCGCACTCGGAGGGCTCGCGCCTGATCTCCGCGGATCCGGAGTTCGCCGTGGGGCTCCCACCCGGCGACTACACCGCGGCCGACTGCTTCGGCGCGGCCAAGGACGCCACCGGGACCGATGGTCCCAGCAACCAGTCCACGCCGACGCAGGAGAACTTCGCCGAGATGTACGCCGAGACCGGTTGGTGCCCGGGCACGCCGTTCCTCATCGCCGGTGACAGCGGTGTGCACCCCAATAAGGCGGGGTACTCCGAGTTCGCTCGCGTGGCGCTCGCGGCCCTCGGCAGGAACTGACATGAGGCTCGTACGAGTCGCGGTCACGCTCGTGCTCGCAGCGAGCCTGGCCGCCTGCGGCACCTCGGGCACCGCGCCCGTGGAGTCGGCCTCCTCTGCCGGAGAGGTCGCCTCGACGCTCAAGGGCTTCGTCGGCTACGACATCGTCCGACCCGAGGACCAGGAGGACTACTTCGGCGGAGACGAGCCATTCGTCGCAGTACTCCGCATCCGATCCACGACGGGTGTCCCGGGCAGCACGAAGTGGGCGTGGGTAACGGATGACCCGCAGGAGGTTGCGGTCAAGGCGGGCAATGAGGCGTCGATCCCGGATGGCACCGGCGATGCGTGGTTCGAGGGCGACCTCGCGGTGCGCCCCCTCGAGGAGACCCAGTTCATCGGCATGGACACCAACCTCACGGCCGATGTCATGGTGACCCTCGCCTTCGTCTTCGAGGGAGATGCGGGGCGGAGGGCCACGGATGTCAGCGTCCTGAACTCTCTGGCCGGTCCCGTCGTCCGGCAGGTCGGCGACATCGTCGAGGGCACCAAGATCCCTGTCTCCGTGCGGGCGGTCCTGGATCCCAAGCTCACCACCGACGCACTCGATCAGCTGATGAAGTCACTGGAGAAGATCAAGAACCCCGAGATCACCTTCGCCATCGTCGTGGATCTGATCAGGCGCCTTCTGGAAGCTGGC
>CAZLMT010000204.1:0-2915 GCA_964560615.1 uncultured Actinomyces sp.
CATGCCGTCGGTGCCGTTGATGGGCGCGAGCCCTTCCTTCTCGGCCAACTCCACCGGCGCGAGCCCGGCCGCAGCGAGCGCGTCGGCAGCAGGCACGAGCGCACCCGTGCGATCACGCACGTCACCCTCGCCCATCAGCGCGAGTGCGATGTGCGACAGCGGTGCGAGATCACCGGAGCAGCCAAGCGATCCGTGCTCGCACACAGTCGGCAGGATCCCGGCGTTCATCATGGCGGCGTAGGCCTGCGCGGTCGACGGGCGCACTCCGGTGCGTCCGGTGGCGAGGGTGTGCAGACGCAGCAGCATCGTTGCGCGCACCACCTCGGGCTCCACTTCTGCAGGTGGGCCCGCGACTCCGGCGGGATGTGCACGGTGGCGAGTGCACCGAATCCGGTGGCGATGCCGTACGCCGGTTCCGGTGACGCGGCAAGCCCCTCGACAATCGCGCGCGAGCGCCCCATCTCCGCCAAGGCTTCCTCGGTGAGCTCGATCGTCTCGCCACCCCGGGCGACGGCGACGACATCGGCGGCGGTGAGAGGGGCGGGACCCACGCGGACGGTCATGGGTGACATCCCAGCGCATCGCCTCGAAAGGCCCCACATGGCCCCGGTGGAGTCCGCTTCGCGGTTACTGTCATAGATATGGCGATCCAGGGACTCACGCGAATCGCCATCGCGGCTGTCCTTCTTGGGTCACTCACCGCGCCTGCCGCGTCCGCCATGCCCGACACCCGCGACGCCCCTCCTCCGCGGTTCGCGGTGTGGCAGGGGGCGATGGCCAGCCCGGAGGGCACCTCACCCGATGCGACGATCCGCCAGCTCGTCATGGTCTCCACGGATGCACGTTCGCTTCGGGTGAGGTTCAGCAATCACTTCGGCGAGACGCCGCTCATCATTCGCGAGGTCTGGGCGGGCAAACCTGTGGCGAGCAGCACGGCGCGCCTCGTGGGCGACTCCAACGTGCGCGTCACCTTCGCGGGTGGCCGCAGCGTGACGATCCCACCCGGCAAGCAGGCGTGGAGCGACCCGATCGGCATCGCGATCAAGGCGGGTGACCAGGTGGCGCTGAGCATCTACGCGCCGAATGCGCCCGTCACGAGCAAGAATTTCTTTGCCTACGCCTATGCCGCACCCGGGATGTACATCAGCACGCCCGGCAATCACGCACACGACGAGTCGGGGCGCGCCTTCCCTGCACTCACCGTCGATGACACGGACTACCCGCTCAAGGAGGTCGGGTACCACCCCGGCCAGGTGTGGTGGACCGATGTCGTCACCGGCCGCAGCGACTCGCGCGGCACGGTCGTCGTGATCGGCGACTCGGTGAGCGAGGGCTGGATGGCCTACGGCCCCCCGGGACAGCGCTGGACCGACGTACTCGCGACCCGGCTCGCGGCGCTTCCCGCGCGTCAGCGCCTGTCGGTGACCAATGCGGCGATCTCCGGCAACACGGTCAGCGACCAGCAGAACCCCTATGAGCTAGACGGTGCCTGCTGCGGTCCACCTGCCGTCGAGCGCCTGTGGCGCGATGCCTTCTCCATCCCCGGCATTCGGGCGATCGTGCTGCTCGAGGGCACTAATGACATTGCGGGAGGAGCGTTCGCCCCACCCAGCCCACCGGAGCAGGTGATCGCCGCGATGGACGACATCGTGCAGCGCGCTCACGCCCGGGGGATCGCGGTGATCGGCGGAACGCTCATCCCGATGGGCAAACAGCCGGGCACGGTGCAGGAGACATCACGCCAGGCGGTGAACGAGTGGATCCGCACGAGCGGGACCTTCGATGCGGTCATCGACTTCGATCGCATGGTGCGGGATCCGCAGGTTCCGTGGCAGATCTACCCCGCGTGGCAGGCACCACCCTTCAATGGCAACTACTTCCACCCCAATGCCATGGGTCATGCCGTCATGGGACAGCGAATCCCGCTTGGCGTGTTCAAGGTCGCCCGGTAGGGACGAGGCGCCCTCACGGATGCACGCTTCCCCCGCCCACAACCCCATCCCTTCGGGCCAGCATCGCGTGCTCGGCGCGAGGCGAGGGCAGGAGCAGGGCAGGGATGATCGCGGCGGCTACGACGACCGCGAGCACTGTGAATGCCATGGTCACTCCGAGATCCGCCAGGAGCACCGCCATGCCCGCGGCGCCGATCGCACCGCCGAAGTTGCGTGTGAGCACCATGAAGGAGGTGGACGCTCCGACGTCGTCGCGAGCGGCCGCATGCTGTCCGAGGAGCAGGAGCGGGATGAGCACCAGTCCCGCTGCCGTGCCGACGAGCACTGAGGCGAGCAGGAGCGCGGGATAGGCCGTCGACAGGACCAACACGACTGCCGAGGCGACTCCGAGCACGACGCCGATAAGGGCCAGCGGCCGCGTGCCCACCCGCAGCGCGAGCGTGCCGGTCACCGCACCCAGGGTCATCCACAGGATCGTCAGTGGCATCACGACGAGCCCGGAGTTGAGGTCGGGAGCGACGCGCTGCGACAGCAGCGGAAGGTAGGTGAGGAGCGCGAACTGAAGCAGGCCGATGATGAAGGCGACCCCCACGGTGGCGAGGATCACGCGTGAAGTGAGCAGGCTCGAGGGCACGAGTCCGTGTCGTCGCCGCAGCGCGTGCGCGATGAAGACACCCAGCAGCACCGCACCCACGAGAGTCGATGCCAGCCATCCACGCTCGATCCCAAGCAGGAGCAAGGTCAGCGCGGTTGTCATGAGGACGCTGCCGATGAGGTCGAAGCGCCGAGTCTCCACTTCGGGAGCCTTGTCACTCAGCTGACCGAAGAGCAGCGCGCCCGCCACGAAGATGATGGGGATGATCAGCGCGAAGGCCCACCGCCACGACACGTTGACGATCGCGCCGCCGATAAGCGGACCGAGACCGGCCGCCGCGCCGTAGGCGACGTTGTAGTAGACCTGAA
>CAZLMT010000205.1:0-2913 GCA_964560615.1 uncultured Actinomyces sp.
TTCACCGATCCCGAGATCCTGCGGACCAACCTCGCCAGCGTCCTCCTGCAGATGGCCACGCTCGGCCTGGGCGAGATCGCGGACTTCCCTTTCCTCGACCCGCCTGACCGTCGAGCGGTGGCCGCAGGGATCGCCATCCTGGAGGAGGTGGGAGCGCTCCGGCCGGGTAGAGGGTCCGAGCCGCTGGCACGGCGCGTGACCGACGTGGGCAGGCGCCTCGCCCGACTGCCCGTCGATCCCCGACTGGGCAGGATGATCGTGCAGGCCGAGGAGGAGGGTTGCCTCGACGACGTCATCATCGTGGCCGCCGCGCTGGCGATCCGTGATCCGCGTGAGCGGCCCGAGGACCGCGCAGCCGCTGCCGACGCCGCGCACGCGCGCTTCACCGATCCCACCTCAGACATCCTCACCCTGCTCACGCTGTGGGATCACCTCGAGCAGGCACAGGCTTCGCAGTCCTCCACGCGTTTCCGCGCTCAATGTCGTGAGGAGTTCATCCACTACCTGCGCGTGCGCGAGTGGCAGGACCTCGTCGGGCAGCTCCGCGCAGCACTGCGACTCAAGGCGCCCGCGGCAGGCACCTCGCGCGATGGCGATGCCATCCACCGCAGCGTGCTCTCCGGCCTGCTGTCGCACATCGGCATGCGCGCACCAGAGCCAGGGACTAAAGCCACGCGCCTTCCGCCGTACCGCGGCACCCGCGACTCGCGCTTCGCCCTGTGGCCCGGCTCCGTCCTCGCCAAAGCCCGCTCGAAGGGAGCGGCACCTGACTGGGTGGTGGCGGCGGAGTTGGTCGACACCGGACGACTGTGGGGACGCATGGTCGCGCAAATCGACCCGGCCTGGATCGAGCCACTCGCCGGCTCGCTCGCCCAGCGGTCGTACTCGGAACCGGTGTGGTCGTCACGACAGGCACGTGCCGTATGCGTCGAGCGCGTCACCCTGCTCGGACTCCCCATCGTCACGGATCGGCGCATCGCCTACGACCGTATCGACAGCGCGGAGTCCCGCCGCCTCTTCATCCTGCACGCACTGGTGCGGGGTGAGTGGACGCATCGCCATACCGAACTCGACGCCGTCGCCACGGCACTCGGCGACATGCGCGAGCGGCTCAGCAGGGCACGGCTGCCGGAGGACCGGATCGACGAGGACGGCCTCGTGGAGTTCTTCTCGTCGCGCATCCCCGGGACCATCACGTCGGGTCGTGCATTCGATGCGTGGTGGCGCCGAGAGCGGCGTGTGAAGCCGGGACTGTTCGATCTCCCGGACGATCTCGCCGAGGCACTCCCCGTGGAGGAGGATTTCCCCGGTGACTGGGGTGCCTCCGGACTGCAGCTCACGTACCGATTCGCTCCCGGGGACCCGCGCGACGGCGTCACCGTGCACGTGCCGGTGGCCCGCCTCGCCTCGCTACCTGACGATTCGTTCCTGGCATCGGTGCGCGGATATCGCGAGGACCTCATCGCAAGCCTCGTGCGGGCCCTGCCGAAGCAGGTCCGCAAGGAGATCGGGCCGACCCCCGAAGCTGCACGGCGCCTCGCACCCCTCATCGACGCATCTGCTCCCCGCACATCACTCAGCGCCGCTGCACGTCAGCTTTTCGATGTCACCATCGCACCCGGTGACTGGCCCTTCGGTGCGCTGCCCGATCACCTGCGTCCGACCATCGTCGTCGAAGACTCCTCGGGTCACGAGCTCGCAGTGGGCAAGGACCTCGCGACCCTGCGCGCGACCCTCGCCACCGACACGGCTGCAGCGATCCGGGAGGCGCTCCCGCATCTCGAGGCGAGCACCGTGACGGCCTGGCCCGATCTGCCCGCTGCGGTGACCACACCGAGTGGCGCACCCGCATGGCCCGGTCTGCTCGCATCGGAGGACGGAACGGTGGGCGTGCGCGTCTTCCCCAGCCGCAGTGAGCGCGACCTGCAGCATCCGCGCGGCGTCGCGCGCCTGCTCTGGATCGTCGAGCCACTGCGCCTGACCGAGCTCCGCCTCGACGATCGCGACAAGCTCGCCCTCGCACGCAATCCCCACGGCTCGGTGGCGGCCCTCGTCGATGACGCCTCGGAGGCGGTGGCCCTCGATCTCATGGAGTCGGCGGGCGGCGCACCTGCCACCGAAGAGGAGTTCGAGGGACTACGGACCGAGTTCCGGCGCCGCCGCGTGGCGGCGATGCGCAGCCTGCTCCAGGCTGCCGTGCCCGTGATGGATCTGTGGTGGGAGATCCACGAGGTGCTCGACACCGAAGCGCCGGTAGCCCTGCGCCCTGCCTACGACGATGCCGCTGCACACCTCGACGATCTCGTCGGCGGTCGCGTCCTGTCACGGGTGCGCGAGAGCGGCATACCGGACCTCACCCGCTACCTGCGGGCACTCCACCTACGAATGGCGGCGCTGCCCCAGGATGCTGCGCGCGATCTCGCCAGGATGGATCAGGTGCATCGCGTCGAGGATGCCTACCTCGCCCTACCTGCCGAACGTCGCGCTTCACCGGAGGGTCGCGCCATCCGCGAAGATCTGGCGGAGTTGCGCGTGAGCCTGTGGGCGCAGCACCTCGGGACACCGCACCCGGTGTCGGAGAAGCGACTCCTCGACCGCATCGCTGCACTCAGCCGCTGAAGGCCACACCGCTGAAGGCCACATTGTGCGGCTCCGTGCGAGTGACATCGATACTCAGCCGCACAATTACGCAAGCGGACCACTCAGGCGTTGAATGCCGAACTCGGCACGTCCTTCTCACCGTCGCGCAACGCCGCGACAACCCGGTCCGCCACCTGCTGCGGGTCCAGGCCCTGCGGGAGCCGGGGGGCAGTCCCCGCCAGCGGTCGCTGCGCGAGCCCCGTCTCGGTGTGCGGCGGCCGCACATCGACGAGACGGATCCCCTCCCGACGGAGTTCGCGCGCGGCAGCGGCG
>CAZLMT010000206.1:0-2889 GCA_964560615.1 uncultured Actinomyces sp.
TGTTCGCCAGTCTTACGCACACGGCGTTCACGCTGATCGTGGTCCTCGCCTTCGCGCTCGCGGGAGCCGATCCCTACCTCGATCTCTACGTCCTGGGCTCCACGCCGGCCGTGGTAGCGATCCCCGTGATGGAGTGCCTGGCCGCGGCCGCGATCGTGGCCTACTTCTCCCGTGATCGACGCGGCATGTCGGTGTGGCGGGTCATCGTTGCTCCGGCGGCAGCCGGCCTCGCACTCCTGCTCGTCACGTACCTCATCATCACCCAACTCGACATCTTCACCACCCGCGGAGCACTCGTGAACTCCGCGCTCGTCGGCGTCGTCTTCGTCGCGCTGCTCGCGGGCATCCTGCGGGCGCTCTGGCTCAAGCAGCGTGACCCGGCCGTCTACGCCGACCTTGGCCGTGCGTCCGACCAGGAGGTGGTGTCCGCATGACCTCCTACGATCCCTTCGCTCGCGGGCCATTCCCCGTCGGCGTGCGCTCTGAGGAATGGCACGACGCTGCCCGCAATCGCACCCTCCCCGTCGAGATCTGGTACCCCGCCGCCGATGAATACGCCGGGCAGGATCTCGACCCGGCTACCTGGGATGTCTTCCCGCCGGTGTGGGCCGCGGATGGCGTCGCGTCGCCCGACGAGATGTGCACCCAGTCGGCCGTTCGCGACGCGGCCATATGCGAACTCGATGTACCGGCGCCCCTCGTGCTGCTCATCCACGGCTGGGCGGGCTTCCGGCGTGAATCCACCTTCATCGCCACGCACCTCGCGAGTCGGGGCTACATCGTCGTGTCACCCGATGTCATCGGGAGCACCTGGGACGACGTGGATGCCCTGCTCACCTCCCTCGAGCCGGTGGGCCGGCGTGAGGACCTCGTCGACCACGCGGAGGCGAGCGCCATCGCCCGCATCGGAGACATTGCCTTCCTCATCTCCACATCGGTCGAGCGGCTGCCGGTGCGAGATGGGGGAGTGGGCGTGACAGGGGCGAGCTTTGGGGGCTATTCCTCGCTTGTGGCGCCGACCTCGGATGGCCGAGTCGCTGCGAGCGCCGCCATGTGCCCCGCTAACGACGACGGCTTGGTCATGTCCGGCGGCTCCGTCTACAACTCTCGGATACGGGCTCCGTGGAAGTCCGACCCCGCCACGCTCATACTGGCCGGCGACCGCGACTCCCTGCTGCCGCTCTACGGTCAGTTGACGCTGCTCAAGGAGGTGCCAGCCACGCGCAAGCAGGTGGTCGCCATGGCACGGGCTGATCACAACCACTTCGTCGACGACATCGAGTTGGGCCAGGCGTGGATGGGAGAGTTCGTCGCGCGGGTGGGGCGCATCTTCCCCGACGGCCCGGGCAACTGGTCGCTGATCGCGCAGTGCGTTCAGCCGATGGAGGCGCTCGTGCCGGGGGCCGAGGCGAAGCTCGCTTGGCAGGGGATTATCGCGGCCCACTTTGATGCGCACCTGCGCGATGATCCGCAGGCGATGGCGGCGGTCGCCGACATCGATGCGCTCGCCCAGACGGTCGGCGTCGAGGTGACGACCATCGGATCAGCCGGTGACTGACGAGGAGGCCATCACGGCCGTGGTCGCGCGCGCCTACGACGCGCTCGAGTTCGAGCCGGGTTCCGAGCCCGACTGGGCGCTCTTCGACTCCGCGTTCGCACCCGAGGCGATCCTGGCGCTGCGTGTGTTCCCCAAGGATCCGCAGATCTCGATCATGGGCCTGCGTGAGTACGCCGAGTCCCAGATGCGCAACGACCTGGGGGCGCAGGGCTACTCGGAAACCCCGGGGGATGGGACGACGCAGATCTATGGTGACGTCGCCGTGGTGCACCAGCCCTTCACGATGAACTTCGCCGACCGCTTAGTCTCCGCGATGGACGTCTTCAGCCTTGCCCGCATCGACGGAGTCTGGAAGGTCGTCTCCGTCGTCAGTGACACCATGGGCGCGGCCTAGACGCCTGTCAGGGGGTTCGGTAATCCAACCGTCGGGGATCGACGTACAGCGGATCGGTGATCCCCTGGCGCTTCGCCGCGATACCGGCGAGCAGGGATCGGATGAGGCGGTCGATGAGCACGCCGGTCGTCATGTGCCGGTCGTCGAGGAGTGGCGTGTACTCGATGAAGTCCGCGGCGACGACATCGCTGCCGATCGCAATGGCCCGGACCAGTTGGAGAGCTTGGGAGGCGGTCATCCCGTCGGGATCCTGCGTGGTGACTCCCGGCGCGTACGCCGGGCTCACTCCGTCGACGTCGAATGAGAGGTAGACGTGCCGTCCCTTGATGTCCTCGAGGATCCGGCGCAGTACGACGTCCCAGCCGAGCGTGTCGGCCTCGGCCTGGAAGTGGGAGCGAAGGCCGTTCTCGCGCATCCACTGGTAGTCCTTCTCGCTCGGTCCCTGACCGCGCAAGCCCACCTGGATCAGGTCGGGGCCTTTGAGGATCCCCTTCTCGATGGCGACGCGCAGGAAGGATCCGTTGTGGACCATGCGCCCCATGTCGGCGAGGTAGGTGTCGTAGTGAGCGTCGATATGGAGGATGACGACGTTGCCCGGGCCGTACTTGCGCGCCAGGGCGGTGAGGAAGCTGTAGGACTGCAGGTGGGTCCCGCCGACGCCGATCGGAATCGAATCCGCCGCGATGATCTCGGAGATCACCTTGTGGATCTCCTCCAGAGACCGCTCATTCTGGTTGGCGTAGCTCGCGATGTTGCCGTAGTCCGCGAGCTGCAGGGTGCCCCAGTCGACGCCGAGGTACTGGTCGGTGCCGCCGGAGGGGAAGCCCATAAAGTCGAAAAGAGTGCGCATCGAGTTGGCTGCGAATCTCGCGCCGGGGATGGGGTTGTCCTCTATGGTCATGCCGACCAGTGCCACATCGACGTTGCCTGCCCGCAG
>CAZLMT010000207.1:0-2749 GCA_964560615.1 uncultured Actinomyces sp.
GCGTGATGTGGCGTGAGTTGCCGCCACCGAGGTAGAGCCGATCCCACATGAACATTGGTCGTAGGCCGTCGACGCAGCGCACGACGCGGCGCGACCAGAGGCTGTCGCCGAGGCGTCGACGTTCGTGCTCGCCGATGTAGGTGTCGTAGGAGAGCCCCCATCTCACGGGTGCCTGTGAGACTTCGAGGTGCGGCGCGAGATGACCGCCGTCGAAGAGCGCGCAGCCCAGCCCGGTGCCGAGCGTGAGCACGAGCTCGAGTCCCTTGCCTGCGATGACACCGGCGCCATGCACCTCGGCGTCGTTGAGGACGATGACAGGGATACCCAGTGCCTCGCGCAGCGCGGTGCGCGCGTCGAAGCCGTGCCACTGAGTCACGAGGTCGGGGTCGATTCGAGTGCGGGGTCCTCGCACCGTCACGTAGTGCGGCGTAGCGACGACGACACCGTGGCGAATCATGCCTGGCAGGCCCACAGTGGCATGTGTCGCTGCGGGCATCTTCTTGGACAGGTCGACGAGTGTCTTGACGAAGAGCTTGGTGGTCAGGGGGTACGGCGTGGCCACCCGGATGGGCTGGGCCCGCATCGTGCCGGCTTCGTCGAGGACGGTTGCCTTGATCCCTCCGCCCCCGCAGTCGATCACGAGGGTGGAGACCGTGGGGTCTTCTGCGCTCACGCGACATCAGTGTGCCGTGTCCGACCCGGACCCGGTAACCTGACCCGGCTAGTTCATGGAGGCGTCGCCTAGTCCGGTCTATGGCGCCCGCCTGCTAAGCGGGTTTGGGGCTAAAACCCCATCGAGGGTTCAAATCCCTCCGCCTCCGCTCAACGACTCGGACCGCCCCACGAGGGCGGTCCGCTGTCGTGTGGGGGGTGTGGTCCGCCGGAACGGCCGCCCCTGTCGGGGTCTACCGACCGGCGGCGGGGCGCTCGTCGAGGATCACCGGCTCTGCGGCGGCCACCTGGCGCTCGCGCACGGCTACAACGGTCACCTGCGGCGTGGCGCTCTTCGCGGGTATCTCCACCCGGCAGCGCAAGCCCCGGGTCAGGCGCACGGAGTCGAGTTCGCAGGCGGGGCGTCCCTTGGCCGTGGCTCCGACGTACACGCGATAACTCGGCAAGACTGAGCCGACGTCGGCGGGGGCTCTCCACGTGACCAGCGCAGCGTCTGCGCCGTCCCAGGTTGCTTGGACGTTCGTCGGTGGCCGGAGCCGCGCGTCGCGTTCATCCCATGCGAAGCCGGGCGGCATCGGGGAGCAGGCCTGGCGCGTCTTGGACTTCAGGGTCTGCTTGTCCGCGGCGTAGGCGGGGTCGTCCACGACGTTGACCAACTCGTGGGGGTCGCGGGAGTAGTCGTAGAGCTCTTCCTCGCCGGTGGAGTAGCGGACGTAGAGCCGGTCGTCTGTGCGGAAGCCGCAGTAGGCGGGACGGCCTCGCTTGCCCGCCCAGCGCATGGCCTCCATCACGATTCCATCGCGGTCCGATGTGAGCGCACTCAACCCGTCGATGCGCCCCGGCTTCACTCCCGCGAGGTCGAGGATGGTGGCGTGGACGTCGACGTTGGCTGCCACGAGGCGCCGATCCTGCACTCCTGCGTCAAGCACCCCATCGAGACGCATCACGAGCGGCACGCGCACGGACACGTCGTACGGGGTGTTCTTGCCCTGGAGGCGATGCTCGCCCCACGCGTAGCCGTTGTCTGACACGAGCACGATGAGGGTGTTGTCTAGGCGGCCCGACTCTCGAAGCGCATCGATCATGCGGCCGATTGCTGCGTCCACGCCCATGAGGGTGTCGGCTTGGCGCTCGATGACTTCGTCGATGGTCATCACGGGACTGTTGATCCGTCCCGCGTTGTCCCACATGTCCGTCGGCTCGAGCTTCTGCATCCACCGGGGATAGCCGGACATGTCCGCCTGGTTGGTGGCGGGAGAGGGGTAGTTCGTGGCCGCCTCGACATCGTCGAGCAGGCCGGCCTCGCGCGTGGCCCCGGCGTAAGGCCCCGCGTCGTAGGGGTAGTGCGGCGCGAAAGGCGAGAAGTAGGCGAAAAACGGCTCGCCCTCAGGGGTGGACTCTATGAAGTCAAGAGTTCGGTCGGCGAGCAGGTCCGTGAGGTAGCGCCGGTCCTTGCGCACAGGCTTCTCATCGGAAGACAAGCGGTAGCGGGTGTAGTTGCCGCCGAGGAAGGCATCGAAGTTGTCCCAGCCGGGCGGGAGGTAGTCCTCACCCTGGCTCACGGTGTCGTTGAGGTACTTGCCGAAGAGTCCAGTGCGGTAGCCCGCATCCTGGAGGCGCGTTGCGAGCGTGTCGGACTCCTCGCCGCCGTTGGCGAATGCAGACCACGCCCCCCAGGCAGACGCCTGGAGGTTCTCCCACACTCCGGAGTTGTGAGCGAACTTGCCCGAGAGCAGGCTGGCGCGACTCGGGCAGCACCAGGATGTCGGGACGAAGGCGTTGGGGTACGTCGTCCCTTCGCCCACCAAGTCCTCCATGACGCGCGGCATGCCGACGAGGGTGTTGGCGCGCTGATCGTCGGTGAGGACGAGCAGGACGTTAGGAGCATCGGACTTGTCGCGCGGGCTGGCGGCTTGGGCCGAGGGGACTGGCGTCGGAGCGAGTGCGGCACCCACAGGGCCCGCAAGGCTCACGACCAGCCCCAGCGCCACGGCAGGGCCGATCCAGCGAGTGCGCATCAGGTCAGTCTGCCCGGTCAATGACCGAGGATGCCCGGCGGTTAGCCGGTGATGGTGAG
>CAZLMT010000208.1:0-2747 GCA_964560615.1 uncultured Actinomyces sp.
AGTGCGCATCGAGTTGGCTGCGAATCTCGCGCCGGGGATGGGGTTGTCCTCTATCGTCATGCCGACGAGCGCCACATCCACGTTGCCCGCCCTCAGATCCTCGGTGTTGAGGGCGATCGGGGCACCGAGGAAGGTGGGGAATCCGCCGAGCGTCATGTAACCGCCGGCGTACCTCTGCGGATTGAAGAGCCCCGACGCGCGAGCCGGATCCTGCGACGTGTCGCGGCGCGTGGTGAGCGCATCTTTGTCGGGTGGCAGCAGGGTGACGAAGGGGTTGTCAGGGTCGCGCCAGGGCCACCACTCCGCGGGCACCTGGCCGTCGAGAAGGTTGTCATCGGATGACATCGGCCTACTCCTTCGCGATGCGGGTTGATGTTGATGCTGTCAGCGTAGCGGCCAGTCCTGGCCCTGGCCACCGTCGATGGCCACATCGGAGAAGTAGTAGGGCTCGGTGATTCCCTTCTTGCGCATGGCGATGCCGGTGAGGACTTCACGGATGACGCGATTGGCGATCAGGCCGGTGGCATACGTCGAGTCGGCGAAAGGGTTGAGTTCGACCAGCTCGACGCCCACGACGTTCTTCTCCGCTCCGAGTCGTCTGAGGATCGGGAACATCTCACGCGGGGTGAGGCCGTTGGGTTCGGGCGTACCGGTGCCTGGGGCGAAAGCGGGATCGAAGACGTCCATGTCAATGGAGATGTAGAGGTAGTCCGTGCCGTCGGAAGCCTCCTCGATGGCGCGGTCCATGACCCAGTCCCAGCCGAACTTATCGACCTGCGCCATGTTGTGGTAGCGGAAGCCGTGGTCGCGCATCCAGCCGAGGTCCTTGTCGTTGGGCGCCCACCCGCGGGTGCCTACCTGGATGAAATTGTGACCCGAGGCATGCCCCTGCTCGATGAGTCGGCGCACCGGCGTGCCGTGCGTGAGGTTGAGGCCAAGCCCGGCGTCGGTCGCGTCGTAGTGGGCGTCGAAGTGGATGACGCCCACCTTGGCCTTGCCGAATACGTCCGCCATCGCGGCGACATTCGGATACATGAGCGAGTGATCGCCGCCCACGATAAAGGGGATGGCGCCAGTCTCGGCCACTTCGCGCACGAGCGCTCGGATCGGCTCGATGGAGGCGTAGAGCGACATATTGTTGACCGGTGCGTCGCCGTAGTCCGCCAGCACGAGCTCGGTGACGGGATCGACACGGGTGTGCTGATGCGGCGTGCCGTATCCGGGTGGCATGTAGATCTCGCCGTTGCGCACCATCTTGGGTCCGTAGGCCGAACCCCTCATTCCGTACGAGAAGTCGAGGCCAGCGCCGATCATTGCCACCTCGACTCCCGCTGCGCGTAGGTCCGCAGGCGTGAGGGCAATGGGGGCACCGACGAAGGTCTGGAAGCCCGACATGCCCATCTGGAACATGTAGCGGCGCAGATCGATCAGGCCAGGCGGCCGGTCTCCCTGGAGGTCAGGGCGCTTGGTGAAGACGCCCATGCCGGATAGGTCGTCCGAGTTGAACTCAGGGAAGTCGCTGGGCGGCGGGAAAGCAGGCTGGGTCATGTCGGCATCTAAGTCAAGAAAAAGCGCTTTGGCAAGCGTTCGGGGCTACGCTCGGGTCGATCCGAATCCACGGGAGCGAGCCGAGAAGGGTGCCGGGAACCCGATCATGCTGACGGAGCCCCAGCGGGCCGCGCTGCGTGCGCTCGTCGACCGGATCATCCCGGCCGACGATTTCCCCGGCGGTTGGGACGCCGGGGTCGGCGACTACCTCGACCGCCAGTTCGCGGCCGATCTGAGTCACGTGGTGGACCTGTACCGCGGCGGGCTCGATGCACTTGACGTCGAGGCTCGCACCGCGGCCGGAGTCAGTTTCGCCGCGCTTGCCCCCGCTGCGCAGGACGAGTTGCTGCGCCGAGTCGAGGCGGGTGAAGTGGCGACCGATTGGCCGGTCGACGCGGCCGCGTTCTTCCGCACAGCAGCAGAGCATGCCGCGGAGGGCTTCTACGGCGACCCCGGCAACGGCGGCAATCGCGACGGCGTCTCCTGGCGCATGATCGGCTTCGAGGTCACCGCATGAGCAGCTACGACGTGATCGTCGTGGGCGCCGGGGCCGGTGGCGGGGTCGCGGCCGGTGTGCTGGCCGAGGCGGGCAAGACCGTGCTCCTCATCGAACGCGGACGCGAACTCGCCTTTGATGACGTCCCGCGCGACCACCTGCGCAACCACCGCTATTCGCGCTACGGGCACAACACCGGCCCGAGCCTGGAGGGCAATCCGCGCGTGCTGGTGGACCTGGATGGCCAAGCGCGCACCGTGCTCCCGCACGAGGACGAGTACCAGAACAACGCCACCGGTGTGGGCGGTGGTGCGCGGGTTTACGGCGCGCAGGCCTGGCGATACCTGCCGCTCGACTTCGAGATGGCCAGCACCTACGGCGTACCGGCCGGGAGTTCGCTGGCCGACTGGCCGATCGGATACGCCGACGTTGCGTCGTACTACGAGCGTGCCGAGTGGGAGATCGGGGTGTGTGGCGACAGTGTCGGGAGTGCCGAGCGCTGGCCGCGCGACAGGGACTACCCGATGCCGCCGGTGCAGCTCAATCGCCAGGGTGCGCTGATGAGGCGCGGTGCGGACGCGCTCGGCTGGCCGACGCTGGCGGTGCCGCTGCTGATCAACAGCACGCCCTACGGCGGCCGGCCCGCCTGCATCCACTGCCAGCACTGCATCGGCTTCGCCTGCCCGGTCGACGCGAAGAACGA
>CAZLMT010000209.1:0-2667 GCA_964560615.1 uncultured Actinomyces sp.
CGGTGGGGGCGTCGGCATTGGCGTCGGTGCTGCCGCATTACGCGTCGCGCAGTAGCCGAAGTTTGTCGGACTGCCGGCCTTCACCATGTGATTCCACGCGGCTCCGCCGACGCTCACCGTGCCGTCGGGCTGGGTCGTGCGCACGCCGTTCCACAGGTCCGTGACGGTGATCCCCTTGGGCAGATCCACGCGCCAGTGCTTGTCCGTCGTCGACGTGGTCGCCACGATGACGTCGGTGCAGTAGCCCACGCCCCAATCGCTGGTCACGATGGTCGTCGCGGTCACACCCTCGGTGATGCCGGGCATCGACGGGGTGGCCGTCGGCGTCGGCGTGGGCGTGGGCGTCGGCGTCGGAGTGGGCGTGGGGGTTGGTGTGGGCGTGGGGGTCGGCGTCGGTGTCGGCGTGGGTGTCGGCGTCGTCGATGCGCCCATGAGATCGCGCAGCAGCGCCATCTTGTCGGTGTGCACGGTCCGCCAGTCGTCGGTGAGCACGCCACCGGTGTCGCCGGAGTTGGGGTTCCACGACCAGAAGGTCCAGCTCATGCCCTTGGACTTCATGTACGCCGTGAACTGCGTGATCCAGCGACCCTCGACAGTGGTAGGCGAGACGCTCTTGGCGCCGAATTCGCCGACGAAGATCGGGGCGATGCCCTGCTCGTGGATGTAGCCGAAGCCCTTCTGCCAACGGTCGGCGAGGATCGCCGCCATGTTGGGGTCCGAGAACCACGGCTGCGCGAAGACCCCGGGACCGTACTCGTGCGGTGAGTAGACGATCCGGTTGGCGACGTTCAGGCGCACGGGGTTGTTGCGCACGCCCTCGAGATTGCCGCCCCACCAGTGCCGGTCGAGCTGCTGTCCGCCGGCGACCGGGCCTTCGATGCCCTCGACGACGATGAGCACCTCGGGGTTGCGGGCGAGTACGGCGTTGCCGGCGCGCTCCGCGGCGCGACGCCAGTCGGTGGCACCGCCGGTGCCCCAGGTGGCGGGGCCGTGCGGCTCGTTCTTGAGATCGAATGCGACGACGTGATCGGCGTCGGCGTAGCGCGTCGCGAGCATCTGCCAAGTCGAGACCCAGTCGTCTTCGGTGAAGCCGGCCTGGCCGTACCAGAGGCCATCCATGAAGCCGTCATTCGCCTGCGAGTGGTTGTCGAGGATCACCATGAGTCCGAGGCGACCGGCTTCGGCGATGACGGCGTCCATCACCTGCAGGGGTGTCTTGCCCTGGAGGTCGGCATTGCGGCCGCCGCCGTAGTCGATGCCCGAGGTGGTCGTGCCGCGCATCGCCTGCAGGGAGAAGGGCACGCGGATGGTGTTGAAGCCGAGATCATCGATCTGCTTGAGCATGTCCTTGTAATCACGCGTCCACAGCCCGTGTGGCGCCTGGTTGGACGTCTCGAGCCCGAACCAGTTGACGCCCTGCCAGATGACCGTGTCGCCGTCAGCGTCGATGATGCGATTGCCCTGGGTGCTGAGCGGGTAGTCGATATCGGTGGCGGGTGTCGGCGTCGGTGTCGGCGTAGGAGTGGGCGTAGGAGTGGGCGTCGGAGTAGGAGTTGGTGTGGGAGTAGGAGTCGGTGTCACCGTGCCGGACGAGTCGAGCGTGACATCGGAGCACGAGTAGAACGCCTCCGTGGAGTCGCTGCGCTGCCAGACGGTGTAGAGGATGTGCCGGCCCTGGCGCGCGGGCATGTCGACGCGCATCGTCGTGACGGGCTCCAACGGGCGGAAGCCGGTGTCGTGCACGAGCTCGAGGTCGGACCACTTCAGCGGCTTGGTGACGTCGAAGCCGGCCTTGGTCAGGTAGACGCGGAAGTAGCGCGTTGCATGCGGTGCGGTGGACTCCCACGTGAGCGTGTACTTGCCATCAGCGTCGGGCCGCAGGTTCGTGGTCTTCCACTGGGTGGACGGGGTGTCGAAGGCGGCGTACTTGCTGCGTCCGGCACTGCAGAGCTGGCCGTCCGGGATCAAGGCCTGATGGTTGCCGTTGGCCGCGGGCTGATTGACCTCGGTCCAGTCGTAGAGGGCCTGCGGGTTGGCCTGCCAGGCGGCGGCGCACATCGGTGCGCTCCGATCACCGTGGAAGCACTCCCAGATCCGGGAGGAGGGCAGCGAGAGGGAGCCGTGGGCCTGGGCGGGTGCGGCGATCACCACCCCCGTAAGCGTGGCCGCGACGGCGGTCAGCGAAGCCAGGAGTGCCAGGGAACGGCGCGGGCGGATCATGATGCCTCCGTGAGTGATGTGGCGCGGTGGGGGATGCCGCTGCTACACCATGCGGGTGAGCACCGTTGTGAAGCGCGATAGCGGGGCGAAACGTGCATCTCACGTGCGCGTTTCGCCCCGCCATCGAATTGCTTAGCCGACCAGTTCTGCGTTGAGCGCGTCGATGAGTACGCCGCCGCGGTCACCGCTCAGTTCCCAGAGCATGACGCCGCCGAGCCCGAGGGACTCCAGGTAGCGGGCCTTGGCCTGCATCGACTGCGCGTCGTCGTAGCTGATGAAGACGCCCGTCGCGCGGTCCCAGAGGTAGGGCACCTTGGAGACCGAGTCCCAGTAGCGGGTCATCCGCGGCAGGTAGTTGGCCTTGATGTCGTCGTAGTCGAGGACGCCCGCCTCCCACGTGCCCGTGGATGCCCCGGTGCCCGCAGAGTGCAGGCCGGTGCCGCTGGT
>CAZLMT010000210.1:0-2666 GCA_964560615.1 uncultured Actinomyces sp.
GGAGGGACTGCACTGCCGGTAAACGGACTCCCCGTCTCCACGCACGATCACATCCACCTGACCGTCCTCCGCCATGGCCTGCAGTGCCCGATAGACGGTGGTGAGGCCGACGCTGTCGCCGCGCTGGCGCACGGTTTCGTAGATCTCCTGAGCCGAGCGGAAGTCGTCCTGGGAATCAAGTGCCTCAGCGACCGCCGCTCGCTGCTTGGTCTGTCGGCGCGGGGGTGATTCAGCCATGATGATGGTCCTCGGCGGGGTGCGGATGACGCTGTCGTCGTCGTCGCACAGGGTACGCCGCGATGGCCGCCGCCAGGAAGACCGCCAACGCCAAGAGCACGATGGTCGGCCCGGGCGGCACATCGAGAGTGAATGAAGTCGTGAGCCCGGCCAGCGAGCAGACCAAGCCGAGTCCGACGGCGACGATGGCTGTGCTCCGGAAGGAGCCGGTGAACTGCTGGGCGGCCGCGACAGGCACGATCATGATCGCGCTGACGAGCAGCAGGCCGACGGTGCGCATGACGATGACGACCGTGACAGCGGCGAGCACGGTAAGCAGGATCCCTAGCCGAGTCGTGCGGATGCCCTGCACATGCGCGACATCAGGATCGAGTGTCATGGCAAACATCTCGCGGCCAAAGATCAGCAGGATGACGACGACGAGCGCTCCTGCTCCCACCAGCCACGCGATGTCCTCCGTGGCCACGGTGGATAAAGACCCGAAGAGGTACTGGTTGAGAGCCGTGGATGCCTTGCCTGACGCAAGCGAAGTGAGCATGACGCCACCGGCGATGCCACCGTAGAAGACAAGGGCGAGTGCGAGATCGCCGGCGGTGCGGCTCTTGGCGCGCACGAGCTCCAGGACAAGGGCTCCGCCGGCTGCGACGACGAGCGCGGTAGGGACCGGAGCCAAGCCGGTAAGGAAGGCAAGGCCCACGCCCGTGAGGGCGACATGGCCCATGCCGTTGCTGGCTCTCGGCGTCCACGCCCGCGGTGGGTTCGTCGAGGACGTACATCTCGGCGTCCTTCGCCAGTGCTGCGGCGATCATCACGCGTCGCTGCTGGCCCCCGGAGAGGGAATCAAAGCGATCGCGACGGCGATCAGCCAAGCCCACCTGCGCCAGTGCCTCCTCGACACGGCGTCGATCACCGCGCCGGGGGAGTCGCTGGTGCGGCGAGATAAGACCGGCGCCGACCACCTCGTGAACCGATACGGGCACAGCTCCTGCCGAGTGGAGGCGCTGGGGGACGTAGGCGAGGCGGGGCCAATCGCGGAATCGCGCGATAGGCGTGCCGAAGACGTCGATCTGGCCGCTGGTGATGGGGAGTAGGCCGAGGATGGCGCGCATGAGGGTGGTCTTGCCCGAGCCGTTGGCGCCCAGCACCGCGACGAACTCACCCTGTTCGACGACCAGGTTGACGTTGCTCAGGATGCAGGACGCCTCGATGTCGATGCAGACATCACGGCAATCGAGGGCTGTGCTCACGGGCACGTCTCCCCTCGTTCGATCAGCTGCACCCCTGGCCAGTCCGGACCTGCTCGAGGTTGGCCTGCATCACGGTGACATAGGTGCCGGTGGATCCCTCGAGGAGTCCCTCGAGGGGGTCGAGGATAGCCGTCGTGGCACCTGTCTCCGCCGCGAGTGTCTCCGCCACTGCCGGGTCGACCAGGGTCTCGTAGTAGATGGTGGTGAGCCCGCGCTCGCGCACGAGGTCGGCGACCTCTGCGATGCGCGCTGGTGACGGCTCAGAGTCGGGTGAGAGGCCAGCAATGCCGATCTGTGCGAAGTCGTACTGCTCGGCGAGGTAGCCGAACGCCTCGTGACTCACGACGAGGTCCCGACTTCGACACTCCGCCGTGCCCTGAGCCCACTCATCGTTGAGAGCGTTCATGGAGGCGGTAAGTGCCTGCGCTCCTGCTGCGAAGGGCCCGTCGGCGTTGAGAGCGCTGAGGCGCGTCGCGATCTCGTCGCCGATCGTCGCCATGTTGAGGGGATTTAGCCACACGTGCGGATCGCCGTCGAGCGCACCGTGCTCATCCTTGTGCTCGTCCGCGTGTTCGTCCGCGTGCTCGTCCGCGTGCTCGTCCCCGCCCTCATGAGCGTGGTCCTCAGCGGGTAGGAGCGACAGTGCCTCGGCGACGTTGAGTGCGCGATCGGGTGCCTGCTGGTCGATTGCCTCGTCTAGAGCAGGCTGGAAGCCGGGGATGTAGAGCACAAGGTCGGCTTCACCGATCTGTGCCACCTGCTGGGGACTGAGCTCGAGATCGTGCGCTTCGCCGCCGGGCGGGGTGAGGTTGATGACCTCGACGGAGTCTCCGCCCACCTGCTCTGCGGCGTAGGCCAGCGGGTAGAAACCCGCGACGACGCGCAGAGGATTGCCTGAGGCGGACCCTCCGCTGCCCGATGGCGATGCTCCGCCGTCGGAGGCGGACCCTCCGCATGCGGAGAGCACGAGGGCCAGGGTGGCGGCGACAGTCGGGACGGCGAGTGAGGAGCGCATGGCTCCCACTTTGGACTAGATGAATATGATTGTCAATACGAATAAGCGGGTTCCGACAGGGGAATCAGAGTCGACCCATGGCCTTGAGCACCGCGGCTCCCGCCAGGGCGACCACGACGATGCCCCGAAGCATGCGCCCGCTCGCCGGGATGGCGGGCCACGAGAGC
>CAZLMT010000211.1:0-1598 GCA_964560615.1 uncultured Actinomyces sp.
GGCGTACCCCCTGGAGGATGCGCGCCGCGCCCACGAGGACATGCGCGCTCGCCGCACGACCGGCAAGGTGACCCTCACCGCACGCTAATCAGGACCCCTTGGGGTTAAGGGCGATCTCCAGGCGCGAGGCAGATAGGTCGAGGTTGCGGCTCTGGGCATAGAGCCCGACGCCACCCAGAATGCTCGCCACGCCGATCGCGAGCATGATTTCGAGGCTGTCCAGGATGGATACGCCGTACCCGAGCCATGCGATGAGGCACGCGATGATCACGGCCCAGCCGCAGAACCATGAGATCGCGGCAAAGACGTGGACGCGTCGCGCCGTGCGCCGCGCTCCGGAGATCTGTGCGGCGTATTCCCTCTCCCGTCGAGGCGGTGCGACTCGCGGGCGGCCTGTCCAACGTCACCTACCTCGTCTCCCAGGGCGGCCGACAACTTGTCGTCCGACGTCCTCCCCTTGGACATGTCATGCCGACGGCTCACGACATGGGTCGGGAGTTCACCGTTCTGAGCGGGGTGACGCAGGGTGACTTCCCGGCACCGCGGCCGCTCGCCTACTGCGACGACGAGTCGATCATCGGCGCGCGCTTCCTCGTCATGGAGTACGTCGCAGGTCGCATCATCAGCAGCGACGCGGCTGCCGAGGGCCTCACGGTGACGGACGCATCCGCACTCTCAGCTGAGTTGGTCGATGTACTCGCGGCGCTGCACGCAATCGATGCACGCGAGGTGGGCCTGGGCGGGCTCGGCCGCCCGGAGGGATTCCTCGCGCGTCAGGTCGCGCGCTGGGCCAAGCAGTGGGAACTCTCCAAGACGCGCGATCTCCCCGCGATCGACGAGTTGCTGTCGTGGCTCGACTCTCGCGTGGAGGGGCTGCCCGCTGACCTGCCGTGGTCGATCGTGCACGGCGACTACCGCCTGGACAATGCGATCGTCGATCCGGTCGAGCCGCGCATCCGTGCTGTGCTCGACTGGGAGATGGCGACGCTGGGTGATCCGCTCATGGATCTCGCCACCATGCTGATCTACTGGTCACGACCCGGCGATGAACTGCGTCATCAGATCCGGTTCGCCGCCTTCGTCACCGACCGCGATGGTTTCTGGGAGCGCGGGCAGTTGGTAGAGCGCTATGCGGAGCGCAGCGGACTCGATGTCGGTCATCTCGACGTGTGCGTGGTGCTCTCTGGGCTCAAACTCGCGGTGATCATGGAGTCGATTCGCAAGCGCACCCTCGCGGGACAGCAGCTCGGTGCCGACTCCTCGCTTGCCGATGGCATGGCCATGGCGACGGATGCGCTCGCGGAGATGGGCCTCGCGGTCGCAGCTGGCGGTGGAGTGGACGCACTCAGTCGCTGATCACGACATGCGAGTCGTGAAGTCGAAGCTCGTCAAGCGCAGTGAGTGCAGGCGGATCGCCACTTCGCGATCCAGTCGCGAGAGGAGCCATGTGGCGAGGGGACTAGGAGAGTCGCCGAGGTATCGCTGGGTGAGTCGGGGCAGGACGTCGGCGGCGCGATCGGGGAGGATCTCGGCTTTCGCGGTGCCGCGCACGCCTCGGTAGGGCGCGAGCCGCGGGTCGTCCGGATCGATCGCCTCGG
>CAZLMT010000211.1:1667-2666 GCA_964560615.1 uncultured Actinomyces sp.
CGTGCAGCACCACAGCGAGTCGTCGGCGTAGAGGAACCACAGGGACTGCACCAGGGGCGAGGTGCGTCCTGCGCTCGCGATGCGGATCGGGATCACGGTCTCATCGAGGAAGGTGCTGACCTGTGAGGTATCCCACGGCCCGCTCGCGATCTCCACGGAATGATCGTAGGAGGTCCCTGGGAATGCGCGTGGCGAGTTGCCTCCTCGGGACACCCCTACGTACCGTCGAAGGTGATGCGTCGTCTCCTCATCCTCCTCATCGCCGTCGGCGTCGCCGTTGTGGCGATCTTCGGCTTCGACTCCGTCCGCAACGCCACGGAGACGGCTCTGGATGTCGGACAGGGGGTCGTCGACGCAGGATCAGCGGCGATCGATGCGGGTTCAGCCGCGATCGAGGCCGGCCAGGATGTCGTCGGCACGGCGTCCGACACCGCGGATGCAGCGCGCCAGCTCAATGGTGCGTGCGACCTCGTCCGCGAGGCGGTGCAGCCCGGCACGCCGCCCGAGGAGTCCGCGTCGCTGCTCCAGCAGGCTGTCTCCATCGTCGGCGGAGTGGTCGTCGCCTATCCGGATGTGCCGGGGATGTCCGATCTCGAGGGCGCGCTGGGGGCGGCGAAGCAGGCACTTGCCGCTGATCCCTCCGGCCAGTCCCTGGGCGTGACCAGCGGCGCCGTGGAGTCGGCGTGCGCGCAGATTCCGTCGCTGCCCTAGCACTCAGTCGGCGACGAGGACGTCGTCACCGACCCGGATCTCGCCCGGCACGATGCAGCGGGCGTAGACACCGAAGTTGAAGCCGGGGCCGAAGACGGAGTCCTGGCGTCCTCTGTACTCCCCGATGAGCGAGAGTGTCTTGAGGTCAATGACGCCGGTGTCCGGGTGCCGTGTCGTGCCGGCGCAACGCTGCACAGGTCCGCCGCCGACGAGGGTGGCGTCGCCGATCTGGATGCTCTTGCCGAGCCAGGTGTCCTCGATATGTGGCTCGCCGTCGTCGAATTCGAT
>CAZLMT010000212.1:0-748 GCA_964560615.1 uncultured Actinomyces sp.
GCGCTCTCGGTCGGCTCTTTGCCGTTGCGGAAGCCTACCCCCAACTCACGGCGACATCGAACTTCCAGACATTGCAGGTGCAGCTCGCCGAGATCGAGGGGCAGTTGCAATTCGCGCGGCAGTACTACAACGACGCTGTGGTGCACCTCAATACGGCGCTCCGCACGATTCCGTCGATGTGGTTCGCGGGCATCGCGGGCGTGTCGCAGCGCGAGGTCTACCGCGAGCCCGACGAGAGCCGTCGGTCCGCCCCCGGCGTGCAGTTCTGATCGGGCCGACCATGCTCCGGGGCGCCACCGCACGGTTCCTCGCGGTGCTGGCGCTCGCTGGCGCCACCCTCTTCCTACTCGTCTCACCCGCGCGCGCTGACAGCGAGCGGATCACGTCGTACGACGTTGCCGCGACCGTGCAGGCCGACGGCAGCCTCGAGGTCGTGGAGACGATCTCGTATGACTTCGCTGGGAGCGAGCGGCGCGGCATCTACCGGCTGATCCCGATGTGGAGTGCCCTGCCCGACGGCACGCGCTGGATGCATCCCGTCACGCTGCAGTCCGTCTCCATGGACGGCGCATCAGCGCCCTACGAGACAAGCCTGGACGACCCCTTCCTCGAGGTCAAGATCGGGGATCCCGACGTCACCATCGCGGGCGAGCACGTCTACGAGATCTCCTACGTCGTCGAAGGTGCCCTGCGGACGATGACCGCGGAGGAGCTTGCGGCGGGGAATCCCTATGGCTTCGCCGCCGGC
>CAZLMT010000212.1:758-2655 GCA_964560615.1 uncultured Actinomyces sp.
CAACGTCATGGGCATGGCCACGGGGGCCGATGGTGGAGCGATGGCGTCTAAGCCGTACGTGGCGAGTGGCGCATATATCGACCGGATGTCGAACCACCGCGCCGGCTGCCGGTACGACGTCAAGAAGCGCACAGGGCCCGATGCGTGCCCGTTCAACTACCTCTACTGGGACTTCATCGGCGATGGCTGGGGCGTGGACATCTACCAGGCCCAGGTCATCGTCACAGGCCCAGGCGCCGTCCTCGCTGCCCAGTGCTACTCCGGCTACTACGGCGAGACGGCAGGCTGCAATGACCGCATCAGCGGGGAGGCCGTCACGCTTCGCAAGGCCTCCCTCCTTCCCTACCAGGGCCTGACCGCGGTCATCGCCTATCCGGGATCGGCATTCACGACACCACCCGTGCGACGCATCGAGGCGATGCCGCTCTCGGGGGACGCGGGCCGTGTCTTCTTCCCTGTCGCGCTCACGCTCTCGCTGCTCGCGCTCGTCGCGCCGTCGCTTATCGTCCTCGGCCTGCGTCGTCGGATCCGCGGGGTCGACATCCCGGGCTCGCCCGTGCAGTTCGGCCCACCGCGTGGCCTGCGACCCGCGGAGATCGAGGTCAGCCTTGACGGCGAGCTCAGCTCGCGCGGCGTACTCGCCACGCTCTTGGATCTCGTGGCCCGCCGTCACATCACGCTGTCGTCGGACCCCGGCGGCTTCTTGAAGGAGAGCCGCATCGACCTGGCCTGGTGGGGTGCGGGCACCGACACGCTGCGTCCCTGGGAGGAGCAGCTCACCGGAGAGATCTTCGAGGGCCGTGACCGGGCAACCCTCGAGGGCTACGACGTGGATTTCGCCAGCGCCGTGAAGCGCGTGCGCACCGATCTCACCCAGGAGGCCGTGGCTGCGCAGCGACTGGATCCGCAGGCTGGCTCACCGCGCCGACGGGTGGGCTGCATGGCGGGGATCGGCCTGATCCTGGGCATCGCTGCCTTCGGCTTCGGCAGCGTGACGCACAACGCGATCTTCTACGCCGGTGTCGCGCCCGTCCTACTCGCGCTGACGCTCGGCCTGTTCGTCGCCGCGTATCTCGTGCCCGACAGGGAGACGCGGGAGACAGCCCGCTTCGAGGCTGAGGTCGAGGGCTTCAAGCGCCTGCTCGACACCGATCCCGGGGCCGCGCGTCGTGACCTGGTGCAGCGGCTCGGACTGCCGGACTACGCCGTCTACGCGACCTTCCTTCCGTACGCCGTGCTCTTCGATCTCGAGGATGCGTGGTCGGGTGCCTTCCCCGACCTCACCGAGGAGCAGTTGCACTCGTCCGGGCTCTTCCTCGCCAACACCGCCGCGATCCACAGCCTCATGTCGGTGGGTGCCTCGACGGTGAGCGCGGCGTCCACCCCGCCCCGCGCCTCGGGCGGCTCTGGATTCTCGGGCGGAGGCGGATTCTCCGGCGGCGGCGGTGGCGGTGGTGGCGGCGGCTCCTGGTAGCCGCTAGCGTCGGATGTCGTGATGGGTTCACCGGGGCCGTGCCCCGCTTGCGAGAGCGTCGACCTGCAACGCCGCGGCGGCAAGGACTTCTGTCCCCAGTGCTACTACATCCAGCCCTGCTGCGACGGCGGCGAGTGCGCGGTCTGACGCTCAGGCCGCACGCAGATCCCACGTGCCCTGATCCACCCGTGCCCTGATCCACCCGTGCCCTGATCCGCGAACTTAGGGACGAAAGCGCCGCTGGGAATCACTTTTGTCCCTAAGTTCAGTGCCGAGCGAGGTCTGAGCGAATCCGATGTCGCTCTGTGGTCGAAATATGCCATCGGGTGGCGCTTCTCGACCGCAGAACGCCGAGCCCCTAGCCTGGGCCGATGCGCGCAATCCAGGTCACCCGCTTCGGCGGTCCCGAAGTCCTCGAGCTCG
>CAZLMT010000213.1:0-807 GCA_964560615.1 uncultured Actinomyces sp.
CCCTCAAGCTCACCGAGGTCACGCAGGCGATGATGTTCCGCGACCTGTCGGACCCAGAGAACCCAAGGGGCGGCGCGATGTGGGTGTGCCGCAACGGCTTCGCCAGGATTGCGCCTGGCCTCGCGCCGCTGGGCACGCTGCTTGGCGTCATCTTCTGCATCACGGTGCTCATCTCGACGATCACGGGGGGCAACATGTTCCAGGCGTGGAACGTCGCCAAGATCACGCAGACGTACGCGCCGAGCTTCCCGCAGGTCGCCTGCGGCATCATCATGACGGTGGTGGTCGGACTTGTGATCATCGGCGGCATCAAGCGCATCGGTTCGGTGACCGGTCGCCTGGTGCCCTTCATGTGCTGCATCTACCTGCTCGGGGCCCTGGTGGTGCTGGCGATGAAGGTCGACCAGATCCCGGCGATGCTCATGCTCATCGTGCGCAGCGGACTGCCGGAGTGGCTCGGCGGCACGAGCGCGAACCCCGAACGCGCATTCCTCGGCGGCACGTTCGGCTACGCGTTCCTCTGGGGCATGAAGCGCGCGCTCTTCTCGAACGAGGCCGGGCAGGGCTCCGCGCCGATGGCCCACGCGGCGGCGAAGACTGACGAGCCGGTGCGCGAGGGCGTCGTGGCCGGACTCGAGCCCTTCATCGACACGCTGGTGGTGTGCACGATCACCGCGCTTGTGGTGATCAGCACGGGGGCCTGGAACCGCTCGGCGGCGGCGACGTTCCCCGAGGTGCCGAACATGGTGGCGGCGGTGGACCCATCCGGCTCGCCCGTTGTTGGGGCGTGGGTCCCCTCATTCACCG
>CAZLMT010000213.1:817-2588 GCA_964560615.1 uncultured Actinomyces sp.
GAGGAGGCGCGCATCAGCAACGTGTGGCGCGAGAATGACGGCCTCTTCGTGCTCGTGAAGTCCGATGTGCAGGAGACGACCGGACGTGACCTGCACAGGGTCCTGGGCACCGTGAAGCGCGGGGAGGGCGACGCGCTCGTGATCAAGTGGCAGCCGTTCGTCTCGGCCGAGGCACCGGTTGTCGCTGGCCCTGACATACACCTGAACCTGCCTGGCTCGTCGCTGGCCGGCTACGCCTTCGACCGCGCGGTGCCCGGCCTGGGCATGTGGGTCGTGACGCTGGCGGCGTGGCTCTTCGCGGTCAGCACCATCATCTCATGGAGCTACTACGGCGAGCAGGCGTGCATGTTCCTCTTCGGAAACAGGTCGATCGTCGCGTACAAGGTGATCTACTGCCTCGCGATCCTGCTGTCGACGATCCCCGGGCTTGTCGAGACGGACGCAGAGCTTGACTCGTTCACCGCGCTCGGCACCGGGGTGATGCTGTGGGCCAACATCCCCATCATGCTCATCTTCGGGCCTGTCGCCATGCGCGCCTACCGCGACTACATGCGCAAGCTCGAGTCAGGCCAGATGAAGGGCCACGCGCTGCCGCCGATCACCGACGTGGTCGAGGGCAAGGACGTCCGCTAGGCGGGATCACCACTCCTCGAGCGCGCAGAGGTGCACCTCGGCGCGGTTGCGGCGCGGCGGCAGGTCCCCAAGCTCGTCCGGCCGCTCGTCGAAGGCGACCCGGTCCACCGAGAAGAACCCGTCGAAGGCCCATCCCGCGTGGTGCTCCGCAATGTGGCGCTGCACCGTCTCCTCGATCTCGGTGAGGCTCGATGCGGTTGCCCACACGGTGACGTATGCGCCCGCGGTCC
Organism: uncultured Actinomyces sp.; assembly: GCA_964560615.1. Classification (GTDB taxonomy): domain Bacteria; phylum Actinomycetota; class Actinomycetes; order S36-B12; family S36-B12; genus Mxb001. The sequence continues at coordinate 1,681 of CAZLMT010000213.1, forward strand.
GGCGACCCTCGCGCACGGCCATCGCGATGGCCGTCCACAGCACATGGCCCAGCGGCCTGCCGCGGTCGTCTACGTTCTGGTCAGGGTCGATGTTGAGCTCGAGCGACCACTCCTCGCGGAGCTGCAGCAGCACCTCGTCGAGGTCCGGGCTCTGCTCGTCCTCGATCAGCAGCACGTCGCGCAGCGTCGAGGGCGGCGTGGTCGAGCGCTCGAGCTCGTCGGGCCAGGTCTCCATCACCTCGCGCAGCCCGTGGCGGGACAGCAGCCGCTCCACCTCGCGCCGCATCGCGATGGGCACGCTGATGCACAGTCCCTTCCAGGAGTCGACGAAGACCTCGATGAAGGGCTCCTCGGCGTTGGCGCCGGCTCCGATCGACGCGTCCTCGAGCAGCACGTCCTCGAAGTGGCGCCATGTCGCGAGGAACTCGTCTACAGGGATCGCATCGGCACCGAGGTAGACATCGAGCGACCGGTAGGCGTCCCGCGAGCCCACCTCGACGATGGGAACCACCTCGTCAGGAAGGAGCGTGAACGCGTCGCGGATGATCGGGCTGAGGCGGTCATGGCTCACCACCACATGGAACGCGTATGTGTCGGGGTCGCCTTCCTCGCCAGGCGTGTACGTGAGGGTGTAGCCCTGCACTGGCGCAGGCAGGTCAAGCGGCTGTATGCCCAGGGGCAGTGCGTAGCCGTCCACCACAGCGCGAGGAAGGTCGGCGCGGATCTTGTGCTCCCGCATCGCCCCAGTCTAGGGGGAGGCAGGTGCGGAAAGAACACCCTTGTCCCACGTGTCGCCGATGCGCCCAATCAGGCCGATCCACTCGCCGTACTCGTAGGGGATTCCGTGGGCGTCGTGCAGCGCTCGCACCTGCCCGTGCAACCGCTCCATCAGGTCGGGCTGCCACTGC
>CAZLMT010000214.1:0-2529 GCA_964560615.1 uncultured Actinomyces sp.
GGTGCACCTGCGCCAGTTCGGCGACAAGCAGCCCGAGGGCGGCTGGCCTCAACTCATGGTGGGCATCGGCGAGAACGCCGGCGTCGTGGACGTCGGTGACGGCTGGGCGGTGACCTTCAAGGTCGAATCGCACAACCATCCGTCGTACGTCGAGCCCTATCAGGGTGCAGCAACCGGCATCGGCGGCATCGTGCGCGACATCCTCTCCATGGGCGCGCGCCCGCTCGCGGTGATGGATCCGCTGCGCTTCGGCCCCGCCGACGCTCCCGACACCAAGCGCGTCCTGCCCGGGATCGTGGCCGGGATCGGTGGTTACGGCAACTGCCTCGGCCTGCCCAATATCGGCGGCGAGATCGTCTTCGACGCGACGTACGCCGGCAATCCGCTCGTTAACGCCCTGTGCATCGGCGCGATGAAGCACGAGGACGTCCACCTCGCCTCAGCCAAGGGCGTGGGCAATCTCGTCATCCTCTACGGCGCGCGCACGGGCGGCGATGGCATCGGCGGCGTCTCCGTGCTCGCGAGTGAGACCTTCGACGCCGATGGCCCGGCAAAGCGGCCGAGCGTGCAGGTGGGCGATCCCTTCATGGAGAAGCTGCTCATCGAGTGCACGCTCGAGGTGCTGCACGCCGGTCTCGTCGAGGGCATCCAGGATCTCGGCGGCGCCGGCATCTCGTGCGCCACGAGTGAGCTCGCTTCCAATGGCGAAGGCGGCATGCACGTGCATCTCGACCGCGTGCTCCTGCGCGACCCCTCGCTCTCGCCCGAGGAGATCCTCATGAGCGAGTCGCAGGAGCGCATGTGCGCGATCGTGACACCGGCCAATGTCGACGCGTTCATGGAGATCTGCCGTAAGTGGGAGGTCGAGGCCGTCGTCATCGGCGAGGTCACCGACTCCGGACGCCTCACGATCGACTGGCACGGCGAGCGCGTCGTCGACGTGCCGCCGCGCACCGTCGCCCATGAGGGCCCGGTCTACAACCGACCCATGGAGCGCCCGAGCGAGCTCGATGACCTTCAGGCTGCGGATGCCCGAGCACTGCCGCGCCCGCAGACACCCGAGGAGATCCGCGCGACCTGGCTGCGGATGACCGCGAGTCCCAATCTCGCGTCCAAGAAGTGGGTGACGAGCCAGTACGACCGCTACGTGCTCGGCAACACCGTGCTCGCGCAGCCCGAGGACTCCGGGATGATCCGCATCGACGAGGAGTCCGGTCTCGGCGTCGCGGTATCCACCGACTGCAATGGCCGCTTCGTGCGCCTCGATCCCTACGAGGGTGCCAAGCTCGCGCTCGCGGAGTCCTATCGCAATGTCGCGGTGACCGGAGCCAAGCCCTTGGCGGTGACCAACTGCCTCAACTTCGGATCACCCGAGGATCCCGGTGTCATGTGGACCTTCTCCGAGGCGGTGCGCGGCCTCGCCGATGGCTGCCTCGAACTCGGCATCCCCGTCACCGGCGGCAACGTGAGCTTCTACAACTCCACGGGCGATACGGCGATCCTGCCGACTCCCGTCGTCGGTGTGCTCGGTGTCATCGACGATGTCGAGCGGCGTACGCCGATGGCCTGGGACCTCGATGGCGAGATCCTCTATCTCCTCGGTGACACCGGCGAGGACTTCGCCGGCAGCGAGTGGGCGCACGTGATGCACGGCCACCTCGGCGGCACGCCCCCGCGCGCCGATCTCGCCCGGGAGCGACTGCTCGGCGAGATCCTCATCGCAGGTTCGCGCGACGGCATGCTCACCGCGGCGCATGACATCGCCGATGGTGGGATCGCGCAGGCACTGGTCGAGATGGCGCTGCGCTCCGGAGTCGGCGCCCGCGTGTGGGCGCCCGACGGTGTCGAGGCAGCTACCTTCCTGTGGTCGGAGTCGCCCGGGCGCGCGATCGTCGTGGTGCCGCGCTCGGAGGAAATGCGCTTCACCGCGATGTGCGCCGCGCGCGGTCTGCCCGCGCACCGTATCGGTGCCGTTGACTCAGGCTTGGGTGACGACGTCGGTCATTCCGGCGAGCAGGTGCTCCAGGTTGGCGACGTCGTGCGCGACGCTCACGAGTCGACGTTCCCGACTTACTTCGGGCCCGCGCTGACGGTCTAGGGGGCGATGGAGTCCATCGGTGCGCCGATGCCCGTCTCCTCGAGCAGCGCGTAGACCTCGGTCGCCCGATAGCGCCGATGACCGCCGAGCGTGCGCACGGCAGAGAGCTTGCCTGCCTGCACCCAGCGCGACACCGTCTTGGGATGCACGCGGAAGAGTTGAGCGACCTCGGCGGGCGTGAGCAGACGCTCAGGCTCCGAGAACTTGTCGTTGGGCACGGTCACCAGGTCCCCCGATCGGTTGATGTCCCAGGAAGACCCTACCGGGATTCGCCCGATTTGCCCCGGAAGCGGTGGTTTTCCTTCGTCCGGCCCCCCGGTTTGCCGACTCGACGAGCCCCCAGGATGCTGGGCCCATGAGTGATGTCGTCGACCGCGGGGGCGCCTGGGCCGTGGTGGGGGCCGGGCCCCACGGCCTGTCCGTCCTGAAGA
>CAZLMT010000215.1:0-2504 GCA_964560615.1 uncultured Actinomyces sp.
CCACGGCGCTCGCTCCGGGCACGTCGACGTCATCGAGCAGACGCCGCATGACCTCGGCCTCAGCGACCGGGTCGTCGTCACGTCGTCCCGCGGCTGAGTGCAACGCATCGAGTCGCCCCTCCGCCGCGTCGAGTTGCGACGGCTCGTAGTCCCAGGCCTCCCACCAGCGCCGCTCAAGGATCATCATGCGAAGAGCAGCGCCGCGATGCTCCTTGAGCAGGTCGGCCACCAGCACGAGATTGCCGGTGGACTTGGCCATCTTCTCGCCGTCGATGCGCACGGTGCCGACGCGCATCCAACTCCGCGCGAAGGGCACCACCCCGGTCGCCGCCTCTGCCTGGGCTGCCTCATAGGCATGGTGGGGGAAAGCGAGGTCCGCTCCACCCGCGTGGATGTCGAGGCTCGAGCCATAGGTGTCGAGCACCATCGCCGTGCATTCCGCATGCCAGCCGGGCCGGCCCGGACCCCAGGGGCTCGGCCACGCGGGATCGGCCCCATGGGAGGCGCGCCACACGGGCACGTCGATGGGCGACTCCTTCGCGGCATCGTGCACATCCTCGCCGAATTCCGTGAGCGCGGCGAGAGCCTCCTGCTCGGTCAAGCCCGACGAGGCGATCGCGCCTGCGCCGCGGAAGTAGACCGTGCCAGCCACTTCGTACGCCGCACCGCGATCGAGCAGCGCCTGCGCGAGCCGCACGACGCTGCCGATGTGCTGATGGGCTCTCGGCTCATGCTCGGGGCGGCGTACACCCAACTCCCGCATGTCATGGTCGAAGTCGTATTGGTGGATCGCAGCAAACTCGTCGTAGGGGGATCCCGCGCGTCGTGCGGCCTCGGTGAGCACATCGTCGACGTCGGTGATGTTGCGCGTGACGATGGGTTGGAGATTGGCGTGGCGCAGCGTGCGCACGAGCGCGTCCACCCAGACGAACGTCGCCGCATGCCCGAGGTGGGTGACGTCGTAGGGCGTCACGCCGCAGGCATAGATGCGCGCGGGCCCCACCAGGGGCAGGGGCGCGCCCGCCAGGACGAGGGGCGCAGGCGGCAGGTGGTCGTGACCCATGCGGAGAGCCTACGCAGGACGCAGGGCGCGCAGGACGGCGGCGGAGGAGCGCCACGCGACGATGGCCCACGCGATGACGAGGCACACGAATATGACGAAGGAAGCCGCGTCCACCGGGGCGCTGGCGAGCTGGTCGGCGAGGGCTCCGAATGACAGGGACAGTGCGGCCACCGGGAAGACGAATCCCCACCACCCCGGCAGGAACGGCAGGCCACCCGCGCGGCGTACCCGGATCAGGCGTCCTGCCGCGTAGAGAGACCACCACAGTCCTAGGCCGATGCCCATGGCTGAGACGACGACGCCGAGTGAGATGGCCTCCTCCGACAGGATCCCGGCGTCGGCTCCCGCTTGCATGAGTCGCAGGAGGGCCAGCCCGATGAGCCCCGCGGGAGCGAGTGGGATCCACAGCGTGGGCTGCATGGTGTTGGGCACGGGTGGGCGCAGCGCGAGCCGGGCGACGAGCAGCGCGAACATCGGGAGGAAGAGGAGAGTGCCGACGCCGTAGAAGGCCAGGCCGATCATGAGCAGCCACGTCGCCTGGTCGGGATACGCCACGATCAGCGGCGCGATCGACAACGGCGCGATGAGGTTCATGACGACCGGGATCAGCCACCCACCGTTGACATCCACCAGGTCGAGCTGTACGCCGGACTGCAGCGACGCCCACGCGATGCTCAAGGCGATGCCCAGCCCTGCTCCGATGACCAGAAGGGCCGCGCACACGGTCAACGCGATTCCGGTGCCGAGCCAGCCTGCGCCGACCGTGCCCCACGCCGAGGCGTAGACCAGGATGCCCGCGGGGAAGGTCGCGAGCATCGCACCCTGCGCGGGGTCGGCGATCTCCGCGGCCAGCGCCTTGCGATTCCGTGCGCGAACGAGGTAAAGCGGCGCCAGCCCGAGCGCGAGGAGTGTCGCGAGGACCAATAGCCCGTCCGCGATGGCCACGAACGTCGCACCGCCGACGTAGTCCGACTGCTGCAGGAAGGCGATCGACAAGGCTGACGTGGCCATGACGGACCCGAACCACGCGGGGTTGCGGTGCAGCGGCGCAGATGACATTGCCCGCAGGGTATCCCCCGGGGCGATACGGTCGCGGGGTGACACGGTCGCTCGAGGAACTGGTCCACCCCTCATGGATTCCCGTCCTCGAATCCCAGCGCGAGACGCTCATGGAGCTCGGCGACTTCCTGCGCGCCGAGGGTGCTGCGGGGCGGCCGTGGCTGCCCGCGGGCGATGCCATCCTGCGCGCCTTCTCCACTCCGATTGATGATGTCCGGGTCCTCATCGTGGGCCAGGACCCCTACCCCACTCCCGGCCATCCGATCGGCCTGTCCTTCGCGGTCGCACCCGACGTCCGCCCGCTCCCTCGCAGCCTGCAGAACATCTATCGCGAGCTCGTCGACGACCTCGGCGTCGCGCGCCCGACGTCAGGAGACCTCAC
>CAZLMT010000216.1:0-2453 GCA_964560615.1 uncultured Actinomyces sp.
TCCCGCGAGCTCCACGGGGGTCGCCAGGACGCCGAGAGCCGAGATGAGGCCGAAGATCCCGATCCACAGGGGGAAGGCGCGCGTCGTGATGGCAGCGATCGCGAGCAGGCCGATGGACAGGGCGGCGAAGATGCCTACGCCGAGGATCTCGCCGATCGTGCCGCCGTAGGCGTTCATCGAGTCGAAGACCACGGAGATGGCCGTGCGCTCGGTCTCGTTCGTCGTCGCGACGTAGGCCTCGGCGAGCTCCGGTGCCGGCACGAGCCACCGCACGATGCCGACGGAGCGCGCGAGCGCCGAGACAGCGGCGAACCCTCGTTCTCCAGCAGGCGCGGCAGGGCGATGTCGGCCGGGTCGCTGCGGCTCTCGGGCCAGTTGATGGCGCCGCCCAGCACGATCATGGGGACGAAGATGATGAGCCCCTGGAGGATGCTGATGCCGCCGGCCCAGCGGGCCACGGATGCGCCAACAGTGGACGATGGGGTGTCCGCGGTAGAATGAACACTGTTCATACTGGGACCCTGGCAGCAAATATGAACGTTGTCAATATTCGCGGGCAGGAGGGAGCGTCGTGAGTCGCAGCTACCACCACGGGGCCCTCGCCGAGGCCATGGTCGACGAGGCGCTCGTCGCCGTCCGGGAGCACGGTGCGGACCATGTCTCCCTCCGGGCCATCGCCCAGGCGCTCGATGTCTCGCCGAGTGCGGCGTACAACCACTTCGCGGACAAGGACGCCCTGCTCGTGGCGGTGGGCCAGTGCGGGTTCGCGTCTCTCGACGCGCGCATGGCACGCGTGCTGGCAGCGCATCCGGGCGACTCCGACGAGGCCGCTCGCGCGCGGTTCGCAGGCCTCGGTCGCGCATACATCGCATTCGCTGTCGAGGAGCCGAATCTCTTCCGTCTCGTCTTCGGACCGCTGTGCGCCGAAGTCGACAAGGGGCCGGAGTCGTGGACCGGTCCCTACGTCAAGCTCGTCGATTCCCTCGATGACCTCGATCGGCGGGGGCTCCTTGTCCCTGGTGCACGCGACGGCCTTGATCTCACTGTCTGGGGCGCCACGCACGGCATCGCATCGCTCATCATCGAGGGATACCTGCCCCGCGAGGCAGGCGATGCGTTGGTCGCTTCCATAGATCAACTCGCGGTGCGCTAGTCCGGCGCGGCTCGCGCTCCCGGTGAGTTGACAGCGTTCACATCGTCTGCCAGATTCGAAGTGTGAACACTGTTCATACGTCGTCATGCCCGGGACACCACCGGACCGCCGTTCCACGGCGGGGAGCCATCACCGCCTGGGTCCTCGCCGGCCTCATGGGCCTGGTCGTCGCGCTCCTGCCCGCAGGTCACGCCGGGGCGGTGTCAGGCCCCAATCCCGTCTCGATCCCGGGCGGTCCCACGTCAGCCAGCGATCCCACGCCGGTCGAGCTCTCCGCCGACATCTACCTCCCCGACGTGACGCCCGCTCCCGCGGTGATCCTCGCCCACGGCTTCGGCGGCAGCAAGGAGTCGGTCACCGACCAGGCGCTGGACCTGGCAGGCGCCGGCTTCGTCGTGGCCGCCTACACCGCACGCGGCTTCGGGGATTCGACCGGCACCATCTCGATGAACGCACCGCAGTTCGAGATCGCCGACGCTTCGCGCGTCATCGACTACCTGTCGGGTCTCGACACGGTGCAGACCGAGGCGGCGGGTGATCCGGTCGTCGGCGTCGCCGGCGGCTCCTACGGCGGAGCACTCGCCCTGATGGCGGCCGGCCTCGACGACCGCGTCGACGCGATCGCAGCGGACATCACCTGGAACGACCTGGAGTCCTCGCTCTTCGGCCAAAGTGCCATCGACGCCGATGTCCCCGGTGTCTACAAGCAGCTGTGGACGTCGTTCTTCTTCAGCGCCGGGCTCGATACGCCGCCGGGCGAGGCCGACTTGTGCGGTCGCTTCTCGCCGGAGTGGTGCGATGCCTACACCTACGTCGCAACCAATGGCACGCTCACCGAGGAGATGCGCGCACTCATGCGCCAGTCGTCGCCGGCGAGCATCACGGACCGCATCACGGTGCCGACGCTGCTCGGCGGTGGGCAGGCCGACTCGCTCTTCCCGCTCGCCCAGCTCAATGCGAACGCCGAGCAGATCCGCGCGGCCAACCCGGAGACGCCCGTCAAGGTCGTCTGGCACGCGCAGGGCCATGACGGGGGAGTCGACGAGTCCGAGCGACTCAACGCGCTGACCCGGTCGTGGTTCCAGGCCTACCTCGCTGACGGTCCCGCGGTGCCGCTGGACTTCGAAGCATCGCTCACCTCGGGATCGGCACTCGATGTCCGCGATTCGGCAAGCGTCGAGATCCTCACCAGTCCGACGTACCCGGGGATCGCGGGGGAGTCCGACCTCGCGGTCGCCGTCGCGGGTCCGCCGCAGCGGATCCTCGCCCCCGCGGGCGGGGTGCCCGCGGCCATCAGCTC
>CAZLMT010000217.1:0-2446 GCA_964560615.1 uncultured Actinomyces sp.
CCTCCTCGCCGTCCTCGGCGGCGTGATCGCGCAAGCGTCCCTGCTCATCTACGAGTCGGTCTACGTCAAGGCCGGCCAAGACGTCCCGCTCTCCTAGCGGCCACTGCCGTCAGATCTGCCAAGAGAAGGAGTGACATGACCGTCACGGACCGCCCCGAGACACCCCGGCCCGAGGCCCATGGCATGCGCACCCGCGGCGCCTTGTCCAACTACCCGCCCGTGGAGACGTGGGACGACGTCGTGATGTACGACGCCAAGGCTCACCCCAAGAAGGTCGAGAAGCACTACATGCTGGTGCCGACCACCTGCTTCAACTGCGAGTCGGCCTGCGGCCTTCTCGCGTACGTCGACAAGGAGACCAAAGAGGTCGTCAAGATCGAGGGCAACCCCGCCCATCCCGGCTCCCGGGGGCGCAACTGCGCCAAGGGCCCGGCGACGATCAACCAGACCGAGGACCCCGAGCGCATCCTCTACCCGCTCAAGCGCACCGGCCCTCGCGGCTCCGCGCAGTTCGAGCGCGTGTCCTGGGATGACGCTCTTGACGACATCGCCGGGCGGATCCGCAAGGCCATCGTGGAGGGGCGCCGCAATGAGGTGATGTATCACGTCGGTCGCCATGGCGAGGACGGCTTCATCGAGCGCGTGCTGCTCGCATGGGGTGTCGACGGCAACAACACCCACACCAACATCTGCTCGGCGGGCGCACGCTTCGGCTACACCCTCTGGGGCGGCTACGACCGACCCTCCCCCGACCACGCCAACGCCAACGTCATCCTGCTGGTGTCGGCGCACCTGGAGTCGGGCCACTACTTCAACCCGCACGCGCAGCGCATCATCGAGGCACAGGTGCACCACGGCGCGAAGCTCATCTCGATCGATCCGCGCCTGTCCAACACCGCAGCCAAGGCCGACGAGTGGGTCTCCCCTTGGCCCGGTACCGAGGCGGCACTCCTGCTCTCCTTCGCGGCGTACCTCCTGCGCACCGACACGGTCGACTGGGGCTACGTGCGCCGGTGGGTCAACTGGTCCACCTACATGGAGCGCCTGCATCCGGAGGCGGACGCCAGCGACTTCGAGGCCTTCAAGGCCGCGCTGACCGCGGACTACCAGCAGTACACCTTCGAGTACGCCGCGCAGGAGTGCCGCATCCCGGTCAAGCAGGTCGAGCGCGTGGCCAAGATCGTCGCCACGGCCAACGGCAAGCTGGCGGCGCACACCTGGCGTGCAGCGAGTGCCGGCAACCTCGGCGGCTGGGCCGTGGCACGCGCGCTTTTCTTCCTCACCGTGCTCACCGGAAGCGTGGGTCAGGAGGGCGGCACCAGCCCCAACGGCTGGAACAAGTTCATCCCCCACGGCCCCGACATGCCCGGCGGCCACGACTCGTGGAATGAACTGCTCTGGCCGGCGGAGTTCCCCATGTCGACCAATGAGCTGTCGATCCTGCTGCCGCACTTCCTGCTCGATGGCCGCGGCACTCTCGACACCTATTTCACGCGCGTCTACAACCCGGTCTGGACCAACCCCGACGGCTTCACCTGGATCGAGGCGCTCTCCCGAGAGGACCTCGTGGGCTGCCATGTGGCGATGACGCCCACATGGAATGAGACCGCTCTTTGGGCCGACTACATCCTGCCCTTCGGTCACAGCACCGAGCGCCACGACACCCAGTCCTACGAGCAGTACGCCGGCAAGTGGCTCGGCTTCCGCCAGCCGGTGCGTCGCGTCGCACTGGAGAAGATGGGCGAGAAGATCAGCGACACCCGCGACACCAATCCCGGCGAGGTCTGGGAGGAGGTCGAGTTCTGGTTCGAGTTGTCGTGGCGCATCGATCCCGACGGCTCGCTCGGCATCCGCAAGTACTTCGAGGCCCCCGGGCGCCCCGGCGACAAGATGACCGTGGACGACTACTACGGCTACGTCTTCGACAACAACGTCCCCGGGCTGCCGGAGAAGGCGGAGGCCGAGGGCCTCACCCCGCTGGAGTACATGCGCAAGTACGGCGCGGTCGAGATCGTCAACGGCATCTACCGCCAGGATGAGCGCCCGCTTACCCCCGCCGAGCTCGAGGGCGCCGTACCCGACGCCAATGGCGTGCTGCGCAAGCCGATCACGCCCGAGACGCAGAAGCCCCTGGTCGGCGAGGCCGGTGCCGTCGGCATCGAGATGGAGGACGGCTCAAAGGTCGCGGGCTGGCTCACGCCGAGCCGCAAGCTCGAGCTCTACTCCCCCGCCATGGCGGAGTTCGGCTGGCCTGAGTACGCCGCCCCGACGTATATCAAGTCGCACGTGCACCACGGCGGCATCGACGAGACCAAGGGCGAGATCCTGCTCGTGCCCACCTTCCGCCTGCCGACCCTGATCCATACGCGCTCGGGCAACGCGAAGTACCTCAACGAGATCAGCAACAAGCACCCGATGTGGATGAACCCCATCGACGCCAAGCGCC
>CAZLMT010000218.1:0-405 GCA_964560615.1 uncultured Actinomyces sp.
GTGATCCGGCACAGCATCGCTTCGGGTGCGGCCACGAAGCCGGCGGCAGGCGTGCACTGGGATCCGTAGGCGAACTCGATGGTGCGGTCACTGGGGTCCGTGACCGAGGCGAGGAGCCCCTGCTCATTCCACTTCGCCGTGCCCTGCGCGAGGCCACCCGCGGACATGGCGACGGGGCGTCCATCGCGGAACGAAGTGACGGTGCCGTCGAGCTCGGTGAGGGTGAAGGTGCCCTCGGCGAATGTGAGTGTGGGCTGCTCGATGGCCGACACGGGTCGTCCGGAGGACCAGGACTGCGTATAGACACCGAACTCATTGCGCTGGAAGGTCATCGACCGGTCGCGCGCGTCGGAGACGTAGACGGTGCTGGGAGGCGAGGCCTGGTCGGTTTCGAGTGTGGTCCAG
>CAZLMT010000218.1:507-780 GCA_964560615.1 uncultured Actinomyces sp.
CCTCCAACCGGGTGGCAGGCCGGGATCCGCGGATCGCCCGGACTGGTACTCGAGGGTGGCGACAGCACTGCCGGTGACGGTCGAGAAGGACCGGCTCATCCAGGTGATGCCCGGCACTCCCGTGATGAGGTGCGTGCTCACACCCCCGAGGTCATCGCGTGGAGCGAGCCCGGGCCGCACCGTGTCGACCTCGATCGGCCACGGGCCCTTCCACTCGCCATCCTTGCCTGCGACGCGCCATGAATACTGCCGTCCGTCCTCGAGCGGCGGTGT
>CAZLMT010000218.1:964-2442 GCA_964560615.1 uncultured Actinomyces sp.
CGGGCCAGACGACCGGGAACGCCGCACCCTCCGCGGCGGAGCCGGGGACGGGCCCTGCCTCCTGCGGCGGTCGGAGGCCGTCGCTTGCGGCCACCGACCCCGATTCCTGCACGCTCTCGATGGGGACGGGTGCCACGCTCGGCGCTGGGCTCGTGCAGGCACCGAGTGCCAGCGCGGACGCGAGGACCGCGACGAGGGCGCGCTTCATGGTCGTCTCGTCGGTGGTCTAGTTGGCGGTCTTGATCGTGGCGCTCCAGGCTCCGCCGTAGGTGAACGGCGTCCCGGCCGACTCCACATCACACGAGAAGGTCCTCGACCCGGAGGATCGTGGATTCACGGTGCAGATGTCCTTGGTCGCCCGGACCTCCACCCGGGGTGGTCCGGTTTGCGCGTCGACACCGGAGAGGTTGATGCCGACTGAGATCGTGACGATGGGCTTGTTGGCGAGCCTGGGTGGTACGTCGCGGCGCACCGTGCCTGAGTCGTCGACCGTCGCGACAGGGCTCAAGGTCAACGTGAAGCCGTGCACGCCATTGCTCGCCATGGCGTAGGCCCCGATGTAGAGCGGTTTGCCGGGCACCAGCAGCGCGGACTCGGGTGAGGTGAGGTTGGGCCAGATGGCGTCCTGCGTCTCGGCCTTCGTGATCTCCCACACGATGGGCCTCGGGATCGTGGAGTCGTCCTTGGCGGTCGTCACGAGCTGCACGCGCATGGGAGCGGTCCAGGCGGTCGCGTTGAAGTTGAACTGCCCCTCGTACTGGCCGCCGGCCTTGCCGGTCTCCCAGCAGCCCACGGGGGACGTCGCGCTGAAGCCGCAACTCGGAGCCTTCTCCAGCTTGGTCCAGTCGTCGTTCTCGGCATCCCAGTTGACCTGGACGAAGGTGTTGAGCGCACTCTCCGGGCAATCCCTGGTCTCGCCCCCGGGCGTGCCGGTGCACTCGAACTTCACCCAGCCGTTCGGCTCACTCGTCGCGCCGGAGACGTCCTGGGTGTGCCCCCAGTAGAAGTCGTTGTCCCCGGAATCCTTCCACTCATCGCCGTTGTAGCCGTAGACACGACTGCGATCGTTGCTGATCGCCCACGGCACCGCCTTGCACTTCCACTCACCCTCATCAGCCAGGCCCCCGCCGTTGGCCCAGTACTTCTCCTTCTGCTTCAGGTACATCACCTGGTCCTTCTCCTGGTCCCACGAGCCAGTGATGCCGATGCGCTGCACGGCATTCTTCAACTGCACATTGGCGGTCGTGTCGAAGTTCCAGTAGGAGGTGCAGCGGCTCTTGTTGTCGACGTAGTCGCCGGCGACCTCACCCGCTGACGCGGACTCCAAGGAGGGGCTCGCCGACCCCGAGGACTCCGTCGCTCCCTCACCGCCTGTGGACGTGCAGGCGGCGAGCAGCATCGCACCGGCGACGACTGTCAGGACCTTCTTCATCTTCATGCTCCTTGATCGTGGGGCCATATCAGCCCTGGCGCCGTGC
>CAZLMT010000219.1:0-2416 GCA_964560615.1 uncultured Actinomyces sp.
TTGACGGTCCAACTCAGCCAAGATGCGATCTGGATCGAAGTCTCCCCCTCGCAGCTCATCGGCCATAAGGAATCAGGTGCTTCTTGAGGCGGCAAGACGCTTGAGGAATTCGTGAACCTTGTCCGCGCTGTCCAACGGCTCACCGGTCAACGCCCCGGGAACCTCGTCCGAAGAGGGCGGCTGCTCCCCCACGAGATCGCGGGCGGAAGCCCACGTGTTTTGGGACGGCACGGCCATCACCCCAGCGTACGCCGTACGGGGATGACGATCTCGTTGCGTCGCGCGAACGGGGGCTTCCATGGCGGATCGAATCGCGCCCACCGAGGCTCGCCGGCTTCCGTCCATCCGGTCTCGGCGATAGCCCGTCGCAGCTCCTCCGTGCGGCGCGCGATGTTCGATGTGGTCCAGCGCCCCGACCAGCGGATCGCGGCCGCAGCCTCCCCGGGGATCGCCCGAAGCGACACACGCGGATTGGCCGGCACGGGGTACTCCGCCAGGGACCGTCCCGCCGGGAGCACGAAGGACACGGTCCACTGGTCATTGCCAGCGGCCTCCTGGATGACCGGCGCCGTCATCGCCAGGCGCTCGCTCGCGGGCTTCTGGATCACCGGCGCGGTCATCGCCAAGGGCTCGGACCCGCGGTTGGCCCCCGAGATGTATTCGAAGAGCGGCCGGAATGCCGCGCTGCCGGCCTGCTCGGCTGAGCCGGAGGCGATGACGTCCGCGACAACGCAGGGCGCGTACTCCCGCAGCTCCACGTTGCCGTGGGAATTCAGGACGCGATACTCCTGCTGCTCGGTCATGGTCCCTCAACACTACGCGCAAGGCGCGCTGAACTGAATGAGCAATTCCCGCGGGCACCGGAAGGCCGGCGTCGGACGCCACGCGATGGGCTCGTTGAGGATCCTGGCCCCGGGAAGTCGAGGCAACAGCATGGAGATGAGTTGCTCCGCCTCCAGACGCGCCAACGCGGTGCCCACGCAGAAATGCTCGCCATGGCCGAAGGTGAGGGGGACAGGACCCTGGCGGGTGATGTCCATGCGGTCAGGCTCTGCATAGACATCCGGATCGCGGTTCGCCTGGGCCAGGTTGATCGCGACCAACTGGCCGGCCCGGAGGCTGATCCCCTGCAGATCGAGGTCGTGAGCGGCAACCCGGCTGATGATCTGCGACGGGCTCTCGAGTCGCCCTACCTCGGTGACGGCAGCCGGGATGAGCGAGGGATCCGATAGCAGCAGTTGGAGTTGATCTGCATGCTGCAGGAGCAGGATCATCGAGTTCGCCATGAGGCTCGTCGTCGTCTCATGCGCCGCATTGACGATCCCGATGAGGTTCGCCACGACCTCATCGTCCGTCAGGTCTCCGGCCGCTTCGTCCCTGAGGAGCTCCACCAAGAGAGAGCCCTCGGCATCAGCAGGGGGATGGCGCAGGCGATCGGCAACGTAGTCGCGCATGTCGGTGGTCGCCTCAATCGCGCGCCTCGTGCGTACCTCAATGGAGTCAGGACTCGACGCTAGCCAGGTGTAGAAGTCGCTCGTCCACTGGCGCAGTTGAGCGAAGTCGGCGGGAGGGAAGCCGAGCACGCGCAGGATGATCTCGGATGGGATCGGGAGGCCGATCTCGTTGAGGAAGTCTACCGGCTGGGACCAGTCGATCCGGTCAAGGTGATCCCCGATCACTCCCTGGATCATCGGGGCATAGGTGCGCACCTGAGCGGCCGTGAAGGCATCGCGCAACTCCGCACGCAGCAGGCGGTGTCGAGGACCGTCGGTCATGACGAGTCGGTCATGGAGAATCGAAGCCAGGCACTGGGCTGGAATGCCGTCGGGGACCCGGCTCAATCGATCCTGCACGCGATTGTTGCTGAAGGCGGCGGCATCCAAGAGCACGGACTTCGCATCCGCGTACCGAGAGACATACACGTGGTCGGTCTCGGGTTGTCGCCACACAGGCGCCTCCGCGCCCATCGCGCGGTACGTCGGATAGGGGTCGTCGACGTACTCGGGTCCGTGGAGAACGTAGTCGACCATCGCACAAGGGTAGGTGCCACGTCGTCATGGCAGGCGTCGCGGGCGTGCCGCAGCGGTTCTGCCCATGTCTTGCCGAGTAGACCGCGGCCCGATCACGCATTCAACGCAGTGCGATCACGCTCCTCCTTGCGCAATGGCCCCTTGGTCCATCGGCCGACGAGCCACTCCAGCGGCCCCTGGGAGAAGCGGCGCAGCCAGAGCGACATCGCGACGGCCAGCACCGCCCAGCAGGCGATGGCGATGGCCGTGACTGCGGCGGCCCCGAGAGTGCCGAAGAGGCCGAAGCCCCAGCCGCAGAAGATCACGCACAGCAGCACGGACTCGCCGAGGTAGATGGTGAGCGAGGCCTGGCCGGGTCGCCCGAAGGGGGCCAGGAGACGCGGGAA
>CAZLMT010000220.1:0-1753 GCA_964560615.1 uncultured Actinomyces sp.
CGCCGAGGAGCTCGGGGATGACGAAGTTACCGAGACTCGGAATGAAGACGAAGAGGCAACCGGTGATGATGCCAGGCAGCGTGAGCGGCAGGAGAACGGTGCGGAACCGACGCCAGGGCCCCGCGCCGAGGTTCTGCGCAGCCTCGAGCAACTGCGGATCCAAGCGCTGCAGGGAGGCATAGATCGGCAGCACCATGAGCGGGATGTAGGCGTAGGTAAGGCCGAGGATCACGGCCTGGCGGGTGTACAGGAAGTCAATGGGGCCGAGGCCCACCAGGGACAGTCCGTCGTTGAGTAGTCCCTCTCGGTTGAGCAGGATGATCCACGCGTAGGTGCGGATGAGGAAGTTGGTCCAAAACGGCAATACGACGGCGATCAGCGCAATCGTCTGCCAGTGCCCCGGGAGTCGCGTGATAGCCAAGGCAGCCGGGAAACCCAAGAGGAAGGCAAAGAGTGTCGCTGTGCCGGCGTTGAGGATGCTCGATGCCAGCACCTCGCGGTAGAGCGGCTCGAGCATTCGAGTGACGTTGTCGAGTGTCACCGGACCCTGGACGCCCCCGAAGCGTCCTGCGGTGAGGAAGGCGTATGCGATCACCAGGCCGAGGGGAACGACCATGAGCACCACGAGGTAGGTCATGGCCGGCACCGTGGCCAGGGCACGCACGAGGGGCCCGTCGCCGTGGCGACGGACCCCTCGTGACGTGGTCGAACTCAACTCGCCTGAACCTCCGTGGCGATCTGCTGGTAGATCTTGGACGCTTCACCAAGATCGATCAGTCCCTCGCCCTTGGCCAGGTCCGCGGGAGTCATGGCGATGTTGGGGTAGTCGGCGCCCAGCTCAGCTGCGGCCGTCTCTGCCACCGCCTTATTGGGGCTCTTGTAGAGGATGTTGTTGGTCATCCAGCCCTGCATCTCATCACCGATCATGAAGTTGATGTAGGCCATGGCGGCTTCCTTATTCTTACTGGACTTCAACACGACCATGGTGTCTGCCCATAGGTCAGAGCCCTCACTCGGCACCACGAACTTGACGTTCGGATCGCCCGAGTAGTTGCACCAGCCATCCCATGCCACTGCCATCACGACCTCACCCGACGCGAGGCGCTCGTAGAACGTCACATCATCGAAGCCCAGGAGCGTCGGCTTGGTCTTGAGGAGTTGCTGCTTGATCTGGTCCAACTCTCCTGTGTCCGTCGTGTTGGCACTGAAGCCCAGGGCCTTGGCAGCGGGGAGGTTCATCCACGGCTGGGTGGCGAGCATCAGCGTCTTCTTCACGTACTCCGGAGCCGGGTTGAGCAGGTCGTTCCATGACGTGGGGGGCGAAGCCATGAGGTCCTCGCGGTAGCAGATCCCCGTGGTCCCCCATGCGTACGGAACGCTGAAGGTGCTGCCCGGGTCGAAGGCCAGATTCTTGGATTCCGGGTAGAGGTTGGCAAGATTCGGCACGCGATTGGGATCGATCCGCTCAAGCAGTCCGGCCTCATTGAGCGCCTGGGCGTACTGACCCGAGACGAAGGCCACGTCGATGCCGGGATCTCCGCCCGCGGTGAGCTTGCCGACGATCTCCTCGTTCGTTGCGTGGTTGGCCACGGTCATGTTGGCCTTGGTGGTGATGGGCATCTTCTCTTTCCAGCGCCTCAAAGTCGATCAGTTCCCCAACATCGATTTTCCGGTGGTGGTCATCACCACCGAATACCCCGGAGCCTCGCCCGAGATTGTGGAGAGCGAAGTCTCCAAAAAAATCGAAGAAGGC
>CAZLMT010000220.1:1763-2414 GCA_964560615.1 uncultured Actinomyces sp.
CGCCAAGGACGGCGGCCCGGCGGGCCGAAGTCCGGTGTGATCTCATCTGGTCTCCTCCTCATTGGTCGTTTCTGCCCGGGGAGAGTCACCTTGGCGACTCAGGCGAATCTCGGGCAGGTCTGTGGGCACGATGCCCAATTGTTCGCATGCGAATGCACGGAGCATGACGCGGACGCGCTCCAACGGCGTCCAGGAATAGCCCACCACCGTGCGGAAGCACAGGCCATCGACCATCGCGCTGATGCGCTCGGCCACGACCTCTGGCTCCCCGACCGGATGGAAGGCTCCGGCCCATGCGCCCTCCTGGACCAACTTGACGAGCTCGTCTCGGTATTCCGCCGCGAGGTCCTCGCACACGGGGCGCAGAGCTTCATCGTGTGTTGCGGCGGTCCAGAGCTCGAGCCAGAGGACGTATTCGTCGAAGAGCACACCGGGATGCGGCAGGCTCACCTCGAGCAGGGTCGCTAGGACCCGCATGTAGTCCCCGTCGCGACGCACAGCGGCAAAACGCTCCGCGGGCTTGCCGATCGCCCATCGGAGCGCATCGACGAGCATCTCGTCTTTGCTGCCGAAGTAGTAGTGGACGATGCCCGTCGAGACCCCCGCCTCGAGCGCTACGTCGCGCACGAGGCGGGGGTCTCGACGGGCATC
>CAZLMT010000221.1:0-2408 GCA_964560615.1 uncultured Actinomyces sp.
CTCGCCGCGGAGACCCAGCCCCATGTGGCGGTGCTCGACCTCGATCTCGGAGAAGGTCCCACGGGCATGGACCTGGCCCACCGACTCCGTGCGATGTTGCCGTCCATCGGCATAGTCATGCTGTCGACCTACGAGGAGCCCCGTTTGATGGGCTTCAATCAGCACCCCTTGCCGGATGACGCCATCTACCTCGTCAAGCGGACGGTGGTTGAACCAGAGGTCCTGGGCCGTGCGGTGCGCATGAGTGTGGATCAGAGTTTCCGCGAGGGCACGATGCGCGTCGTGGCGAAGGATGCGCGGGGTGTCAAAATCAGCGATCCCCAGATCGATGTCATGCGGCTCGTGGCCGCCGGTCATTCCAACGCCGAAATAGCCCGACGGCGCTCGCTGACTGTGCCAGCCGTCGAGAAGGCGATCGCCAGGCTGATTCGCCAGCTCGATCTCCAGGCCGCTCCTGAGACGAATCAGCGCGTCGCAATTGCCCAGGCCTACTACAGGTTGACGGGCGGGGTCAGTGCTCGACGCTGACGGTCTGCTCGAGCCGCGCACGCTACGGCAGCGGATCGGCGGCACCTGGTCGGTGGCCTGGCCGTCTTTCAGCATCACGGCGGGACTCGCGCTCTTCGCCCTGCTCGTCTCGGAGGCAGGCTCCTCCGAGACATCCTCGATGATCGGATGGTCCCTCGCCTGGCTGTGCGGCACTGCTGTCCTGGCGGTCACAATCCTGCTCCTGCGACACACGATCTTCCGCAATCGCGCGATCCACCCCCTGCCTGTCGCTGTCGTCGTCGCGAAGGACATCGTCGTCGCGATCATCTACACCACGGTGCTGGTAGCCGTCGCAGGTCGACTCGGGCTGGACATGGGTGTTGGTTTCACGGAGCGAGTTCTGGGAAATGTCTTCTATGCCGTCTGGTGGTCACCTGCTCTCGCCTACTTCCTCGACTATCGCCAGCAAGTCCGCGCCACACGTGACCGCCTGATCACGGTCGGTGCGACGCTGGAGGATCTCGATCGCCAGCAGGACGAGATCCTCGAGCACATTCGCGACGACCTATTGATGGAGGTTGACGCAGAACTCGAGCCGGTGCGCGAGCGCCTCGAGCATGTCGTGGCTGCCACTCGGTCAGCGGACTCCTCTGAATCGGCCATGAGCCGTGAGGAATGGCAGAGCGTCTCGCATCTCCTGCGCGAGACTGCGGAGGGTTCCGTGCGACCGCTCAGTCATCGACTGTGGAGGAGCGCGGAGCAGAGCCCGGACACACCGCCATGGTGGTCACTGCCCATCAACATCGTTCGCCATCAGCCCTTTCGCCCGGCCCTCTTCATCCTGATCGACGTACTCGGCACCCTCGGGGCAGACATCTACCGGTACGGCGGCATCCGCGGGACCGTCCTTGTGCTGGCCGGGCTGTGCTGGTCGATACCGGGCATGCTGGTCGCCAACGCGCTCATGCGCCGCTATCCGCACCATCACGCTGCGATCTTCCTGACCGCCCTGCTCCTGCTGCAGGGCGCGGTTGTCATTCGTGCATCGCTGCGAGATTTCTGGATCCCAGGGACGGGGTCCGTCACCTGGATCGTGTCCCAGGCCGTGGCGGGAGGCGTCGTCATCCTGGTGACCTCAGGTTTTGGTGCCTGGCGCAATCGAGAGGCGGCCCAGCTCGACAATCTCCGAGTCTTGGTCGAGGAGGAGGGTGAGGTCGCGCGCGAACGCAGCGGCCAGATCGCAATCCTTGCGAGGGACACCGCTCAGTACCTGCATGGTTCCCTGCAGACGCGGCTCATCGGATGCTCGCTGGCGATGGAGCAGGCGAGTGAGACCGGGGACGTTGATTCACTGCATCGGGCCCTCGCGGAAGCACTCACGGCCCTAGACACCAGCACACCCCCGCCGGTGGCTGTGGGTTCGCTGCGAGATGAGGTGGAGCGCAAGGTCCACCTCTGGGACGGGTTCTGCGACGTCGACATAAGACTGGATGAGAGTCTCGCGGACTCTTCGGACAATGCCGTCATAGTCGGCCGCGTTGTCGAGGAGAGTGTGGCCAACTCCATCCGCCACGGCCAGGCGTCGCATATCGACATCGACGTGTCGCGTGATGCGGATGGACGAGTGCAGGTGAGCATCATCGACAACGGCACCGGACCTCAGGGCGGCAGCCGGGGGATGGGCTCGGCGTACCTCTCCATGGTGAGCGATGGAGGCTGGACCATGGAGGCCACCGAGCATGGGACGCGCGTCCTAGTGCCCATCGGTCCATCCCCTGGGCGTTGATTGGTCGTCGCCTAAGCGGCGGGGATGGTCACCCTGTTGGATCGCAGGGTGTCGTCGGGTGTGGCGAGGTAGACGTAGGTCTTCTTGCCGGTGGTGCGTCCCCAGGTGAAGTCACCGTTGGTGTCGCCAAGGA
>CAZLMT010000222.1:0-2407 GCA_964560615.1 uncultured Actinomyces sp.
ACGGTTGAGGGTGATGAGCGCGACTCGGTCGCGCACCTCCACGAGCACGGGTGCATCGGGCATGTCCACACCCTGCCAGGTCCCCGCCTGGCTGCACAGAAGGGTGCGACCGGTGCAGGGATCAGGCGGGTCCCCGGGCGAGGATGGCGTCCATCGCATCGGCGACGGTGATCGACCAGCGCGGGTCGGGAAGCCAGCCACCTTCGCCGCGGATAGCCGACGAAACGGCCTCGATCATCAGCCGATACGGGTCGACCGGCGCGAAGTGCTCGACCCGCTCCCCATCGCGGTCCAGGACCCGCATTGCACTTGGTCGCATCCACGAGGTGTAGGCGTCGCTGCCGGTGAACTCAATGACGCCGTGCTCACCGTGGATCACCAGGCTCTCGAACGCCGTCTCGATGAAGCTCGCGCGCACATGCACGGGGATGCCGTCCAGGTGCAGCGACGCATCCGTGGTGAGGTCCACGCCGAGGCCTCCGCTGACGACGTCCACCGCGTCGACGGAGACGCCAGCCGCGCGCGTCGCCCAGGTCGCCCCGGTGAGGGGGTAGCAGCCGACATCGAGCAGGGCGCCCCCTCCACGCTGCGGATCGAGGCGGTAGTTGCCCTCGTCAACTCCGTCGAAGACGAAGGCCCCGGTCACGCTCGTGACCGGGCCGAGGGCGTCACTTGCCAGCAAGGCGGCAGCACGCGCCGTCCTCGGATGCCACAGGTTCCAGGTCGCCTCCACCAGCAGGCATCCCGTGGCTTCCGCAGCGGCCCGCATGCGACGAGCCTCGTCGGCGTTGCGGCCCAGCGGCTTCTCGCACAGCACGGCCTTGCCTGCCTCGAGGGCGCGCTCAGCCCAGGGCAGGTGCCCGTCGTTGGAGAGGGCGATGTAGACGGCATCCACCTGCGGGTCGTCGATGACGGCGGCGTAGTCGTCCACCGCTGCGCGATAGGGGGTGAGGGAGGCCGCTCTGGCCTTGTCCCGTGCCGCGACGACATCGAGGCGTGCACCGTGAGCGCTGTGCATAGCGGGCGCGATCGCACGGCGAGAGATCCAGCCTGCACCGAGCAAGCCCCACCGGGTCGGCATCATGATGGCTTCACCGGGACGCCGCCCATGCGCGCGGACTCCTCTGCGGCCTCGAGCATCGAGATCACCCTGCGGGACTGCTCCCCCCGGACGCGCGGCACGAAGCCGTACTGCAGCCACAGGGAGAGATCAGCGTGGAAGGGGTGCGGCTCCGCGGCCCGGAAGGCAAGGTCGGTGACGTCGCCGGCGGGCGAGTGCAGCCTGACTAAGGGAGGGGCGTCAGCAGGAGCCAGCATGTCTTCGTCCAACGTGCCGATGGCGTTGCGGGAGACCACGGACGCGTGCCGCCACTCGCCTGTCAGTGCACCTCGCGTGCCGAGCACGTACCACCGCGGCTTGAGCGCTGCGGCAAGGTCGGAGTAGACGAAGGTCGCCTCTCTGCCGCCGCTGAAGTGCAGGGTCATGCGCGAATGGTCTGCATTAGTCACGTCGTGCCACACACGCTTGTGATTCACGGCGCTGACAGATTCGACCTCGCCGGGGAGGAGGTCGAGGACTTGGTCGATGACATGGGAGCCCCAGTCGAAGAGCGCACCACCCGATACGGCAGCGTCGGAGTGCCAGTAGTTGCAGGGGTGTCCGTAGCCGCCGATGAAGGTCTCGACATGGAAGACCTCTCCGATGCGCCCCTCGCGCACGGCCTCGTTTATGAGTGCGTAGTCGGGATCGAATCGACGGTTCTGGTAGACGGACAGTGCCAGGCCCGCGCTGCGTGCCCGCTCGATGAGCGCATCGCACTCCCGGGCGGTGAGCGCCATGGGCTTCTCGAGTACGACGTGCTTGCCATGCTCGAGGGCCGCCATCGCCCAGGCCGCATGGCTGTCGGGCGGGGTGGAGACGACGACGATGTCGACGTCGGGGTCGGAGAGCAGCATGTCCGCGTCGGCATGGATGCGCGCATCGGGATCGGCTTCAAGGGCCTGCGCGGCACGCGCCGGGTCGCGATCGCACACGGCCACGAGATGGAGCCCGGCGGTCTCACGCACGGCCCGGGCATGTGCAGCTCCGATGGCGCCGAAACCGAGGAGTCCCACTCCGCGAGAGTGGGTCTCCACGCTCGAACTCAGCGCGGCTGCCGAGAGGAGTTCGAGGAATCCTGGATCCCTCCAGGCGGGTGAGTCTTCGGACAGGGCCACCACGAGGCTGCCGTCGGGACCCCGACTGATGAGACCGTGCTCCTCGAGCCCCTGAGCGAAGGTGGCGAGGGCACCCGCTGCGGGGACACCAGGGACAGGATCACCGGTCACGAGGACGTCGCCGCGAGGCCAGCTCGAGAAGCGGGGTCGGATGCGCACCTCATGTCGGGGCAGGGGTGGTCCGGGCGGG
>CAZLMT010000223.1:0-2400 GCA_964560615.1 uncultured Actinomyces sp.
GGCACTACCGCCCATGAGTAAGGACCTAGACGCCTCATCGAAGGTCACCCGCACCCGAAGCACGGGGTCCCACGAGTCCGCTAGTTCCTGTAGGGCCGTGTCGAGGCCCACGGATCCGAAGGCCGGACTCAGTCGCCGACTAGCGGAGCGCACTTCAGTCGAACGGATGCGCTCGATCTCCGCAATCGCCCGCTCAAGGCGCTCCCGCGTAGCTGGATCTGCACCTTCCACGCAACTACGCAGTTCGAAGGCCACAACGAGGAGGTCGGCCTGCACACGATCATGGAGAAACTCGGCAACTCCACGCCGAGCGCGCTCATCGGCCTCGACGACGAGTTGCTGCTGGGTCTTGACGGTCTCAAGGGCCGCGGTGGCGACAGCAGTCTGCCGGGCGTATCGCAGGGTGAGCGCACCTGCGAGGGACTGCACGAAGGTGACCGCGATGAAGGCGCGGATCGTGGTCGGGACGACGCCGATCGCCGACAGGGATGGTGTGGACAGGAAGATCGGTGACACGATGTAGACGCGCGCCAGTCCGCCCGCGAAGGCAGCGAGGAGCACCACCGCGAGATAGGGCGCCCGCGCCGGACTGCCGAACTCGTCCTTGCGGAGGTACCGGCTCGCCACGACTAGCACGATCGCTGAGGCGCCAGCGGCGGCGATGGCGTTGCCCACGACGGCCACGAGGTCAATGGGGTTGACCGCGCTCTCGCCGTACTCGCCGATGATGGACGGCGTGAACTGCTCAGGCAGCGTCACGCAGGAGTAGCGACAGCGACTGAGCGTGCCGAGGAGAGACACCTGGATGTTCTGCAGGAGGACGAGCAGGAAGACGGCGCCGAAGACGAAAGCGGGGAAGAGGGGCCACGGTCCGATCACGGCGCGCACGACACCGCGACCGAACCTCGCCCATCTGCTTCCCATGACTAGCGCTGACCGTACTCCCGGGTCTCACGCACAAATCGCAGGACGGCGAGTGTCCGAAGATCCGCTCCCTCGGGCGGCTCGGGCACGAGCATCTGGTACGCGCGGGAGAGTTCCTGGCGCACGACTCCGTGGGTGAGGTCAAGGCGTTTGGCGACAGTAGGAGCATCGAGTCCTTCAGCCACAAGGGCCATGATGTCGCGCTGCCGGGCGGTCAATCGGGAGACTGCAGGCTGATCCTCGCTTACCTGGCTCTTGACCATGAGCGGATCGACGACGTTGAGCCCGCGGGCGGTGGAGTGGAGCACATCGCTCAGGTAATTGGGGTGCAGGTCTGCACGCTTGAGGATGTAGGACCAGCCCTGTCGCTGATCCTCCGCGAATCGGGTGAGGAAGGTGGGCACCTGGTACTGCGACAGGATGACGATACCGACTGCTGGCCACCTTTCCCTCAGGGCGATGCCGAGCTCGATGCCGGACATCGAGTCATCTCCCAGGGATAGATCGAGAAGCGCGACATCGAATGCCGTCCCCTCCACCGCAGTCAGCGCCTCATCCGGAGAGCCAGCGGTCACGACGATCTCAAGATCCCGTCGGCTGCCGAGGATGGCCGAGAGGATCCCGCGCAGTGCCGGATCATCCTCGACGTAGAGCACGCGCAGGACCGAGGCACCAGCAGCGGGCCCAGCAGTGGCCAAGGACATGGATCGATCCCAGCACATATGCCGCTCAGGGGCCAGCAGCCTCAGACAGGTGTTCCCGCACGCGCCATCCCTCAATGAGGTCGAGCCGGCCCGGAGCTGCCGCGGGCCACGAGCCGGGTCTCGACCCGGCGATGCACCGAGTCCTTAGCCGGCTGTGCAATGCGATCCATGAGCAGGTCCGCAGCGACGCGCCCCATGTCGGCCAAGGGCTGCGCCACCGTCGTGAGATCGAGGGAGTCGAGCAGGCGCATGCCGTCGTAGCCGACGACCGACACGTCGTCGGGCACGCGCAGTCCGCTTGATCGCAGCGCGGCCAGTGCACCGATTGCCGCAAGGTCATTGGCCACGACGAGCGCGGTCGAGCCGGCAGCGACTGCGGACTCGGCCCCGACGTAGCCGCCCTGCTCCGTGAAAGCTCCATCGACCACAAGGGGCTCCAGCCCATGGGCGCGCATCGCCCGTTCGTAGCCCGAGCGGCGCTCCCGCGCGATGCGATTGTCGCCGCCTGAGATGTGGGCGATGTGACTGTGCCCGAGGGAGACGAGGTGGTCGACGGCGAGTTGCGCCCCCGCGACGTCATCCCCGGCCACGGAGTCGAGGCCCGGGATGCCATCGGTGCGCCACGTCACGACGACGGTCGGCACCTCGGTCGCGATCGCTGTCAGGTCCCTGTCCGAGAGACGATGCGCGATGAGGACAAGCCCCTCCACACGGGACTCGAGCAGGCGGGTGATCTCCGTGCGCTCCGTCGCGGGGTCGGCATTGCCGGTGA
>CAZLMT010000224.1:0-2372 GCA_964560615.1 uncultured Actinomyces sp.
AACCCCCGCAGGGAGCACCCCATCGATGGCAAAGCGCTCACCCTCTGGCCGTTGATCCACGTGCCACCCCGCCCCGTCGTGAGTTGAGGACCCGCGGTTCGGCGTCACCCGTCCCCCGAGGCCTAGGTCGCCGGCACCATAGCCAGCAGGGCGGAGCGAAGCCGCGGAAGGCGCCGGCCCGCCTCCATCTCACGTACCGCCGCGTCCGCGACGGCGACCACGAGCAAGTACGCCGTCTCCTTGGGCCACGGTGTCGAGCCAGTGAGATCGGTGGCGAGCTCCCCTGCGGCCTCGGCATTGCGCCTCTGCACGAGCTCCGCGATCTCGGGCACTGCGCGCGCGTCGCGGAGCATGGCGCGGACACCCGGCTGCCGCCGACACGCATCCAGGAAGGCGACGATCCGCGTGCGGGCGCGGTCGACACCCGCCGGCAACCCCGATGTGGCCTCACGGATCGCCTGGAACACCTCATCGTGGAATCGATCATGCAGGGCGACCAGGAGTCCGGTGCGGTCGTCGAAGTGGACGTAGAACGTGCCCTTCGCATGCCCGGCGGCACGCGTGACGGCCTCCACCGATGTGGAGCCCCAACCCTGGGCATCCGCCAGCGCTACCGCGGCTTCGACGATCTCCTGACGCGTGGGGTGGTCCTTGCCGGCGCGCGCACCTGGTCCACGGCGTTGCGTCTGGGTCGCACTCATCGCGCAGCGCCGTCCAGGAAGGGTTCGACGACGCCCAGGAACTCCGTCGGCATCTCGAGGAACGCCTGGTGTCCGCATGGCAGCGTGACGACCGTGGCATCCGGGATCGCCTTCGCCGCTCGACGGCCGTCGATGAGCCAGGGCAGGACGGGATCGCGCGTCCCCCAGATCAGCAGCGTGGGCACCGTGAGCGAATCGAGCTCGCGGCGTGCATCGTGCCGGGGATCGGCGAAACTGCGCCACATGGACGCGAACGTGCCGACAGCCTCGGGAGACCGCGACGCATCGACGGCGCGCTGCCTCACTGCCGCCACCGAGCTCGTCGAGGACCGAGGGGAGCAGCTCGGCGAAAGCGACCGCCGATGCATCCGTGGCCGGGTCGCTCTCGCCGTGGCCCGGCCAGTCGATCGCGTAGACGGTCCGCGTGCGCGAGAGCGCGGGGATGACCTCGTCGAACTCCCGATGGTCACCCCCATTGGCGTGCAGGAGGACCAGACCGGGCCCGTCACCCGAGACATGGACCGCGAGCCCCTGGACCTGTCGGATCTCGTTCGGCACGCGGGCAGAATACATGACCCATTGGTCATCTACTAGCCGCCCTTACGACCCCGCTTCGGACTCCGCGATCTTCTTCAGGCGCACCAGCGACTTGGCAATCGACCGCTCGATGAGGGAGAGCTTGCGAGCAGCGGGCGACAGCGAGGCCTTCCAACCGGCGGCGCGCACGTTGTTGGTCTCGCGCACCAGAGTGCGATTGCCATCCAGCGGAGTCAGCTCGTACGTCCACTGGTTGCCCAGGAGGTGCGCCCAGGTGATGCGACGGTTCGGCTCGAACGCGATGACCTTGTTGGTCACCCAGTAGTTAAACCCGATCTTCATCTTCATCTTGAACGTCGCGCCGAGGCTGAGCCGCTCGGGTCCCTCGATGACGGCCTGCACGCTCTGCGAACCATCGAATTCCCGGTGCCGACGCGGCTGGATGAGGATGTCGAAGATCACCTCCGGCGGGGCATCGATCTCGATCTGCGCGGAGACGATGCGCTCATCCCCCGTGTCGAGAATCTCCGCGAGCACCTGGTCATCCGGCTGCTGCGTTACGGTCGCTTCCCTCCCGTAAGCCGATCCACCTGGTCGAGCAACGCCCTGCGCGTCGCATCGAAGGGCTCGGTGTCGCGGCGGGCACGACTGAGGATGATCGCGCCCTCGCTCGCGGACACAGCGAGAGCGGCAAACGCCTCCGCGTCTGCGCGATTGACATCTGCGCGCATCAGGCAGTCGCACAGTGCTGCACGAATGCGCGTAAAGACACTGTCGCTGGCCGCGCGCAGCTTCCCCTCGTCGTCATCGGCCGCGAAGGCAATGGCGACGAATGGGCACCCGGGACGCAGGTCGCCGCGGATGAGATTGCGCTCGATGATGTCGAGCAGGCCGGCGACTGCCTCGCGCGGCGGCAGCGCAGCGCACGCGGACTCGACTCCCGCGGCGACCCACTCCCCCACCGCGATCGCGACCGCGACGCCGAGTTCGGTCTTGCCGCCGGGGAAGTGGTGGTAGATGACGCCCTGGGTCGTGCCGGCCGCTTGGACAACATCGCGGAAGCCCGTGCCGTCGTACCCCTGATCACGGAAGAGGCCGGCCGCCGCCAGCACCATGCGATCGCGCGTGCCAGAC
>CAZLMT010000225.1:0-1210 GCA_964560615.1 uncultured Actinomyces sp.
GGAAGTGGACCAGGGTCGCCTCGAGCGCCGCCAGGGTCAGCTTGCACACCCGGAACATGCGCGCCGAGGGATGCGCGCGCATGCGCTTCACCGCCTCGGCGGTGCCGACGAGGATGCCGGCCTGCGGTCCGCCGAGCAGCTTGTCGCCGCTGAAGCAGCAGGCCGCGACGCCGGCCTTCACCGAATCGGCGACCAGCGGCTCGGCGGCCAGGCCGATCGCCGACAACGGCACCAGGGCGCCGCTGCCGAGGTCGTCGAGGGCGAGCAGCCCGCGCGACCGGGCGAGGGCGGCAAGTTCGCCGGCGCCGGGCGTGCCGGCGAAGCCGCGCACACGGTAGTTGCTGGTGTGGACATGCAGCAGGGCGGCGGTCTGCGGGGTGATCGCCTGTTCGTAGTCGCGCAGGTGGGTGCGGTTGGTGCAGCCGACCTCGACCAGCTTGCAGCCGGACATCGCCATGACATCGGGCATGCGGAAGGCGCCGCCGATCTCGACCAGCTGCCCGCGCGAGACGATGACCTCGCGGCCGGCGGTCAGGGCGGTGAGCATGAGCATGGTGGCGGCGGCGTTGTTGTTCACCACCGTCGCCGCCTCGCAGCCGGTCAGCTCGCAGAGCATGCGCTCGATGCGCTCCTCGCGCAGCAGGATCTCTCCGGCATCGGGGGCCTCCAGGCCCGCGATGCATCGCAGCAGCGTCGTCTTGCCGCAGCCTGACGGGCCGAGAAGCACCATGAAGGAGCCGTCGGCTACCTCGAGGCTGACGTCATCGAGGGCTCGGACCTCTCCACCCTCGGGGGTGGGGAAGACCTTGGACACGCCGCGGATGCTGAGCGCCAGCCCCTCGGTGGCAGCCACCTGACTCTCCCCTTCCGGGCGCCGGGAGGCACCTCGACACCCGGCCGAGACTAGTGCGGCAGGAGGGACCGCCGTAGCGGAATCAGTGCCGTCGAGCCGTCCTCAACGGGGAGCAGGACGACTCAGCCGATCACGCGCACGCGCTCGACGCCCGGATCGACGCTGCCACGCACCCAGCCGTAGGGGGATCGCGCCGTGCCCTGGAGGAAATCCAGGACCTCCCTCGTGATCTCCTCGCCGGGAAGCACGTTTGCCACGCCCGGCGGGTAGGCAGCGAGCGAGTCGGCGGAGATGCGGCCTACAGCGTCGGCGGCGGGCACGATCTCGGTCGGGCTGAGATAGGCGTCGCGCAGATCC
>CAZLMT010000225.1:1220-1766 GCA_964560615.1 uncultured Actinomyces sp.
GCGGCGCATTGGGCGGCAGGTGAATCGGCGGGTGCGCCCCCAGATCCTGCTGCGGCAGGTCGTGCAGCGCCGCCGCGACGTACTCCACGTCGAGTCGGCTGCCCGCTCCGACGAGGCCGACGATGCATGTGCCGGTGGCCATTTCCACATGGACTCGGCTGCGCTCCTCGAGGAGGCGGCGTGCGACGAATCCGGGCACGCCACCCGAGCGCGTGTCGATCACGAAGCGGAGTGGATCGAGTGCGATCACGTCGGGGGCAGCATGAATCGAAGGGTCGGGGTCGGCGTAGCGGCCCTGCGTGTTGAGCACCTCGCGCAACTGCTCGACATCAGCGATGCTCGCACCAATGCCGGGAATGCCATTGAGGTAGAGATCACGGCGCGCGAGGTCGAGTGAGGCGTAGAGGATCCCCGACGGGCTCGTCGTGCCGAAGGTCGTCATCGCGCGCACGATCAGCGGCTCGAGCTGGTCGGCGAATGCACCGTGCCCCAGATGCAGCATCGCCGACGGCGTGAGGCTGCCGCCCAGCTTGTGGGTGCTCGATA
>CAZLMT010000225.1:1776-2364 GCA_964560615.1 uncultured Actinomyces sp.
CGATATGACGAGGTCTGCACCGGACTGCAGGGCTGACTTAGGCAGCTCGGGATGGAAGCCGAAGTGGCTGCCCCATGCTTCGTCGACGACGAGTGGCACGCCGTGGCGATGTGCGACCTCCGCGATGGCCTCGATATCCGCGCACGCGCCGAAATAGGAGGGGGTGACGATGTACGCCGCTGCCGCGCCGGGGTGCGCGCTGAGCTCCGCATCGACGGCTGCGGCAGTGACGCCATGTGAGATGCCGAGAATCGGATCGACACTGGGCTGCACGAACTCCAGGCGCAGGCCCGCGAGAATCGCTCCGTCAATGACCGATGTATGCACTGAGCGTTGGACCACGGCGTGCGGGCTCAGTGCGCGCAGCGCCAGGCAGGTGACGTGGTTGCCCTGGGAAGCTCCGTCGGTGAGGAACCAGGTGCGGCGTGCCCCCCAGGCTTCGGCGGCGAGCTCGAGGGCCTCCTGCAGCGGACTCGTGATCTCGCCGGGGGCCGGCAGGTCGACGCCCTCGGTGAACATCGGGATGTCGGCGGCCAGCTGCTCGGGGCCCGCCAGGCTCGCGAGAGAGGAGGGGTGCTTGGGCTGGTC
>CAZLMT010000226.1:0-2357 GCA_964560615.1 uncultured Actinomyces sp.
GCGGGCTCGATTACGTAGGGCACCCAGCGCTCTTCGGCCTCCTGGTCGAAGTAGGACAGGTCGGTGCCGGAGTGCTCCGAATGCGTGCGCAGGTCGAAGTCGGTGCGGTTGGCGATGCCCTCGAGCTCGGCCCACTCCGAGCCCGCGAAGCGGAAGCGGTACTCGATGTCCACCGTGCGCTTGGAGTAGTGGCTGAGCTTCTCCTTCGGATGCTCGAAGAAGCGCAGGTTGTCGGGATTCATGCCCAGGTCGACGTACCAGTCCCACCGCTGCTGGAGCCAGTACTCGTGCCACTCCTCGTCGGTGCCGGGCTTGACGAAGAACTCCATCTCCATCTGCTCGAACTCACGGGTGCGGAAGATGAAGTTGCCAGGCGTGATCTCATTGCGGAAGCTCTTGCCCGTCTGGCCGATGCCGAAGGGCGGCTTCTTGCGAGCGGCGTTCATCACGTTGAGGTAGTTGACGAAGATGCCCTGCGCGGTCTCGGGGCGCAGGTAGTGCACCGACCCGGCGTCCTCGACCGGACCGACGGCGGTGCGGAGCATGCCGTTGAAGTCGCGCGGCTCGGTGAAGTCGCCCTTCGTGCCGCAGTTGGTGCACACGATCTCGGCGAGACCGCCTTCCGGTGCGCGCCCGTGCTTCTCCTCGTATGCCTCGATGAGCTGATCGGCGCGCCAGCGCTTGTGGCACTTCTTGCATTCCGTGAGCGGATCGACGAAGGCCGAGACGTGCCCGGACGCCTCCCAGACCTGCGGGGCAAGGATGACGGAGGAGTCCAGGCCGACAACGTCGTCGCGACCGCGCACGACGGCCTGCCACCACTGGCGCTTGATGTTCTCCTTGAGTTCTACGCCGAGCGGGCCGTAGTCCCAGGCGGAGCGGGTACCGCCGTAGATCTCGGAGGAGGGGAAGACGAATCCCCGGCGCTTGCTGAGGTTGACGACGGCATCGACGCGATCGGCCATGGATCCACTCCGGCTGGTTGTCGGCGGACAAGCCCGACAGGGACGGCATTACCGGTCCGCCGGGCAGGATGACGTCACCTTAGCGAGCGTCGAGTCTCCGCCGAGCCTCGGCCTCGTCGATGGTGTCGAAGTCGGTGTAGTGCCAGCGCAGGTCACGGCGGGCCAAGGGCCGGTCGATCGCCACCACATCGTCATAGACCGCCCGGAGGCCCGACTCGGCCTGGCGGGGGCAGACAGGGACAGCGAGCACGAGCCGGCCGACCTCCGCTTCGCGTGCGGCAGCACCGACGAGGCGGGCTGCAGTCCCGGTCTCCACCCCGTCGTCGACGACGATCACATCGCGTCCGGCCACGTCGGGCATCTCGATCACGCGCGGCTCGCCCTCGCGATCCAGGGATACGCCGAGCAGAGGGAGCTCGAGCGCATCGGCGAGCGGTGCAGCGACGGGGACGCCGTTGGGCAGGATCGCCAGCACGAGCGGTGCGTGGAGGTCGCGCACGACGTCACGGACAGCAGGGACCAATCGGCGTCCGCCCTCGTCAAGGTTGGCGAAGCCGCTCATGAGGGTGCCGGAGGCACGACATCGGCCGACGCACTGCCGAGGCTCACCGTGCCTGCGTCGGCCGCGAGCGCACCGGTCGCGTCGGCCGCGCCCCTGGCGTCGCGCACGTGCAGCACCTCGAAGGCGGTCGGCTCGTCCAGCGCCTGGGACATGATCGGCACGACCTGGACCTTGACGTCGTAGGACGACAACGCACGTCGGTAGGAGCCGACCGTGTCCCAACTCAACTCCAGCGTGACGAGGGCACCATCATCGATGGCCCGTGACACCCGGGCGTCCACGAATCCCTCCTTCGTCGCCAGGAGGGAGACCGACTCGCGCAGCAGCGCCATGAGCGCGGCGACATCACGGGAGCGGAATCGCAGCAGCGCGACGAACCCCGGGGTGGGACCCACGTCCTGTGCTGGCAGCATGGCCATCACCGTAGTTAGGGTGAGCCATCCAGCTCGGGGCGGCTCGGCCGACCCGGTCGCAGGCGAGGGAGGATCATGGCCGCACGTGACAAGCGCCCGGGCGTGCGCGGCCCCCGTGGGCCCCAGGGATCCGGGCAGCCGACGCCCGCGAAGTCGACCCCGGCTCGAGCGCCCCAGGATCTCACTCCCTTGCAGCGCATCAGCCTCCCCCTGCTCACCCGCCTCACCCGGCTGCCGAAGTGGCTCATCGTCGTCGTGATGGCGGTCCTGCTCGTCTTCGGGATGATCCAGACGGGCTCGCTGGCCTGGCTTGGGGCTCTCATCCTGGGCGTGCTCGCGGTCTTCTTCCTCTGGCTCCTGGTGCTCTCGTGGCCCGCCATCCCGGCGAGCGGGCGCATGCTTCGGGGCATCGTCGTG
>CAZLMT010000227.1:0-1308 GCA_964560615.1 uncultured Actinomyces sp.
GGTGCGCACGAAGCGTACGGATCGTCCCTTGCCTGCGGCTAGCTCGCGCAAGATTTCAGGCTTGGCGGTGGCCCTCACCGTGAGGACGTGATGCTCCATGTCGGGCTCGGTGGTGGCGTCGCTGTCGACCGAATGGGTGATCGGGTTCGTCAGGTACCGCTTGACGAGTGCGTCGACACCTCGATCCAGCGTGGCAGAGAAGAGCAGGCGCTGACCATCCGCGGGTGTGCGATCCAGGATGCGCTTGACCCCGGGAAGGAAGCCGAGATCCGCCATGTGATCGGCCTCATCGATCACGGTCACGGAGACGTCATCCAGCCGGACGTGGCCCTGCTTCATGAGGTCCTCGAGTCGGCCGGGGCATGCGACGACGATGTCCACGCCACGGCTCAGTGCCGCAACCTGCGGACGCTGGCTCACGCCGCCGTAGATGGTCGTGGTGGAAAGGCCCGCGGCGCGAGCAAGGGGCTCGATCGTGGACTCCACCTGCGAGGCGAGTTCACGTGTCGGCAGGAGGACGAGTCCCCGTGGACGACCCGCGCGGGTCTTCGCATGCTGGTCGGCAAGGCGCATGACGAGGGGGAGCGCAAAGGCGACGGTCTTGCCGCTGCCGGTGCGACCACGTCCGAGGACATCGCGACCGGTCAGCGAGTCGGGAAGCGTGACCGCCTGAATGGGAAACGGCGTCGTGATGCCCTGAGCACTCAGGACGTCGATGAGATGTGCAGGGACGCCAATGCTCGCGAAGCTTGTGTCCACGGTTGAAGGGGTCGTGGTGCGGGTGGAACTCATGGTGATGTGCCTTTCAAGGAGAATCGTTGTCCGCCCTTGGCTGACTTCGCAGGGAAGGCATACCGGTGGGCGCGTGGTGAAGCGATAGAGACCAGTTCGGGAGCAGTGCTCCCGGTCACTGGGCCGGAGGCTCGGGTTGATTCCTCATGTGAGGTCATCCCGGATGAATGAGGAGTCGCCGTGGGCTCAGTGAGTCCCATGATTCGGCGCCGAAGACCAGAGTAGCGGACGGACGCCAAAAAGAGAAAACGGTCGCGGGAGCCGGCGGGGGAGATCACAGTCGCAGATCGGTCAGCAATCGTCTCTACATGACGGCTGGATGCAGGTTGCTCGCGAATGTGGACCAAGGTGTGACGTCACTCGGGGCCTGCGCCCCTATACGAACACGAGACGGACGCGTACACAGGGGACATGATGATGTCGCGTAGCTCGCTCCGCAGCCTTTCCCTGGTTGCAGGCACATCCTCGATGGCACTGCTCTTGAGTGGGTGCCTCATCCCTATCGGTGGCTCAGGG
>CAZLMT010000227.1:1318-1900 GCA_964560615.1 uncultured Actinomyces sp.
GTCGGCCAGCTTTTCATCGAACCAACGTCCTTCGTATTCGCCGGCCTTGGCCCCAAACGTGGCATGGATTTCCCAGAAATCCTTCGGGATAAAGGCCCGGATCTGCTTCTCCCGGTCCACCAAAATACTGAGCGTGGGGGTCTGAACCCGTCCGGCGGTGGTGAGGATCGAGGTCGAGGGTTCGTACGTCGATCCCGCGGAGGGGCGTGTGTCGGCGGGCGGCTCTGGATCGGGCTTCATCATCGATCCGCAAGGCCACGTGGTCACCAACGCACATGTCGTCGAGGGCGCAGGCCTCGTGCGCGTCTACGTCGATGGTCAGGATGAGCCGGTCACCGCGCGCGTCCTGGGAGTGTCGGAGTGCAATGACCTCGCGGTGCTCGACCTCACGGGAGAGGGCTTCCCCTACCTCGCCTGGCAGGAAGAGGCCATCGACACCGGGACCGACGTCTATGTCGCGGGATTCCCCTTGGGCGACCCTGAGTTCAGCATGACGCGAGGCATCATCTCCAAGGCGCGCGCCGACGGCGATTCGTCGTGGGCATCGATCCCCTACGCGCTCGAGCACGATGCTGCCATTCA
>CAZLMT010000227.1:1910-2349 GCA_964560615.1 uncultured Actinomyces sp.
GGCCACGTGATCGGCATCAACTACGCATCCTCGGACCCCACGAACACGTCGCAGTACTTCGCCATCCCGTCCGAACTTGCGAGGGATGTTGTCTCGACCCTCGCTGAGGGGACCGATGTGGAATCGCTGGGGATCAACGGCTTCGCGTGGTACGACGCGGAAGAGGAGATCGGCGGCATCTGGGTGTCTGGCGTCCGTGCAGGAAGCGCGGCGAGCAATGTCGGCGTCGAGCCCGGTGACATCCTCCTGAGTCTGGCCGGCCGTGACGTGGTCACGGCTGCCGACAACGCCACCAAGCGGGGCTACTGCGATGTCCTGCGCACCCAGGGCGACACGAACGCGATGGATATCTCCGTCTATCGGCCAGGCAGCGGCGAGCTTCTCGAGGGCGAGATCAACAATGCGGTCAGGCCGCTCGAGGTCGTTGGCAACGTAAATG
>CAZLMT010000228.1:0-1340 GCA_964560615.1 uncultured Actinomyces sp.
CTGGTCGATGATGACGAGCTGGAGAAGCGCCGGAAGGACTTCGAGTCGCTGCCGCCGCGCTACACCCGGGGGGTCCTGGCGAAGTACGCCAAGCTGGTCGGCTCCGCGAGTCGCGGGGCCGTCTGCGACTAGTTCGTTGAGTGGCGGGTTCTTCCGCCGCTTTACGGCGTGTCGCGCGGAACAACCCGCCACTCAACGACGGAAGGTTCGATCGTGAAGCTCATCCGTGTGGGCGCCCCCGGCGCCGAGGTCCCTGCCGTGCTCGGTCCAGCGGGCGAGAGGTACGACGTGTCGTCGATCACCGATGACTTCGACTCGGCGTTCCTCGGCCGTGGCGGCATCGCCGACCTCCAGCGTCGCTGGGAGGCGGGTGAGATCCAGGCTCTCCCCACGCTGCCGACGGATGCGCGACTGGGTGCGCCGATCGCACGCCCGGGCCATCTCGTGTGCGCGGGCCTCAACTACGCCGATCACGCCGCCGAGTCGGGGATGGCGATCCCGGAGGCGCCGTTGCTCTTCACGAAGGCCCCCAATACCGTCATCGGTCCGACCGATGATGTGCACGTCCCGCGTGGTGCCAGCAAGGTCGACTACGAGGTCGAGCTCGGCATCGTGATCGGCGCGACCTGCCGCTATCTCGACTCGCCCGCGGATGCCTGGTCGCGCATCGCGGGCTTCGTGGTGAGCAACGACGTCTCCGAGCGCACCTTCCAGCTCGATCGCGGTGGCCAGTGGATGAAGGGCAAGTCGGCGGAGACCTTCAACCCTCTCGGGCCCTGGCTCGTGACCCCCGACGAGCTCGACATGGCTCGCGGACTCGACCTGTGGCTCGACGTCGACGGCGTGCGGCGGCAGTCGGGCAGCACGTCCTCGCAGATCTTCCCCGTCGATGTCCTCGTGCACTACATCAGCCAGTTCCTCGTGCTCGATCCCGGCGATCTCATCAACACGGGTACGCCGCCGGGAGTGGCGATGGGCATGGCCGAGCCCGCGTGGGTGCAGCCGGGACAGGTCGTCACGGCCGGCATCACGGGCCTGGGGGAGCAGCGCTCGCGTTTCGTGACCGCGCCGTAGCCGCTCTGACCGCCCGTGCGCGCCTAGGGTCAGGATCATGAGTGACCAGACGTCCGATCCGTCGAATCCCGGTTCTGCCCTGCCCGGCTGGTATCCCGATCCGCAGAATCCGGGTCGGCAGCGCTACTGGGATGGGTCCGCGTGGACGCCTGCCGCACCCGGCACGGCGACGATGGCAGGACCCCCGACGTCGACCAATGCGGTCATCGCACTTGTGCTCGCGATCGTGTCGTGGGTCATCTGCCCCATCATCGCCGCGATCGTGG
>CAZLMT010000228.1:1532-1952 GCA_964560615.1 uncultured Actinomyces sp.
GGTGATCTTCACCGCCAATGTCGCCTCCACGCTGGATCCGGCCATCAACGCCAAGACCGGTCTCTCTGATGGTCCCTATGTCATGAATCCCGAGCGGTGGGTGAGCATCAACTCCGAGTGCACCTACGGCGGCCCGGCCTACACGCCCGAGCAGACCGAGGCGGGGGATGTCACTGTCTATGGCAAGGGGCTGATCGAGTGCCCCGACCTGAGGGAGATCGTCGCGGTCTACTTCGAGGTCGAGGGTGGCGTGGCCCGCATCGTCGACGTGAACTAGCAGTTCACTTATCGCGGAAGGAATCCCAGTCCGCGCCGGCCGTGAGACCACCGTCGAGCACGATCGTCTGCCCCGTGACCCACGAGGATGCGTCGCTCGCGAGGTAGACGACTGAGCCGATGAGATCCTCGGGCACGCCCAGG
>CAZLMT010000228.1:1962-2346 GCA_964560615.1 uncultured Actinomyces sp.
TGGTCGAACCAGCGCTGGCGGTGATCCTCGCCCCACAGGGGCTTGGTGAACTCCGTCTTGATGACGAAGGGCTCGATGGCGTTGACGCGGATGCCGTCTGCCGCCCACTCACGTGCACAGCTGCGGGTGAGCGAGGTGACTCCGGCCTTGGTCGCGGCGTACACCGAGATCGTGGTGAAGCTGAAGCGAGCGCTCAGCGAACTGAGGTTGACGATGCAGCCCTTGCCCTGCGGGCGCATGATCGCGTGGGCCGCCTGGCTGGCGAAGTAGATCGCCCGCAGGTTGACGGACACGATGGCGTCGAAGTCCTCCGGGGTCACCTCCTCCATGGGCTTGCGCCGGTTGATGCCGACGCCATTGAGGAGGACGTCGAGACCGCCGAGG
>CAZLMT010000229.1:0-216 GCA_964560615.1 uncultured Actinomyces sp.
CTGTGGGTGCTCTACGCCTTCCTCTACCTTCCGATCCTCGTTGTTGTCGGCATGAGTTTCAATGCCAACGACAGCGCTTACCGATGGACCGGCTTCTCACTCCAGTGGTACCCCGAGCTCCTCCGCGACGCGACCATCATCGGCGGCCTGCGGACCACTCTCATCGTTGCGGCGGGCACCACGATCATCTCCGTGATCCTCGGCACCCTTCTCGCC
>CAZLMT010000229.1:226-2336 GCA_964560615.1 uncultured Actinomyces sp.
TCCACCATGAGGCGCGTGGCCACGATCTGGGCGATGACGCCCCCGAGTTGGTCGCTGGCGCCGCGGCCGAACAGGAGGTGCCCGAGCTCCTCGGCGGGGGGAACTCCCAGATGATCGGCAATGTCATCCGCGACCAGTTCCTCAAGTCCCGGGACTGGCCCTTCGGCTCGGCGCTCTCACTCATGGTGCTGGCACTGCTCATCATCATCGTGATGTTCCAGGCGAGCGCGGCACGGCGGACCCGAAGGTGGGGTGCATGATGGTGAAGGCACTGCGTGGGCTGCCCCTGTGGGTCCTCTACGCCTTCCTCTACCTTCCGATCCTCGTTGTTGTCGGCATGAGCTTCAATGCCAACGACAGCGCATACCGATGGACCGGCTTCTCCGCGACGCGACCATCATCGGCGGCCTGCGGACCACTCTCATCGTTGCCGTCGGCACCACGATCATCTCCGTGATCCTCGGCACCCTTCTCGCCATGGCCCTGGAGCGCTACCTGCCCTCCCGTGCCCTGGACGCCGCGGCAGCGGCGCCGGCGGTCATGCCCGACATCATGCTCGCGATCGGGCTCCTCGCCTTCTACACACTCGTGGGCATTGCCTTGAGCCCGATAAGCGTCATCCTTGCGCACTCGGTCTTCGGGATCGCCTTCGTCGCAGCCGTCGTCCGCGTGCGCCTTGCCGGAATGGACCCGAGTCTCGAGGAGGCGAGCCGCGACCTCGGGGCCTCTGCACTGAAGACGTTCTGGAGTGTCACGCTGCCAGGTATGCGACCCGCGATCATCGCGGGTGCGCTACTTGCATTCACCCTCAGCTTTGATGAGTTCACGGTGGCGTTCTTCACTGCTTCGCCCGCCGAGCCGACGCTGCCGATTGTGATCTACTCGAGCGTCCGCTTCGGCGTGACCCCGCAGATCAACGCCCTCGCCACGCTGCTACTCCTCGTATCCTTCATCGCCGTGATCCTGGCCCAGCGTGCATCTCGCCTGGGCGAGTCGCTCCGCAGGGAGGGGAGCTAGCCATGGATGCCGAACCAACTCTTCTCCAGATCAAGGACGTCAGCAGGTCCTTCGGGGACGTCGTGGCGCTTGACGATGTCAGCCTCGATATTCGCGAAAACGAGTTCTTTGCGCTACTCGGACCTTCAGGCTGCGGCAAGACCACACTGCTGCGTGTGCTAGCAGGCTTCGAATAACCCGACCCAGGCAGAGTGACCCTTGACGGAGAGGATCTGCTCTCGGTGCAACACGAGAAGCGCGCTGTCAATCTCATGTTCCAGTCCTACGCGCTGTTTCCCCACATGACAGTCGCGAAGAACGTCGCCTACGGCCTGGCGTGCGCGCGTGTCCCCCGGGCGGAGATTGCCACGCGTGTGGATGAAGTGCTTGAGACCGTCGGGCTGAGCGACAAGAAGTCGGCGCTTCCCAAGACTCTCAGTGGCGGACAGCGCCAACGTGTGGCGCTGGCCCGCGCCATCGTCAAGCGCCCCCGGCTGCTTCTCCTCGATGAACCTCTCTCGGCACTGGATCGCAAGATCCGCGGGGAGATGCAAATGGAACTCAAGCGGCTCCAGCACGAGGTGGGAATCACCTTCGTCGTCGTCACCCACGACCAGGACGAGGCGATGAGCCTGGCTGACCGTGTCGCGGTCATGGATGCAGGAGTGGTGCGCCAACTCGACGCTCCACTGGACCTCTACCGTCGCCCGAGCAGTGTCTTTGTCGCGGACTTCATCGGATCAAGCACCATCCTGCGCGGGTCCTACCGCAACGGGCATTGGGTGGCTCCGGACTTGCCGCCCCTGTCCGCTCCCTCCAGTTGCGAGGGTGCCGTGGCGATTGCACTGCGCCCGGAGTCGGTCACGCTGCTGCCGGCTGATGATGCTGGCTGCCTTCTCCGTGGATTGGTCAGCGAGGTCTTCTTCCAAGGCGACCACGCTCTTGCTCAGATCTCGGTCGAGGGCACCGCCTTCCTTGCTGCGGTGCGTGAAGACGTGCTGCCCGAACGCGGCGCTCGGGTGGGTCTCAGCTGGCGCGAGTCAGCGATGATTCCCCTGATTACTGACTGACGTCCCTCGCTTCACCCGATGGGTGGGCGTCCTTCGAAGGGCGT
>CAZLMT010000230.1:0-2332 GCA_964560615.1 uncultured Actinomyces sp.
CGCAAGCGTCAACACCACGATCCTCGTGCTGTCGTCGGTGACGTGCCAGCTCGGTGTGTTCGCCGCGGAGCGCGGTGACGTCAAGGGCCTGCGCCGGTGGTTCATCATCACCTTCCTGATGGGGTCGGTCTTCATCGCCGGCCAGGTCACGGAGTACGTCGAGCTCGTGCACGAAGGCCTCACGCTCTCCAGCAGCGCCTACGGTTCCGCGTTCTACCTCACCACTGGCTTCCACGGCCTGCACGTGACCGGCGGTCTCATCGCATTCCTTCTCGTGCTCGCGACGACGTACGTCGTCAAGCGCTTCACCCACGACCAGGCGACACGCGCGATCGTCGTCTCCTACTACTGGCACTTCGTCGACGTGGTGTGGATCGCGCTGTTCTTCATGATCTACATCCTCAAGTAAGCGACTCACGGGACTGGCGTGAAGGGACTGGCGGCCCGTCGGCGTAATCCGATCGTGGCCTCAATGCTTCTCCTTGTGGCGCTGCTCGGCGTCGGCGGTGTCTACGCGGTCGCCTCGACTGCGGCTCCGGCCGAAGCTGTCGCGACCGGCGACCAGACGGCGATCGACGAGGGCAAGCGCCTCTACCTCGAGGGCTGCTCCTCCTGCCACGGCCTCAACGCGCAGGGCACCAGCAATGGCCCGACCCTGATCGGCGTCGGCGCCGCAGCCGTCCACTTCCAGGTCGCGACCGGGCGCATGCCCATGGCGGCACCCGGTGCGCAGGCCCCGGCCAAGCCGGCGGACTACTCCGAGGACGAGATCGCGCAAATGGCGGCCTACATCGCCTCGCTGGGCCCCGGCCCCGCGATCCCCACGGCCGAGCAGCTCGACTACTCCGACGCCGACATCGCCGAGGGTGGCGTGCTCTTCCGCATTAACTGCGCCCAGTGCCACCAGGCGGCAGGCGGCGGCGGTGCCCTCACCGACGGCAAGTACGCCCCCAGCCTGATGGAGGCGACCCCGCAGGAGATCTACGAGGCCATGCTCACCGGCCCGCAGAACATGCCGGTCTTCGGTGACGGCACGCTCCAGGTCGAGGACAAGCAGGCGATCATCGCCTACGTCATGGACCTCCAGCAGGCGCCGAACCCCGGCGGCCTCGCCCTCGGGCGCCTCGGCCCCGTCTCCGAGGGCCTCTTCCTGTGGGCCGGCGCCATGGCCGCCTTCGTCGGTCTCGCCGTATGGATCGGAATCAAGGCACGATGAGCGACCTCACCACGCGCGATGGCGCGAGCGCACCCGACCACGGACACGGTCACGGGGACGGCGATGTCCCCGCAGACGACCTCGCTCGTCCGCTCTACGAGGGCCCCGGCGCACTCCCCGCTGCCGACATCCCGCACCGTCCGCGCCGCAGCGACTTCGACCCCAAGGCCGCACGCCGCGCGGAGCGCCAGGTGTCGGGACTCTTCCTGCTGTCGATGCTCATGGTGGTGCTCTTCGTCGTCGCCTACATCGCGATCGACCCTCAAGCCATCATCTACATCCCGGTGTTCGGCGAGATCGGCTATTCGAACTTCGCCCTCGGCCTCACCTTCGGCCTGGGTGTCTTCTGCATCGGCGCTGGCGCGATCCAGTGGGCCAAGAAGCTCATGCCCGACGTCGAGGTCGTCCAGGAGCGCCACTCCCTCGCGTCCACACCGCATGAGGATGTCCAGGCCGCCGAGCAGTACGAGCGCGGCAAGGAGGAGTCGGGCTTCGCGCAGTACAAGGTGATTCGACGCACGCTCATCGCGGCCCTCGCGCTCTTCCCGATCCCCCTGGTCGTCATGCTCCGCGACCTGTGGACCCCATCGGAATCCACCGCGGGCCAGAGCCCGGTCGAGCTGCTGAGCAC
This sequence comes from uncultured Actinomyces sp., assembly GCA_964560615.1. GTDB lineage: Bacteria > Actinomycetota > Actinomycetes > S36-B12 > S36-B12 > Mxb001. The sequence continues at coordinate 1,848 of CAZLMT010000230.1, forward strand.
CACCGCCTGGGTCGAGGGCATGCCGATCGTCACTGACGGCACCTACGTCAAGATCCGCCCCGAGGACATCCCCGTGGGCGGCCTCGTCTCCGCACTCCCCGAGGACATCGAGGAGATCCAGAAGGCGGAGCACAACCTCAACGCCCGAGGCAAGGCAGCGATCATCCTCGTGCGCATGGAACCCGATGAGATCCGCGCCCAGCAGGGCGACGGCTGGGACTACCAGGGGATCCTCGCCTACTCCAAGATCTGCACGCATGTGGGCTGCCCCATCGCCCTGTACGAGCACCGCACGCACCACCTGCTCTGCCCGTGCCACCAGTCGACCTTCGACCTGGCTGACGCGGGGAACGTCATCTTTGGGCCTGCGGCTCGGCGCATGCCCCAGTTGCCGATTGGCGTGGATGAGGAAGGATTCCTCGTAGCAAGGGCACCCTTCGCTGAGCCTGTTGGACCGAGTCTCTGGGAGCGCGGATCAGCACCAC
>CAZLMT010000231.1:0-1178 GCA_964560615.1 uncultured Actinomyces sp.
TCAGACAGTCACTGTCTACGGCGAATCAGCCGTCGTAGGCGGCGTCGTCGGCGTGAGCGACTTCGACGTCACGCGTGCGTGGGCGGCTGACACGACCAGTGCGGTCGCGACATCCATTGCAGCGGGCAGTCATGCGGTCGCGGGCGGAATCATCGGGGATGCGCTGGGCGGCGCCATCGCCGATGTCTTCACTGCATCAAACGTCGACGGCTGGGCGGATTCTTCGGCTACAACACGGGCAGTGCCACCAGGAGCTTCTGGGATGGCTACCCGACTGCGGCTGCTGCCGTGGGTCCGCGATCCGGGTCTATCGCTCCCACCGGGCTCTCCACGATCACCGTCACGGAATCCCGTACGTACACGACGTACGACGACTCCGGCTGGTCCATCACCGACGGCTACGGCGGCTCCGCCAACCCGCCGACCATCTGGAGCTGGTGCGTCGACCTCAATGGTGGCTACCCGCTGAATACGTTCCTCTTCCCCGGCTCATCGTGCGATCCGGTCATCATGCCACTCAACCAGGGCCTGGGCGGCTACGTGGACGTGCCCTTCTTCCCCAACCAGCCATTCGTTGCCAGTGACTTCACCAACCCGAACCCCACCATGAGCTACACGATCAGCCCGGCGCTGCCCGCGGGCTTGACGATCAACGCGTCCACAGGGGTGATCACCGGCACTCCGCAGGTGACGTCGGAAAACCAGACCTTCACCGTCACTGGCACGGATACCAGCTCGAGCAATCCGGTGGAGTCAGCCACCGCGATCATCGGCATCCAGATCGGGTCTGCCCAGATCAACCCGAGTTCGCAGACGGTCACCGGTCAGGTGGGCACTGCCCTCACGCCGACGGCGGCGTACTCGCCGGTCTACTTCCTCGCGGGGCTTCCTACCTACTCGATTGCGCCGGCCCTGCCCAGTGGGCTCACCTTCAACTCGCTCAATGGCGTGATCAGCGGCACGCCGACCGTGACATGGCCGACCACGACGCACACGGTGACGGCGGCCGATGACACCCAGTCGGCGACCGCGACCGTGACCCTGACGGTCAATGACCCACCACCACCGCCTCCTCCGCCCAACCCCGACCCACCGCCGGCACCGATCGTTGCCCCGTCGCGTCCGCCTGCGGTCATCGCGCAGGCAGGCGACAGGTCCGCCACCGTTTTCTGGGCAAC
>CAZLMT010000231.1:1188-2284 GCA_964560615.1 uncultured Actinomyces sp.
GTGCGTGTCGGCGACCACCACGTGCGAGGTGAGAGGGCTGACCAACGGCACGTCGTACACCTTCACGGTGAAGGCGCGCAATGAAGCCGGATGGTCACCCCTGTCTCTGCCCTCCCGCGCGGTCACGCCCCGCCAAGCGAGTGATCCGTCGATCACGATCACCGGATCGCGGGCGGGGGAGCGGATCGTGATCACGGGCACGACCGTGGACCTGGACCGTGGCACCCAGCTCCGGCCCTGGGTGAAGTCCGCCGGTCAGGGGAGGTTCGTTGAGGGCGAGGCGGTGATCAGGGTCGATGCTCGCGGCCGATTCGACTGGGAGCGTGTGGCTCTGCGCGGCATGTCGGTCTACGTCGTAGGCCCCGATGGCACGCGCTCCAACACCGTGGTCATCCGGAAGAGGGTGTAGAGCGAGCTCCTCCTGGCGGGAAAAGCCCCGTGGGCTAGGCCTTCGCCGGTGCGACTGCCCCGGCCTTGAGCAATGCTGCGGTGAGATCCTCGCCGTTGAGGGGCAGGTCCGTCATGGGGAAGCAGACCACCGATGTCAGGCCCGTCAGTTGCGTCAGGTCCGCCATCGACCAGTTGAGCCCGGCATGTCTGCGGATGTAGAAGCGCGCCCTGGCGATGTCGCACAGGATCGAGTGCGTCGTGTACTCGGTGGACCATTTCGGGCTTGCCGCGCCCCCACCGAAGTTGGCACCTTCGGACTGCGATCCCGGCGCGTCGCTGGATGCCCCGCGAGGTCGGTCGAAGTTATTGAGGATCGATGCGACGGCGGAAACGGCGACGTCGGGGTCGTCAACCTTGTCGACGCACTGCGTGAAGGTCGCTGACGACTGATCGACGTTGCTGAGTTGCGTCCAGTTGTTCAGGTTGGTCAGGTGCCACTCGAAGTAGGGTCCGTTGGTCATCGCGCCGACCGGATTGTCGTGGGCGATGAAGGCCCCGTCCTTGCCCTCGATCACGATCGAGGCGCCCGTGTGGTCGGTGACGAGCAGGTGCAGCGGGAAGGGCACCATGCCCATCATGGGCGCCTTGGTCACGTTGACGGGTTGGGTAGCGAGGGCTGCCTTCACGTCAGCGACCGTGGTGAAGT
>CAZLMT010000232.1:0-1604 GCA_964560615.1 uncultured Actinomyces sp.
GTCGCAGTCAGGGTGACGGCCTGCACGGGCATAGTCACCGTGGTATTCGCCGCCGAGATCATCCGCACTCAGGCGGAGGAGATAGCCCAGATGCGGGTCTTTCTCGAAGGTCCTGCCAATGCAGCGGAGGGGGACGCTTCGGCATCCCCCTCTGTCGTTTCACTATCCACGCCGCTCGATCACGTGCACGCAGCCGTCTACATCGACGGGCGCCTCCTTATCGGCACGCATACCGGTGTTGCTGAGATCGACCCAGCCTCAGGTGCCGTGAGGAAGCTTGGTGCATCTCGGGACGACTTCATGGGCCTCGCCGGATCGGCCGAGCTCCTGGTCGCCAGTGGTCACCCTGGCGTGGGTTCTTTGCTGCCCGACCCCGTCGGGCTCATCCGCAGCACTGACGGTGCCGAGACCTGGGAGACCGTGTCGCTCACGGGGGAGATCGACTTCCATTCGCTCGCGATCGACGGCGACCAGGTCGCAGGTTCTGCGACCGCGGGCGAACTCCTCTACTCAGCGGATGGGGGTGCCACCTGGTCGACGATCGCGCAGGGGGAGGCCACCTCTCTCGCGTGGTTCGACGGCCGGCTGTGGATCGCTGATGGCTCGTCCCTGGCGACCTGGGGGCCGGGAGACGCTGCGCCTCAGACGGTGCCCGATGCGGCAGGAGTGTTCGTGACTGTGGCGACCGATGGCAGCCTGCTGTGGGTCCTGCGGCCTGACGGGTCGCTTCTTGCGACCGAGGACGGAGTCGAGTGGAACGCCGTCGGATCGGTCGACGAGGCTGCCTCACTTGCAGCGTCACCCGACGCTGCCTATGTCGTGACTCCAGACCGCGTCCAGGTCATCCCGGCGACGGCGTAGCCCGCGAGGCTTGGCATGGCCGTCCCGCCCGACCAAGCCAAGTTGCTGGATCCGGCGAGCTTAGGGACGAATGCTTTGCTGGACGTCGCAATCGTCCCGAAGTTCGGGCCCGGCCCCCAAGGGAAGGGAAACCCGGTCCGAACTGCGCCACGAAGCCCCAACCCCGTAGAAGCTGGCACGAAGAAGTCGAAGAAGCGCGCATGACGGAACCCCGCTACAGCTCCCAGCCGCCAGTGGGAAAGCCCACAGCCCGCTACCCTCACTCCCGGTGGATCCGCCGGGGCAACCCGAGGCATCAAGCCCACCAACCAAGGAGAGAAACGTCCCTCACTAACCCTTCAGGGCCCCCGCGGGAACATGAACCAACAACCACCACCTAAGGAGCACCCCGTGGCCGAGCCCAGCACCGAAACCCAACCCCGGCTCGGCCGCGGCCTCGTCATCGCCGGCAGCATCGTCACCGGCGTCTACCTGATCCCCGCCATCGCCCTCATCGTCTGGATCATCGGGGCCTTCAGCATGGACGGCGGCGCAGCCGGGATGGTCTTCCCATACTGGCTCTTCGTCTTCATCGCTATCACCCCCGCCTGGATTGGCGGCATCATCCTTCTCGGAGCCGGACGAACCCAACAGCGCGGCCCAGTCAAGGGCGCCATCCCCGCCTGGATCATCGCCATCGGCGCCATCCCCACCATCCCCATCATCTTCGCCCGAACCGACAGAAGAACCCGCGGAAAGTGTGT
>CAZLMT010000232.1:1614-2283 GCA_964560615.1 uncultured Actinomyces sp.
TCGAGCTCGCTCGAGCTCCGTCAGTCCCCCACCACCACCAGCGAAATCGCCGCCTACGCCCTCGTCTACGGCACCCCCGCACTCATCGCCCTGGCATTCCTCGCCGGAGCGTGGCTCGTCCTAGGTAGACCACGCACCCCAGCAGCCAACAACTGACCACCACACCCCGGCGTATCCACCCCCCAACCGGCAGATCAACTAGAGCGGCGGCGCATTCCCCCCTTCCCACCGAATCCCCTGAAGCCGGGGGAATGGCTGGGTCCCGGAGCGGCGTACCATGGGTATACAACTGAACAGCGGGGGTGACAGGTTTCGACGATCAGAGTTCTAGATCAGGGGAAGCGTGCCGAGGACATCGGCTTATCTCGTTAACGATGCCGGTAACCAAATAACTGCCAAAAAGACGCAGTCCGAGTTCGCACTCGCCGCCTGAGGCGAGTAGCGACTCCGTCAGCCCGGGGAGTCTCCGACCCGGATCCTGACGTCATCTAGGAGACTCACCAATCTCCCCGGTCACGGGGGAGTGCGGAAAGCCAAACAGTGACTGGGCCGCTACCGCGCGGTGCCGTACAAAGCGCGGAGGCCGAGTAGCGACAGCACGGCTACGCACGTAGAAGACCTGACTGGATCTGAGCGGACCCGGGTTCGATTCCCGGCACCTCCACATAG
>CAZLMT010000233.1:0-2225 GCA_964560615.1 uncultured Actinomyces sp.
GCAGTACACCCGCAACATGGCCGTGGCGGCCTCCAACGCCGACGTCGCGGTGCTCCTTGTCGACGCGGCCCGCGGCGTACGCCCCCAGACATTCCGGCACCTCACGGTCTGCGCTCTCATGGGCGTCAAGAGCATCATCATCGCCATCAACAAGATGGACCTCGTGGGCTACGAGCACGCCACCTTCGAGGAGATCTCAGGTCAGGTCAAGGCGGCGGCTGCTCGCCTGGGCCTCGACGAGGTGACCACCATCCCCGTGAGTGCTGTTGCCGGTGACAACGTCACGTCACCGACGACGCACATGTCGTGGTGGCATGGCCCCTCTCTCCTGCAGTCGCTCCAGGACTGGCTTCCGCCGACGGGGGAGAGCCAGACCTCCTTCCGGCTTCCCGTGCAGTTCATCGCGCGTGCCGAGGGCAACTTCCGGGGCTACTCAGGCACGGTGGCTGCAGGCTCTGTCCGCCCCGGTGACAAGGTCGTCGTCGCGGATTCGGGGCAGGCAGCGGTGATCGACCGGATCGTGGGCTTCGAGGGCGACCTTGCCGAGGCGCGGTCCGGCGACGCCGTCACCGTCACGCTCGACCGTGAGGTCGATGTCACGCGCGGGGACCTTCTCGCCGCAGACGGCACGACACCCGCAGGAGAAACTGCCTGGCCCCAGCCCGCCGACCGCTTCGCCGCTGACGTGGTGTGGGTGGGCGAGGAGCCGCTCATGCACGGGCGCTCCTATCTGCTGGCCGTCGGTCCGCGCGTCGTGCCCGCGACGGTGACGGTCGTGCGCCATCGACTCGATGTGGTCTCAGGGCAAAAGCTTGCGGCGCGCGTGCTCGACATGAATGACATTGGCCGCATCGAGATCGCCACCGATACCCCGATTCCCATGGACACCTACGCGCAGTGCCGCGACACCGGCGGGTTCCTGCTCATCGATCGGGTGTCAGCGGACACGGTCGCCGCGGGCATGGTCACGCACGCACTTCGCCGTTCGCTCAATGTCGTGCCGCACTCCTACGAGGTCGACCGCGACGCGCGCGCCCGACTGAAGCATCAAACTCCCCGGGTGATCTGGCTGACCGGGCTCTCGGGCTCCGGCAAGTCCACCGTGGCCGATGCTCTCGAGCGCCGGCTCTTCGCCCTGGGCATGCACACCTTCGTCCTCGACGGCGACAATGTGCGCACCGGCATCAACAAAGACCTCGGCTTCACTCCCGAGGACCGCGCCGAGAACGTCCGTCGCGTCGCCGAGGCTTCCAAGCTCATGCTGGAGGCCGGGCTCGTCGTCATCGTGGCCCTCATCTCGCCCTTCCGGGCCGACAGACGAGCAGCCCGGGAGATCTTCGACGATGGCGACTTCATCGAGGTGTTCGTCGACACCCCCGTCGAGATGTGCGCCACGCGTGACCCCAAGGGCCTCTACGCCAAGGCCCAGTCAGGCACGTTGCCCAACATGACCGGCATTGGCCAGGAGTACGAGTCGCCGGAGCATCCCGAGGTGCGCCTCGACGGGACCCAACCGGTCGACGACAACGTCGAGGTCCTCGTGCGCCGCATCGTGGGTGACTAGATGTCGGCTCCCAACAACCCCTACGACCCGGTCGGCGTCTCGTCCCTCGAGGCGGAGGCGATTGACGCCATGGTCGCGGCCGCACTCACTGCCCTGGCGGAGGCGAGCGACCTCGACGACCTGAAGTCCGTGAGGTTGGCGCACGCGGGGGACCGATCCCCGCTGGCACTTGCGAATCGAGAGATCGGCGCGCTGCCGCCCGCGGCCAAGGCTGAGGCAGGCAAGCGCATGGGCCAAGCCCGCCAGGTGGTCCGCGAAGCGCTTGAGGCCCGACTCGTCGAACTCGAGCAACAGCGCGATGCGCGGGTTCTGGTGGAGGAGGCGGTCGACGTCACCCTGCCGACCCGTCGCACCGGGCTGGGTGCGCGGCATCCTCTGACGACTCTCATGGAGCGCATGTCCGAGGTCTTCATCGCCATGGGCTACGAGGTCGCCGAGGGCCCCGAGGCCGAGGCGGAGTGGTTCAACTTCGACGCGCTGAACGTGCCGCCCGACCACCCGGCGCGCACCATGCAGGACACCTTCTTCGTGGGCAGTGAGCACAGCGGCGTGGTCCTGCGGACCCAGACTTCGCCCATCCAGTTGCGCGCCATGCTCGAGCGCGAGTTGCCGATCTATGTCGTCGCCCCCGGTCGCGTCTTCCGGACCGATGAGCTGGATG
>CAZLMT010000234.1:0-2203 GCA_964560615.1 uncultured Actinomyces sp.
TCATGCCCCCGCCCATGACGAACACGTCTGGGTCGAGAGTGTTGACAACGACCGCCAGACCCCGGGCGACTCGGTCGACCCAGCGCAGATAGACGAGATCGGCGATGCGATCCCCCGCCCGGCGTCGCTCGATGATCTCGGCGGGAACGAGATCGAGGCCGGAGTGGCGCGCATAGTCCCGAGCGAAGGAGTAGCCGGAGATCCAGGTCTCCATGCAGCCCCGCTGGCCGCAGTAGCAGGGTTCGCCCGGGAGCTCTTCCGCGTGAGGGTGCGGCAGAGGGTTGTGACCCCACTCGCCGGCGCTCGTGTTGGGGCCGTGATGGGGGCGTCCATCAATGGCGATCCCTGCGCCCGCTCCGCTCGCGATGATGACGCCAAAGACCACGCGGTGCCCTGCGCCCGCCCCGTCGATCGCTTCCGAGGCCGCGAAGCAATCCGCGTCGTTCTCGATGCGGAGCTCACGGCCCAGCATGGCCAGGAGGTCGGCCTCCACAGGGCGCCCGTTGATCCACGTCGAGCTACCACCCTTGCCTAGGCGAGAAGCCGGCTCGAGGGAACCGGGAATGCCGATGCCTACGCGACCCTGACGTCCTGTTTCGCGCTCCAACCTGAGCACGATGTCGGACACGAGCGACAGACAGCCGGCATAGTCACCACGCGGTGTCGCCTCGCGGATGCGCAAGAGCTCGGTGCCATCCGTCTCCATCGCGACACCCTCGATCTTGGTGCCGCCCCAATCCACGCCGATGAGCACACTTGACTCCAAGCCCGCGCGGCCGCCGTCTCAGCAGCCACAGGGACCATAGCAACCGCGAGTGGTGAGCGCCGGAGTAGCGGGCGCCGATGCAGATCACGCAGCTACGCGGAAGACCGGGCGCCGCCGAAAAGCCTGCCGAAGAAGGAGTGCTCTTTCTTCCACTCGGCCTTCTCCTGAGCGGTGCACTTGCAGCGCTGATTCTTGGGCACACCAGCAAGCACCTGGTTGACGTGCTGGCCGCACCCCGCCCACGATGCCTTCTCACACCTCTTGCACGCCACCTGTCGACACATCCCAGGGACTATACCCCAGGGGGTATTCATTCCGCGCGCCTGCCCATATCGAGGCCCATATCCGATACTGTGCAATGACAATCATTTCCATAAGGAGGACATCGTGAGTACAGCACCTTGGGGCAAGACCGAGCTCCGCAACGCCATCGTGGAGCGCAGCGGCATCCCCGCGGGCATGGTCGATGGCGTGCTCAACGCTCTCGCCAGTGTCGTCGTTGAGCAGGTGGCCCAGGGCGTGAAGCTCCAGGTCCCCGGAATCGTCACGATCGACGTCGTCCAGCGATCCGCACGGACCGGCCGCAATCCCCAGACCGGCGAGACCATGCAGATCCCCGCACGGCGCGCGGTCAAGGTCACGCCGAGCGCACCGCTCAAGCGTGCCGCAGCTGGTGCGTGACTCCGCCTCCCCTGCGCCTGTCCTCATCGATCAGCGCGGGATCCCGACGCACGAGTGCGTGTGCTGTGGCTCGAACATCTTCGTGATCCGGGCGAGCTTCGAGGACTACGAGATCGCGGCGTGGTTCCTCGAAGGGGAATGCGCAGGCTGCGGGTGCCCCGTGACCGTGCCCTGCCCTGCGGACGACCCCGAGAGGCTCTAGCCCTAGCAGACGGTGTTGCGTGTGCAGGGAACCCTCGAGTGAGCATCAAGACGCACGGTCGGGGCACTCACGCTCAGCAGGCGGGGAGGCGCTCGCCCAGCCAGCCTTCGAGAGCCGCGAGCGGGATGCGCTCCTGCTCCATGGAGTCGCGCTCGCGCACGGTGACCGCATCGTCGTCGAGGGTGTCGAAGTCGACGGTGATGCAGAACGGCGTGCCGATCTCGTCCTGTCGGCGATAACGCCGCCCGATCGCGCCCGCGTCGTCGAACTCGACGTTCCACCGCTTGCGCAGCGCTGCCGACAACTCGCGAGCTTTGGGTGAGAGCTGCTCATTGCGCGACAGCGGGAGCACCGCCGCCTTGACCGGCGCAAGCCGCGGGTCCAGGCGCAGGACGGTGCGCTTGTCGACGCCACCCTTGGCATTGGGTGCCTCGTCCTCGTCGTAGGAGTCCAGGAGGAAGGCAAGCACGCAACGCGTGAGTCCGGCTGCGGGCTCGATGACGTAGGGCACCCAGCGCTCTTCGGCCTCCTGGTCGAAGTAGGACAGGTCGGTG
>CAZLMT010000235.1:0-1132 GCA_964560615.1 uncultured Actinomyces sp.
CGGACCCTCGCCCGCTTCCTCTCCACGGTAACCGATCCAGGGCCGGAAGCAATCCCCGCAGGGCAGGGTCCGCCTAGTCTGGTCCCGCCTCCGTAGTCCAATTGGCAGAGACGCCCGGCTTAAACCCGGTCCAGTGAGGGTTCGATCCCCTCCGGAGGCACTTCTCCTGCTGGGAGGGCCTGGGCCTGATCAGGGCTCATCCGCGAGGGCGCGGGCGCGCCTGAGTACGTCGTCAAGCATGCCCGGAGTGAGGCGGCCGGTGAAGGTGTTCTGCTGGCTGGGGTGAAAACACCCGAGCAGGCACAGGCCATCGGCGGTGCGGCCGCGCGGTGCTCGCGCGATGAAGGACTGCGCGCCGTGACCGAATTTCGGGCGCGGTGTGGGGAGAGCAGCACCCATCTGCGCCAGGTCGCGCAGGAGCGCCGTCCACGCGAAGCCCCCGAGGGCGATGACGACGCGGGGGCTGATGAGCGCGAGTTCACGGCGCAACCACGGCGCGCACGTGTCGCGCTCCTGGGGGCTGGGCGCATTGCCGGGTGGCGCGCAGTGCACCGCGGAGGTGACGCGCACTCCGTCGAGTCGCTGGCCATCAACTCGCGACGTGGAGGTCGGCTGCGCCGCGAGGCCGGCGCGATGCAGGGCGGCGAAGAGCCAATCCCCGCTGCGGTCGCCGGTGAACATCCGCCCCGTGCGGTTGGCTCCGTGGGCGGCCGGCGCGAGGCCCACGACGAGGATGCGTGCGGAGGGGTCGCCGAAGCCGGGCACCGGCCGGCCCCAGTAGTCCTCCTCAGCGTACGCCGCCCTCCGCTCGCGAGCCACCTGCTCGCGCCATGCGACCAGCCGCGGGCACGCGCGGCAGTCGACGATCGCCGCATCCAACTCAGGAACGGTCGAGCACGCGGCGGCATCTCGGCGCACATCCACGGGCGTACCGCTCCCCCCGGCTCCGGTCACGAGGGACATCCGGTCGCCAGCCTCATGCCGCTACGTTGCACTATCGGCCTCGAATCCCGGCCATCGTGCACATCTCGGGGGTAACCGTGCCATGAGAGAGACACGTCCGCGTCATGGGCCACATCGCCGAGTGTGCACTTGCGTGCCCGGATTCGGGTTGATTCGGCTACGCAACTGC
>CAZLMT010000235.1:1142-2190 GCA_964560615.1 uncultured Actinomyces sp.
CACACTCGGCGCTTGAGTGGCACCGACTTGACCGGACCGTCCGCGACGACCGGTCGCCACCTTGTCAGCGGAAGGGTCCGTCTAGGCGTCGGTGGAGCAGTGACACCGTGCGCTCCCAGGCCAGCGCCGACGCGGCCACATCATGGACCTCGGGCCGGACGTCGTTGAAGAAGGCGTGCTGAGTGCCGGCGTAGCTCTCCACGACGGCGATGCCGCCATGGGCGGCGATCTCCTCGGCGTAGCGGGCAATGTCGTCTCCTGTCGACGGCAGATCGGCCTCGCACTGGTGGACGAGAGCCTCCTTGCCGGAGTACTGACCCCATGCCGGGTGATAGTCGGGCCAGGGCATCGCGGGGTAGAAGGCCGCCGTGCAATCGATATGGGGGCTCACGGTCGGCGCGAGGAGCGCGAGTCCTCCGCCCATGCAGAAGCCCACGCATCCCACCTGGGTGCTCGTGAGCAGCCCGCTGCGCATGAGCTGGTCGGCAGACGCCGCGATGTCATCGGCGGCAGCGCCCACGCGTAGGCCCATCATGAGCTTGGCTGCCTCATCAGGCTCGGTGGTGTGCTCGCCCCGGTAGAGGTCCGGGGCAAGAGCGACGAAGCCCTCCGTGGCGAGACGGTCGGCGACCGACCTGATGTGAGGCACGACTCCCCACCACTCTTGGATGACCACGACACCGGGGCCGCGACCCGAGTCGGGCACCGCGAGGTAGCCGGTGAGTCCGCGTTGGCCGGACGGGATGTCGATGGTGGGCATGCAAGGAGCCTACGAGGTAGCGCGCATGCGCGTGATCTATCCCAATAGACGTGATCTATCCCAAAGGTGACGAGTCAGCCGCACCTGACGGGCGGACCGTGCTCCCGCGCACCACCAGGGTCGTGGGCACGGTGATCTCGTCGGGACCGCTCACATCACGCCCCAGCATGCGGGCCAGGAGGGCATCGGCAGCCACGCGCCCCATCTGGGCGACCGGCTGCCCCACGGTCGTGAGGTCGAGCAATTCCGCGAGTTCGTGACCATCGATGCTCGCGATTGCGATGTCGG
>CAZLMT010000236.1:0-2189 GCA_964560615.1 uncultured Actinomyces sp.
CCGACGCGCCCCGCACGGGTCCCGTCCGGAGGAGGCCACTGGGGCACGCGTGACCCCTGGGACGCACCGACGTCGATTGTGCGGCTGAGAGCTAGTGAGACTGCACGGGAGCCGCACAATCCCGGCCGCAGCTCCGGACGCGCCTGCTCTAGGCCCCGTCGGCGAGGCGACGGAGGGCCTCGACGAAGTCGGGAGGGTCGGGTGACTCCGCGACGACCAACTCCCCCGTCGCCGGATGCTCGATCTCGAGTCGCGCAGCGTGGAGGGCGGGCCGGGTAAGGCCGACTCGATGCGCCAGCGTCGGGTCGGCGCCGTACGTCGTATCCCCCACGAGCGGATGACGCATCGCCGCCATGTGCACGCGGATCTGGTGCGTGCGGCCGGTCTCGAGGTCGATCTCGAGCAGGCTGGCGTGCGGGAAGGCCTCGAGCGTGTCGTAGTGCGTCACACTCGGGCGCCCGCCGCTGACGACGGCCATCTTGTAGTCCGCACTCGGATGGCGCGCGATCGGAGCATCGATGGTCCCGGTGAGCGGATCGAGATGCCCCTGCGCGATCGCGCGGTAGATCTTGGTCGGGGTCCGCTCCTTGAACTGCCGCTTGAGATCGGTGTACGCCGACTCGCTCTTGGCCACCACCATGAGCCCCGTCGTGCCGACATCAAGCCGATGCACGACCCCCTGGCGCTCCGCCGCACCTGAGGTGGAGATCCGGTAGCCCGCAGCGGCGAGGCCTCCCACCACGGTAGGGCCATCCCATCCCGGACTCGGATGTGCAGCGACGCCAACGGGCTTGTCGATGATCACGATGTCGTCATCGTCGTGGACGATGCGCATGCCCTCGACCAGCTCGGGTGCGCGCTGGACCTCGGGGTCCGGCAGGGCCACTTCCAGCCAGGCATCGGCCACCAGGCGATCGGACTTGGCCACGGGACGCTCATCGAGGGACACCGCACCCAAAGCGCACAGATCCGCGGCGGCCGAGCGCGAGAGTCCGAGCAGTCGGGCAATGCCTACGTCGGCCCGCTCCCCCGCGAGCCCCTCGGGCACCGGGAGACGACGCACGTCAGGCATCGACACTGACGCGGGGCTTGCCCGACATCTCGACGCCGCGGATGGTGAGGATCACCATGAGGATCGCCGACCCCACGATGGCCATGTCAGCGACATTGAAGACGGGCCAGTTGGGCAGTTGGAAGAAGTCGACGACGTATCCCTGGCCGGGTCCGGCGTACTCCTCGCCGAAGCCGGGCGGGCGGGTGAGCCGATCGATGAGGTTGCCGACCGCGCCGCCGAGGAGTCCGCCGAGTGCGATGGCCCACGGCAGGCTGCCCAGGCGGGTCGCCGTGCGAATGATGACGACGGCTACAACGGCGGCGATGATGGCAAACAGCCACGTGAAACCCGACCCGATCCCAAAGCCCGCTCCGGTGTTCTCGACGAAGGTGAGCCGGAACCACTGACCGACGACCTCGATCGGCCCCTCGCCGGATGCGATCCGGGGCTGCAGCACCGCTAGAGCCCAGGCCTTGGTCGCCTGGTCGATCAGGATGACGATGGCGGCCACGGCGAGGGTGACCCAGATGAGCCGCCGACGCGGCCTCTCGGCGGTGTCAGGTGCATCGGTCACCCCGACAGGCTACGCGGATGCGTGCCAGCAGGTGTCGCCGGCTTAGTAGGCCCGGCGCTCCTCGATCTCCTTGCAGGCCAGGCACATGGTCGCCCGCGGGAAGGCCTGAAGCCTGAACTTGCCGACCGGCTTCTCGCACACCTCGCACATGCCGTAGGTGCCGTTGTCGATGCGCGCGAGGGCATGCTCGGTCTGCTGCAGCATGTCGCGGGAGTTGTTGGCCAGCGACATCTCGTGCTCGCGCTCGAAGGTCTTGCTGCCGGCGTCGGCCTGATCGTCGCCCGCACCATCACCGGAGTCGGCGATGAGCTCGGCGATGTCCTGCTCGGTGATCGCGATCTCCTCGAGCAGTCTCACGACATCGGCATCGAGTGCCTTGCGCACCTCCGCGATCTCCGCGGGCGTCCACGGCGACTCGTCCTCGCGTACGGCGAGGCGCTTCTTGCCCGGGGCAGCCTTCTTGGCAGGCGCGGCAGCCTTCTTGGCCGGGGCAGCCTTCTTCGCAGGCGTGGCAGCCTTCTTGACCGGGGCAGCCTTCTTGGCCGGGGCAGCCTTCTTCAC
>CAZLMT010000237.1:0-255 GCA_964560615.1 uncultured Actinomyces sp.
TGACCGGCGCCCCCAAGCTCGCGGCCATCGCGTCCATCGACGAAGTGGAGACGGCCTCGCGCGGGGTCTACTGCGGGGCACTCGGCTGGGTCGACGCCGATGCCGGCACGGCGAGCCTGGGCGTGGCGATTCGGACCTTCTGGGTCGAGGCCGGCCACGTGCGATTCGGGACCGGCGCAGGCATCACCTGGTCCTCGGACCCCGAAGCCGAATGGCGGGAGACCGAACTCAAGGCCGAACGCCTCATCGCGGTCG
>CAZLMT010000237.1:503-2172 GCA_964560615.1 uncultured Actinomyces sp.
AGACGGTCGATGCCAATGCACCTCTCCTCGGAGACTTGGCGAGACTGCGTATCACCTACACCGCGGGCGATGCTCCGCTGGGTAGTGATCGCGGCGAGACCGGTCCCACTCTGGTGGTAGCTATCTCCGGCATGAAGCCGTGGCCGGAGTCCGCCGCCGTGATCACCGTGCCTTGGCCGCGCAACGAGCGCAGTCCGCTCGCCGGCGTGAAGTCAACGTCGTATGCCGAGAATGTCCTTGCCCTCGCTCGCGCACATGAACACGGTGCGGGTGAGGCTCTCATGCCCGATACCCAGGGGCGCCTCTGCGAGGGCACGGGCAGCAACGTCTTCCTCGTGCTCGACGGTCGACTCATCACGCCGACGCTGGCCACGGGCTGCCTGGCCGGGGTGACCCGCGATCTCGTGCTGGAGTGGGTCGGGGCCGAAGAGGTAGATGTCCCCATGTCAGCGCTCGAGGACGCGGAGGAGGTCTTCATCACGTCCTCCACCCGGGATGTCCAGCCCGTGCATCGCGTGGACGCGCGCAGCCTCGTGGCGCCAGGTCCACTCACCGCCTCGGTGCGGGCGGCGTTTGATCGTCGCTCTCGCGCTGACGTCGACCCGTGATGGCCGTTACCGTGGTCAGGTGACCTCCCCACGCGATCGGGACGATGCGCCTGATGAGTCACGCCTCCAGCGCATCGAGGACTCCGTCGAGGAAGCGGCGGAGGAACTCGTCGAAGGCTTCGAGGAGACCGTTGACCGCGTCCTGCCGCCCCATCTGCGCGCCCGCGCCTGGGCGCGGAGGAGGCGCTCCACGCACGTCATGTGGCAGGCCGGCGTACTCACCGTCGGCTTCGGGCTCGTCGCGGCGGGTATCGCGATGCTGGTCCTCCCGGGTCCGGGGTGGGCGACGATCATCCTGGGCCTCATCGTCCTCGCCTCGGAGTACACCTGGGCTCGGCGGCTCATGGACCCCGTGAAACGCTGGGCGCGCAAGGCGGCGGACGCGGCCCTAGATCCCCGGGTGAGGCGGCGCAACCTGATCATCCTGGGGCTGGTCATCGTCGTGGGAGCAGGCCTGGCGACGTGGTACGTGGTCACCTTCGGCTTTACGTTGCAGCCGTTGCTCGGGCCGCTCCTCCGATAGGCCCTCGACCGGTGCGGTAGTCTCACCGCCGCAGCACATCGGGCGATTAGCTCAGTGGTAGAGCACTCGCTTCACACGCGAGGGGTCACTGGTTCGAACCCAGTATCGCCCACCCTCACGAATTTTCCGGGCTGGGGGAGGTCTTGCCGCCCGGGTTCTTGATCAGCAGGAAGAGGCTGATCGTCGCCACCCATACGGGGAAGAGGAACTCGACGACTGGGGCCCCAAAGGGCACCAGCAGCAGGAAGAGTCCGGTGGCCGTCCCGAAGAGGTAGAGCCACGGGGGCAGAGTCTTGCGGAGCCTTCCCATGGTCGACAGCGACAAGCAGAAGACCGCGGACATGCGCGCGCTATAGCCGACGAGGAGTTCGTTGACGGCCACAGCGGGGATAATGCGGTTCCCGTTGGTGAGGTCGATTCCCCGCTCCAGAGCGGTGAGCTCGGCGCTGGCAAAGGCAGCGGCGACGAACACGACCGCGACGAAGAGCAACCCCGAACCGATGAGGACGGTGGTAAAGAGTCGCATGTCTTGACTGCC
>CAZLMT010000238.1:0-209 GCA_964560615.1 uncultured Actinomyces sp.
TGGTTCACCAATAGGTACTTTACCTCCCTACTGGCTGTAGAGGCTCACGAGAAAGCCTTTGCCTTTATCAGGGGTGTCCCATTAGAAATTGTCTATGACCAGGATAAGGTGTTCATGGTCAGCGAAAACGGCGGGGACCTAATCCTTACCGATACGTTCAGGGCTTATACGCGCGAACAGTCCTTCAGCTTGTACTTCTGCAGGAAATC
>CAZLMT010000238.1:219-2151 GCA_964560615.1 uncultured Actinomyces sp.
GAACCTGGGGGATCTAATCCTGACTACCACCTTCAAACAGTACACTAAATCCAGAAGCTTTGTTTTGCACTTTTGCAGGAAATCCGATCCGGAAAGCAAGGGAAAGGTCGAGAATGTGGTCAAATACGTCAAAATGAACTTCCTTTATAACCGTACCTTCCACAATATCGAAACCCTTAACGACGAGGTCCTGGGCTGGCTTGGCCGTACAGCAAACATACTGCCCCACGGAGTAACCAAAAAAGAACCCTATTCCGAACACAACATTGAACAGCCTTATCTTACCCCTTACAGGCCCTATCTGCCAAAGCAGGCCTCCCCGGCCCTATATGCCATACGCAAGGACAATTCTATCCCTTACAAGGGCAACTTCTACTCCTTGCCACTTGGAACCTACAAAGGAAAGGGAAGCCGCGTCGCCCTACACGTAGAGGCAGATGAACTCATCATGAGTCAACCAGAAAACAAAACCGAAATCTGCCGCCATCTCCTTGCCGTGGGTACGGGTCAAAAGATAAAGAAAACCGATCATGCAAGGGACAAAACCGGCTCCATCGACGAAAGGATTGCCAAGGCGGCAGGTCAGTTTACCCAGGAGGAATTGGCCCTGGAATGGATGGAACTGCTCAGAGAGAAAAAGCCCCGTTATATCAGGGACCAGCTTGACATAATCCAAAAGGCCATTGATGGAGTAGACCCCAAAAAAGTGGCGTTTACATTAAAATACTGTGTTGAAAAATCCATCTACAGTGCCTCTGATTTTAAGGCGATTCTTGAGCTTCAGCAGTCCGACAGAAAAGCGGAATCCATTATCAAGCTACTCAATCCCCTGAACGGAAAAGTAACTGAAAATGCCCTGATACAGCCCGAAAAAAGCAATATAGGAGAATATGAAGCTATTATAAACAATAAAAAAACCAAAAAAATCAACTGAACAACCATTCTCAATGATGGGAAGTCCATGGCCAAAACTATCAAAAAATGGAAAAGAAAGAACAGATCAACGCCTTTTGCAGGCAGTTTAAAATCACCGGAATGGCAGCAGGGCTTCCCGAGGTAGTGGCCAAATCAGAAAAACAGAGCTCGGGCTTCATGGACTTTTTCCTCGAACTGCTCCGGCATGAAGCCACACAGAGGTCTAAAAACGAGGTTATCAGACGAAGAAAAGCCGCAAATCTACCGCTTAAAAATGACCTTGGCACCTACAATTCCGGAGCAGAAAATGGGCTGAACATGACAAGGATAAACCAGTTAAGGGAGTTGAACTGGCTGGATCAGGGCTTCAACCTCATGTTAATGGGCCCTTCTGGAACAGGCAAAACCTTTCTTGCTGCCGGTCTGGGAGCCGATGCAGTAGAAAAGGGCTACAAAACCTATTTTAAATCTATGGAAGATCTTACCAACATCCTTAAGCTCAAAGACATGACACGCACAGCAATGGCCGAATACAAAAGGCTACTGAAAGCAGACCTGATCATTTTGGATGACATCATGCTCTTTCCTGTAGAAAAAAGTGTGGCCAATGCACTATTTAACTTTGTGAACCAGATCTATGAACGTACCTGTTTTATCATTACTACCAATAAAAGCCCCTCGGAATGGGCCAAAATGCTCGATGATGAAGTGCTTGCAACCGCGCTTCTCGACAGGCTGCTTTATCACTGTGATATTATAAATCTATCCGGAAAAAGTTATAGAATGGAAAACAGAAAAACTTTTTTTGATCATCACAAATAACCTACTTATATTTACAAAATGGTGCACTCCTGTTGCCATTTTTGGTGCATTCCTAATTGCCATTTTTGGTGCATATTAAATTACCGACTACAGCAGTATTACCATTATTGATTTCCAAGTTACTCATACTACAATCCATTTAAATATTCCTAAATTCTTTTTCTAAAGTTTTACATTCAGCAAAAGGATAGTCTA
>CAZLMT010000239.1:0-1716 GCA_964560615.1 uncultured Actinomyces sp.
CACGGTGCAGGCCGACATCCTCAAGGAGGACCAGGGCCAGAACACCTGCATCTTCTCCACGGAATTCGCCCTGCGCAGCATGGCCGATGTCCAGCAGTGGTTCATCGACCACGAGGTGCGCTCGTTCTACTCCGTCTCCATCTCGGGCTACCACATTGCCGAGGCCGGGGCCTTCCCGATCACGCAGCTCGCTTTCACCCTGGCCAACGCATTCACCTACGTCGAGGCGTACCGAGCGCGCGGCATGGACGTCGATGACTTCGCATCCAGCTTCTCCTTCTTCTTCTCCAACGGCATGGATGCCGAATACACGGTGCTCGGTCGCGTGGCGCGGCGTATCTGGGCGATCGCCCTGCGCGATCGCTACGGTGCGGGATCCCGCGCGCAGCGACTGAAGTACCACATCCAAACGTCCGGTAGATCACTTCACGCCCAGGAGATGTCCTTCAACGACATCCGGACGACGCTGCAGGCACTGTGCGCCTACTACGACTCATGCAATTCACTTCACACCAATGCCTACGACGAGGCCGTGACCACCCCCACGGACGAGTCTGTGCGGCGCGCGCTCGCGATCCAGCTCATCATCGACTCCGAGTGGGGCTTGGCGGGGATCGACAACCCACTGCAGGGCTCCTACGTCGTCGAGGAGCTCACGGACCTCGTCGAGGAGGCGGTCCTCGCCGAATTCGATCGGCTCACCGAGCGAGGCGGCGTACTCGGCGCGATGGAGACCGGCTATCAGCGCGGGCGCATCCAGGACGAGTCGATGGAATACGAGCACCGCAAGCACGACGGTTCCCTGCCGATCGTCGGCGTCAACACCTTTGTTGACCCCGTCTCGAGGAGTGAGCCTCCCGAGACCGTGTCACGTGCCACTGAGGCTGAGAGAGCTCGCCAGGTCGCTCGCGTCCAGGACTTCCACGAGCGCCACCGCCACGCCGCACCCGCGGCCCTCACGCGCCTTCGCGACGCGGCCCGGGGCGACGGCAACGTCTTCGATGCCCTGATGGAGGCTGTGCGCTCCTGCTCGCTCGGGCAGATCACGGACGCATTCTTCGAGGTGGGCGGACAGTATCGGCGGGGCATGTGAGCCCCGATCCCATCGCACTCGCAGAGGCCCACTGGGTCGATCACGGATGGAGCGAAGCCGCTCCCGGCATGCGCCTGGTCACGACCCTCACGCGGGTGCAGCAACTGCTGCATCACAGGATCGATGAGCTACTCCGCCCCGATCTCACGTTCGCGCGCTACGAAATCCTCATGCTGCTGGTCTTCAGCAGGCGCGGCGCACTGCCCATGTCGGTGATCGGCTCGCGCCTCCAGGTGCACCCTGCTTCAGTGACGAGCGCCGTGGATCGCCTCGAGCGGGACGGCCATGTCACGCGGGAGCGCGGCGAGGGAGATCGTCGCCAGGTGCTCGCCCGCATCACGTCGGCGGGCCGCCGCCGCGCGCTTGCGGCGACCGAGATCCTCAATCGCGAGATCTTCGAAGACGTCGGGCTTCCCGCAGTTACAGCGGGGAGACTCACAGGAAGCCTGGATCGGATGCGCGAGCACCGCGGAGAGGCGCTCGGCGCCTAGAGGCTCGCCAGGGAGCGCGGGGCTCGGGTGGCGGCCTTGCCGAGTCGGCTGCGGGTGCCCAACTCCTCGGCCATGAATTCGCGCAGCAGGTCGATGGCCGCGAGGACCTTGTCGCTGCGCAGGGAATAGACC
>CAZLMT010000239.1:1726-2108 GCA_964560615.1 uncultured Actinomyces sp.
ACCGCGTGCGGCCCCTGACGGGTCGCCTCCACGACTCCGCGGTCACGCAGAATCGCGAGGTGCTGCGAGCAGTTGGGCTGGCCGATCTCCAGCGCCTCCGCAAGCTCTCCGACCGTCAGGGGTCCGTCACGCAACTCGTTGATAATGAGAAGGCGCTTGGGATCCGCGATCGCCTTGCACAAGCGTGCATGCAACTCATGGATCTCAAGCGCCGTCTCACGGTCCATCTAGTCGTCCATTCCTACTCAGGCTTGCACTTCACGGTGTCGACGCGTGGAGTGATCGCCGCGATGTTCAGTCGGTTGAACTTCGTCGGCGAGTCGGTCGACTTGAAGTTGAGCTTGCCCTTGACCAGTGGATCCCAGGTCGAATTGACCAACTT
>CAZLMT010000240.1:0-920 GCA_964560615.1 uncultured Actinomyces sp.
GGCTTCTTCACGATTACGCGCAGCCCAGTATTCGGCCTCGGCTTGGGCGATTGTTTCCCACTTGTCTATTTCGATCCGCAAGCTGTCCACTTGTGCGGGGCTGCGAACAAGCCCGTGACCGTGCTCCGGAGCGTAGCATTGCGGATCACCATGGCATCCGCACGTCGGGCACTCGGGGCAAATACACTTCTCCACGTCCTTGCCGCACACCTCGCACGGCTGATCATCATCCCACGGCGTGCCACTGCACCCCGGCGAGTAACTCCATCCGAAGATTCCGCTCATGGCAGTCAGTTCAGGCTGAGGTTGAGCTTCGAGTCGTCGCGGCCCGAGTGACCGCGCTTGGTCGATTGCACCTTGCGCACTTGGGCCATGAGCATTTCCTCGGTCACCCGCCAGTTCTGCGGGTCGGGATCGATGGACGCCGCCTCGATGGCGTTGAGGCACACGTTGAGTAGATCGCCGCCGGACAGTCCGTGCGCCGCCATGGCAATGCCGCGCAGCGTCTCTGGAACGCGGTCGGCATTGGGCAGATGCAGCCGCAGGATTTGCTCCCGCATCGTTGTGTCGGGCAGTCGGAACTCGATATGTCGGGCGATGCGGCGAAGCATGGCCTCGTCGTAATTGCCAAACAGGTTGGTCGTCATCACCACCACGCCGCCGAACCGGTCGAGTTCCTGCATCAGCGTGTTGCGGTTCTGGTTGATCGACGTGGAGCAGGATTCTCCGGTGGAGACGCGCTTGGATAGGAGCGAGTCGGCCTCGTCGAAGAACAGCACCGCATCGGCTTCCCTCGCCTGGCGGAAAGCCAGCACAATGTGCTTGGCCGTGTCGCCGAGGTATTTGCTCACGATCGCGCTGTAGTCCACCTGATAGAGCGGCTTGCCGAGCTGCAGCGCGAGGCCCAGCGCTGCACGGGT
>CAZLMT010000240.1:930-1596 GCA_964560615.1 uncultured Actinomyces sp.
CGCCAGTCCTAGGGCGGCCCTCGTCTTGCCCGTCCCCGGCGGTCCGTAGAAGTTGAGGATGCAGCGCCCCGCCATCGGGCGGATCGTGCTCAACTTCCACACCTCCTCCATCTGCTCGGCCATGGCCAGGCTGCGGAGTGCAGTGGCGATGTCGCCCCTCGCCTCCTCATGGAGCACGAGCTTTTCCAGTTCGTGCCGCGGCTCAGGCATGACCAAGAGCCCCACTTCGGGCGTCTGGGTCTCCCGCGCGCGGCGTCGGGGGTTGCGGTGGGCGTCTTGGGGCAACTGCTCGTCGCCCATCATTTCGTTGTCAGGCATCCTACTAGTTTCCTTTCTCTTTGCGTTGGCGCGGCCCATTGCTACGCGACTTGCGTATCTTGGGACGCGGAAAGTGAGCGGGTTCGATCATGTCGGCGGTGGCCAGTTCCTGCGGGCGCAGCACACCGTGCGGCCAATACAGCGGGGTGATCACTCCGCGGTCGATGTTCCATTCCACGATCACATAGACCGTGTCGTCGCCGTCCCACTTGGGGGCAATGCGCACACGGTCACCGGCTTGGTAGTTGGGTTCATTCATAGTCCTTGGCCTCTCGCAGTCAGCCGCGCTGAGTCCATCCGATTGTTTCACCATTTTTCGGGGTGTACTCGGAGTGGGACGGAGTGAAG
>CAZLMT010000240.1:1741-2106 GCA_964560615.1 uncultured Actinomyces sp.
AACGGCTCGCCGATTTCGCCCACCGCATAGTAGGCGGACTTCCTAGCACAGACGAAGCGTCCGTTGCTCGGATCAAGCACCACATCACCGATCTCGATCCAGGCATGCCCGTAGCGCATTCCGGCAATCGGCCCCTGCCCGGTCACCGTGCCGTGGACGAGCACGATGCCCGGACACGACCGGTGCGCGTAGAGCAGCTTGGCCGCGGCCTCGTAGCAGTCGCCCTCGCCCTTCATGCCACGGCCCCCATGTCGTAGGCGCTTTCCAGATCGGCCAGCGCGGCCCGCACACAGCCGCCGCAGCCCAGGGCAATTTCATGGGCGAGCGACTTGGGCGCTTTCCACCGGCGAACCAGCCAAGCCGCG
>CAZLMT010000241.1:0-532 GCA_964560615.1 uncultured Actinomyces sp.
CCGGGGCCGGTGCCTTCGTGCTGCCCAACGGCCTCGTCGCACCCGTCAACGTCGACGTGGGACCGACGCCGACCCGCGTCGACGTCGAGCTCCCCGCGATCGTCGCCGATGTCGCGCCGGGAGATCGGCTCATCGTCACGGTGGGCACGACCGACCAGGCCTACCGCATGCCCGATGAGCCCGCGGTCTACACCGTCGCCCTCGCCGAGCCCGCCGTCGTGATCCCGCAGGTGGTGATGACCACCAGCGCGCAGGGACTGCCGCTGTGGGCGTGGCCGCTCATGGCACTCGGAGTCTGCGTGGCGGTGGCACTCGTCGTCTGGCTCCTGCGCCTGCGGGTCAAGGGTGCGTCGTCACGGCCCGATCTGGCCGAGAGCCCGCTCGTCGTCGAGGGGCTCGTCAAGCAGTACGGCGACGGCGTACGCGCGGTGGCGGGTGTCGACATCACCGTGCCGCGCGGCGTCGTCCTCGGCCTGCTCGGCCCCAACGGCGCGGGCAAGACCACGACACTGCGCATTGCGATGGGCCTCAT
>CAZLMT010000241.1:542-2101 GCA_964560615.1 uncultured Actinomyces sp.
CGCGAGGGGGAGATGTATCTCGACACGGTGCTCGAGATCGCCGGCCTCGGGCCCAGCATCGACCGCAAGGTGCGCGCCTACAGCCAGGGCATGAAGCAGCGCCTGGGGATCGCGCAGGCGATGCTCGGACTGCCCGATCTCCTCGTGCTCGACGAGCCCACCAACGGCCTCGATCCACCGCAGATCCGCGAGATGCGCCAGGTGCTCCGCGACTACGCGCAGGACGGGCGCACGGTCATCCTCTCCTCGCACCTGCTCAGCGAGGTGGAGCAGACCTGCTCCGATGTGGTCGTGATGCACCGCGGCCAGGTGGTGGCCGCGGGCACCGTCGAGCAGTTGCTCGCAGGCCGCAGCGGCGAGCAACTCGAGGACGTCTTCATGGACCTCGTCGGTGCCGACCACGAGGTCAACGCCGGCCCGCTCACGCAGGGGGATAGCTGATGTACGACTACTCCGCTCGGCAGACCCTGAGCGTGCGCGTGGAGATGATCCGTCAGGTACGCCGTCGCCGCACGGCCGTGGCCTTCGCGATCGTGATCGCGCTGCCCCTCATCGTCATGCTGGCCGTGAAGTTCGGCCCGTCCTCGGGCGACGGGGGACTCGCGGACGGCGACTTCGATGTCTTCGGCCTGATGGCTTCCGGGCCGTGGAACTTCGCGCTCAGCGGCCTGCTCTTCTCCTCGGCCTTCCTGCTGGTGATCCTCGCCGCGATGTTCCTCGGCGACACCGTGGCGAGCGAGGCGTCGTGGGGCACCATGCGCTACCTGCTCGCGTCTCCCGTGCCGCGCCGCAGATTCCTCGTCATCAAGGTGGTCGTCGGACTCCTGCTCAGCCTCGCCGTGCTCCTCGCCCTCGTGCTCGCGTCGTTTTTCCTGGGCCTGCTCGCCTTCGGCAGTGGCACGCTGGCGAGTCCGCTCAGCGGCACGCTGGGTGCGGGCGAATCCACCGTGCGCCTCGTCGTCATCACGGCGTACATCGCGGTCACCCTGCTGGTGCCTGCGGGCATCGCCTTCCTGGCGAGCGTGTCGACGGACGTGCCACTCGGCGCGGTGGGTGCGGCTGTGGTGATCGTCATCGTCGCCAACATCCTCGATGCGATCGATGCACTCGGACCCATCCGCGACTTCCTGCCCGCCCGCTACGCCGGGGCATGGGCGGATGCCCTGGGTCCGGTCATCGTGTGGGATCAGATGGCGATCGGGCTGTTCTACAACGTGACGGTCTTCGCCGTGCTCGTCGGCATCGCCATGCTTCGATTCGAGCGCAAGGACATCCTGTCGTAGCTAGGCTCGAAGCATGAGCAGGAATGCGTGGATCACCTGGCTCACCGTGGTCCTGATCCTCGTCCTCGGCTATGCGCTGCTCCTCGTCGTGGCGGGGGCAGTTGCGGGTTCGCTCTTCGACCTCTTCGGCTTCGGGCCACCCGCGTCCATCGACAGCCCCGAACTGCGCGACTACCTGCGTCTGCCCTACATGGTGCTGGGCGCGGTGATGGCCGGGTGGAGCCTGCTCATGCTGCTCGTCGTCCGCGGCCCCCTCAAGGAGGGTGCGGAATGGGC
>CAZLMT010000242.1:0-2074 GCA_964560615.1 uncultured Actinomyces sp.
CGAGTCGGCTAGCGCCAGCTCAGCGTCGGCCTGCATCCGCCGCATGCTCGGCAGGATGCTCACCAGGAGCATGAAGAGGGCGAAGGCGACACCTCCGGACCACAGTGGCCGGAACTCGCCGAGGAGGAGCAGGACGCCTTGAACGGCGAGGGTGGCCACGAGCCCCACCACGAGGTAGGCGACGAAGAGAAGCGGCAGCCGCCCGCGCGCAGGCCAGTGCCGCTCCGCGATACGACCCAGCAGCAGGTTGCCGGCCACGAGGATGGCCGTCGCGAGAAGGGCGTTGAGGATCGCCAAGGCGAGACCGAAGTCCCGA
The DNA here is from genome assembly GCA_964560615.1 of uncultured Actinomyces sp. Classification (GTDB taxonomy): domain Bacteria; phylum Actinomycetota; class Actinomycetes; order S36-B12; family S36-B12; genus Mxb001. The sequence continues at coordinate 317 of CAZLMT010000242.1, forward strand.
GCGAAAGCGGTGAAGACGAGCAGCTCGAAGGCGACAGGACCTGCCACAGGAGCAGCGGGGCCGATGCCCGCCAGGACGGTGCGAAGGCGCACGCGAGGGCGCGGCACCGTCAGCGCGTCGTCGACAACCTCACCAGCCTGCAGAGCGTGACTGCCCTCGCGCACCAAGCGGTCGGACACGTCCTGGATCCCGGCGGCAAGGCGCGCCGGATCGCCGCCGTCGTGGATCTCCTCGACGGCCGCGCGCACCTCAGCGACTACCCGCTCCACGTAGGCAACCTGCAGCGCCTCGACCTCATCGGCCTCCACCTCAGCTGCGCGCGCCAAAGTCTGCTGAGCCTGCTCGAGATCCTCCATCGTGCGCGTGTGCTGGCGCACCGCATCGACAATGACCGCGACGAGGCTCAGCATCACGACGCTGTAGACCCCACCGGTCAGCAGGGCCTGGAGCGGCGACCAAGGCTGCTCGATGCCAAGGACCTCGCGGGTCGTGAAGAGCATGGCAAGGCGCACGAGGCCGACGACAGCGAAGGTAGCGATCGCGAGGAGTGTGCGATAGCGCTGACCGGCACGTGAGGGAGACAGCCACCAGGCGTGAGCCCACCACAGAACGAGGAGGGACACCGCAGCCGCTGCGACCTCGCCCACGGCTGACTCAGCCAGCGAGATGGGCGAGTAGATCGCCGTCCAGATGGCCGAGGGGATGACGAAGGCCACGCCGACCACGCCGGACCACACCGAGACGCACCAGGGGCCACCGAGAGCGGCCCACCAGGCGGGCGCCGGTCTCACGGTCGGGTCTCCGCCGGGATGCCCGCGTGCCGGGCATAGAGCATCGCGGCCACGACGCGGGGATTGTGCGTCGGATCATCGGCGAGGCCAAGGGCATCGAAGGTGCGGGCGATCATGCGCTCGGTCGCTCGCACGGAGCTCCCGCGACGTACGGCGATCTCGGCGTTGGTGTAGCCCGCGGCGACGTCGGCGAGCACACCCATCTGCCCGGGTGTGAGTGCTGCGAGTGGGTTCACCTCGGTGCTCGCCACGATCGACTCAGGAGTGCCCTCATCGGAGAGCGCCGACTCGATGCTGCGCGCGAGATCGGCAAGGTCGGTGAGCGAGGACTTGTTGACGAAGGCCGAGCGCTCGGGCAGCACGAGCTGCTGCGCGGCGGACTCCGGTGTCGGATAGTGGGTGAGGAAGACAACGCCAATGTAAGGCGCCTGCGAGCGTAGGATGTGGGCGAGCTCGATTCCGTTGGGCCGCGATCCGAGGTCGACGTCGGCGATGAGCAGATCTGGATCGCCCTGGGCGAAGGCACGCAGGGCCGCGCGGGCATCAGCGACCGTATCGACATCGAAACCCAGCGAGGCGACCGCGCCAGTGATGAGGGCTGGGAGAGCGGCGTTGTCCTCTACGACCAGGGCGCGCCGCAACGGCCGCTTCGTCTCCCCCGCCATCGTCATGCCTGTGATTGTGCCCCTCTTAATGTGCGTTCGAGCGCCAGATGGTCGGTCAATGCGACAGGGATGCGGCAACCGCCTCTCCCACGAGGGAGTGCACCTCCCACGACCAATGCATTCCGTCGGGGTTGCAGGTCGCCAGGCGAGGCCCGACGATCGGCTCGACATCGACGTACGCCATGTCCATCCGTGAGGCGAGGGCTCGCGCCGCAGCGACCGCCGGAGCGTGCGCACGCGTCGAGGGGTAGTAGTCGCCGGTCCACGGCGGCGGGCTGAGTAGTGCGATCGGCAGTCCCGGC
>CAZLMT010000243.1:0-207 GCA_964560615.1 uncultured Actinomyces sp.
TCGACGATCGAGAAGCGGCCGTTCCCCTCGGCTGACAGGAGGACGTCCTCGGGACGCACGGCGACGGTGCGGCTGGTCCCTCCGACGGCGGGGGAGTCGGAGGCCCACGCTTCAGTCGGGATCGGACCCCAACTCGCCAGCGCAGCGCCGGTGTCCTCGGTGGTGAGATCCAAGATGTTGGCCTCGCCGATGAAGTCGGCCACGAAC
>CAZLMT010000243.1:419-2036 GCA_964560615.1 uncultured Actinomyces sp.
CTGGTCGCCCATGGACATGGCCTCGTCCTGGTCGTGGGTCACGAGGATGAACGTGATGTGCGTCTCCTGCTGCAGGCGCTTGAGCTCCAGCTGCATGCCGCGCCGGAGCTTCAGATCGAGCGCGGAGAGGGGCTCGTCGAGGAGCAGCACCTCAGGCTCCTTGGCGAGGGCGCGGGCGAGTGCGCCGCGCTGCTGCTGTCCCCCAGATAGTTGGTGTGGTCTGCGCCCGCCTAGGCCGGTGAGCTTGACGAGGTCGAGGGACTGCTCGACCTTGCGCGCGATCTCATCCTTGGGCAGGTGGTCCATCTGTAGCCCGAAGGCGATGTTCTGCGTCACCGTCATGTGGGGGAAGAGCGCGTAGGACTGGAACACGGTGTTGACGCGGCGCTTCCAGACGGGGACCGTGTCGATGCGCTCACCGCGCAGCGTGATCTCGCCGGCATCGGGAGACTCAAGTCCCGCGATGCACCTGAGCAGAGTGGTCTTGCCACAGCCGGATGGCCCGAGGAGCACCATGAACAATCCATCTGCGACGTCGAGGCTGACGTCGTCGAGGGCCCTGACCTCGCCGCCCTCGGGCGTAGCGAAGGCCTTGCTCACCCCTTGCACGCGCAGCGCCGGGACGGCCTCAGTGGACACCGCTCCTCCTTGACTACCGGGGTTGACCCGGCCCTTGACTGAGCGCAGACTAACGGCGTTAGGTCACCAGCGGAAGGCTGTGATGACACCGTGATCTTGGTGGGGAGTTGCCCGTGACGGCAGCCCCGACGCGCGCGGCCGTCACCCAGGAGCGGATCGCTGCGGAAGCCCTGGCTCTCCTCGACGAAGGCCCCGACGAGACAGTCCTCACGATGCGGAGCCTGGCTGCGCGTCTCGGTGTGCAGGCGCCTTCCCTCTATGCGCACGTGAGCGGAATGGATGAGATCCACGACCTCGTGCACGCCCGCATCAACTCGACCATTGACGTCTCTGTCGTGGAGGGTTCCGTCGATCTAGCGGATCTTGCCGAGCTGGGGCGGCGCTACCGGCGTGCGTATCGATCCCACCGCGTCGCTGCATCCATCATCGTGTCGCGAAGTGTCAATCGCGATCATGCTCTGCGGGTCTACGAGGCGATCGCATCATTCCTCACTCGGTGCGGTGTCCCGCAGGTTCATGTCATGCCCCTCATGGCACTCTTCGACAATCTCGTGCTGGGCTCAGCGGTCGAGCCATTCGAGGCTGGGTTCACGGGCGTATCCAATGACTACGTGCTTCATCATCCCTGTCTGGCACGCGCACTCGAAGCAGCGGATCGCGCCCACGTCGATGACGTAGCGTTCGAATGGGGGATGTCGGCGTACGTCGAACTGGTGAGGTCCGTCGCTGCTATTCCGCGATGACGCGCATGCGATCCACGGCAGGATCCAGGCTGCCCCGCACCCAGCCGTAAGGCGAGGCTGCGGTTGAGCGGAGAAACTCGACGATGGGTTCGGTGAGGATCTCGCCGGGGAGGATGTTGGGCACCCCGGGCGGATAGGCGGCGAGCGAGTCCGCCGAGATGCGACCCACTGCTTGGGCCGCGGGCACGGACTCGGTCGGGCTGAAGTAGGCCTCGCGTAGGTCCATGGCCCGCGT
>CAZLMT010000244.1:0-1987 GCA_964560615.1 uncultured Actinomyces sp.
ATGAGTTCGCGCGGGACAGGGTCGGCGCTGAAGTCACGCACGCTGCGCCGCGCGCTCATCCGCTCGAGGAAGGCACGTCCCGCCTGCGCAGGATCCTCGACGCGCGGACCGGCGTACGGGATGAAGCCAGGCGTCTCGGGCGAAGGCGTCATGCCGGTGCCCTGCCCCCCGCCTCGACATCCTCGACACCCTTCTTCATGTCGACGCGCGAGAGCAGGATGCCGCCGATGATGAAGAAGACGACAAGGGCGAGGATCGCGTAGCGGTAGGAGCCGAGGAACTGCAGCGTGAGGCCGAAGATAAGCGGACCGAGCAGCGAGCTCGCGCTGCCGGAGATCTCGTAGAACGAGAAGTACTCCGCCTCGCGATCACGCGGGATGAGCTGGGCAAAGAGCGAGCGCGAGAGCGCCTGGCTGCCTCCGAGCACGAAACCGATGAAGGCCGCGAGGAAGAGGAAGGGCAGGCTCGACCCCGCCGGCAGCAGGAAGGCGACGACGAGCACGAGCGTCCAGAGGATGAGACTGAAGAGCACGACCTTCTTGGCGGTGAAGCGGCGCGCCGCTCGACCCAGCAGTAGCGCGCCCGCGATGCCCACGGCTTGCACGATGAGTACGGCGATGATGATGATCGTCGTCTCGAGCCCGAGCTCCTGGTCGGCGTAGGTCGCGGAGAGCGCGATGACCGTCTGGATGCCGTCGTTGTAGAAGAAGAACGCGACGACGAAGAGCAGTGCCACGGGATACCGACGGAGGTCGCGCATGGTGTGCGCGAGCTGGCGCAGGCCGACGCCTCGACGTTGCCCGCCCTGCGCAACCTCCGGAGCAAGCGGATTCGACCGGTTTCGCAGTCGTGCGAGCGGGATGAGCGTGAAGAGCGCCCACCACGCGCCCGCGGAGAAGAGCGCGATGCGCACCGCCATCGACTCGCTGATGCCGAAGGACTCGTGGCCGAGGAAGAGCACGAGGTTGGCGACGAGCAGGATGATGCCGCCGGCGTATCCCATCGCCCATGCGCGCGAGGACACGCCATCGCGCTCATCAGGTGTGGCGATCTCAGGGAGGAATGAGTTGTAGACCACTAGAGCGGCACCGAAGGCCGCGTTGGCGACGATGAAGAGGACGCCACCGAGTTGGTAATTGTCGCCCTGCAGGAAGAACATTCCCATGGTGGCGAAGGCGCCGATGTAGGCGAAGAGCCCCATGATCGACTTCTTGGACTTCGCCGTGTCGGCAATCGCGCCGACGATGGGCATGAGGATCAACTGGGCGACGACCGAGACGGCGACGCCGTAGGGCACATAGGACTCGGCCGTGACCGGGATGACGCCCAGGAGCGTGATCTGCTCCCCCGCCTGCTCCGCCGACTTCGCGATCTCGGTGAGATAGGGACCGAGGAAGACTGTGCCCACGGTGGTGGAGAAGGCAGATGCTGCCCAGTCGTAGAAGTACCAGCCGCGTTGCTCGCGCCGGCGCACCTCGGGCGGGTCAAAGGCTTCGATCGTGGCCATTGGCCGATAGTGCCGGAGTCGCCCCTGTCGGCCGACCCCCTCGCTCGCAGCCCGCTGCGGACACCGCGCGCGTGGGCCGCGCTGGTCATCGGCGTCGTCCTCGTCGGCATCGGCCTCGGCATGATGATCGACGCGGGCTTCGGGGTCGCGCCGCCGGATGCGTTCTTCACCGCGCTGTCACGCACGAGTGGCCTCAGTGTGGGGACAGTCCTCCTCCTCGCGAGCGTCCTCATGGTGCTCATGTCATGGGCACTCGGGCTGCGCCCCGCCATCGGCACGCTGATCTCCTTCGTCGGTATTGCTGTGGTGGTCGACCTCACGCGGCTCGCCCTGGGTGCTATTGACGCACCGGAGTGGTCGATGGGCGCGCGCATTGCGCTCTGGATCGTGGGGCTCCTCTGCTTCTGCAGCGGCATCCTGGGGATCTTCAGCTGCGACCTCGGAGCCAGTCCCTACGACCAGGTCGTGCGGGCGATCGCC
>CAZLMT010000245.1:0-274 GCA_964560615.1 uncultured Actinomyces sp.
GCACCGGAGGCGATCTCGACGAGGGCGCTGGTGCGCGATGCCACCACGGGGGTGCCGCTGGCCATAGCCTCGAGCGCTGCCAGGCCGAATGTTTCGATCGGTCCGGGGCTGAGGACGATGTCCGCAGAGGCAAGCATGGCGGCGAGATGGTGCCGGTCCGACACGTGCCCGAGGAACGTCACCGGGAGGCCAGTTGCCATGCGGCGGACCTTGGACTCCCACGCCCCTGTCCCGACCACGACCAGCCGGGCCTTGACGCCGCGTTGACGGAGGT
>CAZLMT010000245.1:284-1280 GCA_964560615.1 uncultured Actinomyces sp.
GACGGAGGTGCTGCAGGGTCTGCACGGCGAGGTCAGGTCTCTTCTCCCTTGACAGCCTTGTGCAGGTGACGATGAGCACGTCGGAATCGCGGCCCAAGAGAGCCTTCCTCAGTTCATCGCTACGCCGGGCGGGAGTGAAGGTAGTGAGGTCCACGCCCAGGGGCACCCGGACAACGTGCTGGGCGCCGATGCGCTCAAACTCCTCGGCGGCGAACGCCGTCGTCGCAACGATACGGTCGAAGCGATGCATCGAGCTGCGGTTCCACGCATCGGCAAGAAGTCTGTGAGGGATCCCGGGGGGAGTGAATGCCCGGAGGACGCCATCTACCCTCTCGTGCGCCCACATCACGGCCGGCACCCCTGACGCCGACGCCCACCAGCCGAGTGGGCGCAGGGTGAGTCGATCCGCAACCTCTAGAGCGTCGGGCTTCATGTCATCGAGGAGCGTGCAGAGCAGGTCAACGTCAGTGACGGCCCGGTAGCCACCGGAGCGCGGAATCGCTCGCGCGGGGACTTGGACGAGCGTCCCCCACGGACGATCCGTGCGGCGCATTGCTCGACCTTCGTCGGGAACGATGAGAATGGCCTCGTGTCCACGACGGGCATAGCCATCCGCCAATGCCTCCATGGTGGTGCGCAGGCCACCGCTGGCCCGAGAGTAGAAGTTGGCCACCTGGACGATTCTCATGATCCCTCCTAAGCCACAGTCCGCAACGATTCGTCCGCAACTCCTGTGAGCCGGCGATAGTGCGCGATGAGTTGGTCACCGACGCTCTCCCACGTCCGCGTCTCGACTCCCTCGCGGGCGCGGCGTCCCATTGCGCGGCGCTTGGCGACATCACCTGCAAGGTCGATGACACGCTCGCGCAGTTCATCGAGGTCTCCCGGCGCGTAGAGCCAACCGTTACGGCTTGATTCGACGAGGTCGAGGGGGCCGCCGGCGCCAACAGCCACGGCCGGTACACCGGAGGCCAGCACCTCCTGAAGGCTCTGGCA
>CAZLMT010000245.1:1334-1985 GCA_964560615.1 uncultured Actinomyces sp.
TCCGACGATGACGAGTCGGATGCCCGGGGTGTTTTGCAACACCCGTAGGTCGTCGATGCACTTCTCGGGTGCCAGTCGGCCGACATAACCCACCACAGTCTCACCACCCGGTGCCCACTTCTGCCGCAGCGCAGGGCACCAGTGACGCGGGTTGAATCGCTCCGCATCGACCCCGCGGGGTAACAGGCGGACATGTGGGATTCCCTGTCGACGAAGTTGCTCCATAGAGGCGAGGGAAGGCACCAGATTGAGCTGAGCAGCCGAGTGAATGGCTCTGAGCCTCTGCCAGATCGGAGCAGCAAGAGGCGCGAATCCATATCTCGTGACGAAGGCAGCGAGGTCCGTCTGGTACGACGCCACTACGGGCACATCGAGAAGCGATGCGGCTCTCACGGCCGGGAGCCCGGTGAAGAATGGGCTTGCCAGGTGGACGACGTTCACGTCGTACTCCGCCAGCAGGCTCGTGATGTGCCGCGTCGTCGCCAGCGAGACGCGCACCTGCCGATACCGGGGCGTTGGCAGGCTCGCCATCGCATGGACGGGGGATCCGGCGTAGCTCTGCGGTGGCGGTGCCCAGCGTGAGGCAGGAGCGAGGACCACCCCTTGATGGTGGTGTCGCTGAAGGTGCTCGAGGATTCTCAGGACAGAATT
>CAZLMT010000246.1:0-318 GCA_964560615.1 uncultured Actinomyces sp.
AGGAAGAGCGTCACCTACCTGACCAACACGACGGGCAACACCTACACGCGCATCATCGACGGCGAGAAGGTGACCGTGAACCTCGGGAGCTACGGACTCGTCGTCGACCAGGAAGGCATGCTCAGGGTCCCGGCCAACTGCCCGGACCCGTCGTCCCCCGACTTCTCCGACTGCTCGCCTGTGCGCCAGATCAACTGGGTGCTCGCGCCGGATGCGATCTGCGACTACCCCGACCTGGCGAAGGAGCCGCCGCCCGGTGTGCCGTGCGGCTACATGGGTGCATGGATGCGCAGTAACAACGCGAGAGACACCCTGAAG
>CAZLMT010000246.1:328-1971 GCA_964560615.1 uncultured Actinomyces sp.
CCTCCAAGTCGCAGGAGGCAGCAGGCATCTCTCAGTTGATCTTCGTCGTGAGGGCTGACGGCAGCGCGGCCCCTGTCGGTGTCCCCGTGGCTCCCGCGATGTGGATCACCAACTACCTCCTCGTCTATGCCCTGAACCCGGAGGTGGCTCGATACTTCCCGGCCTATTGGGCGGCCATCCCCGAGGAAGTGGTGTCGGCGATCGAAGGGTCTGACAACGGCCAGGTGCCGTACAGCGACTTCATGGACCTCTTCGCCGAGTGAGGACCTGAATGGACTCCCCGAGCTCCCTTGATGGGGTCGAACTCCCTGGGGGAGCTCGGCGGGTTGTCCTGGTGGAGGACGAGGATTTCACGCGGACCGCCGTGGCGGGTGCACTCCGAGGCGGGGGGTTCACCGTGGTGGCGGTGGCCACCGTTGCCGCCGCCATTCAGGCGATTGCCGAGTCGGATCCCCATGCCGTCGTCAGCGATCTCGATCTGGGGCCTGGCCCCACGGGCGCCGACCTGCTGCAGCGCGTGGCTGATGAGCGCCCCTGGGTGGGGCTCGTGGCACTGACGGCCCATCGCTCCATCCAGCTGGCTGTTGAGGGGTCGGCGCGGTTGCCGGAGGGCACCATCATGATCGTGAAGTCTCGCCTGGACTCCATGGATGACATCTCGGATGCGGTCGAGGATTCCCTCGCCCAGGTGGCTATGGGGTCGGGCGAGGTTGATGCCGAGTTGGGCGGCGTTATCGTCACGACATTGCAAGCAGAGATACTCCGACTCATGGCCGAGGGACTGTCCAATGCGGGGATTGCGTCTCGTCGGGGCACCTCGGTGAGGGCTGCTGAGGCCGCCGTGCAGCGCACGCTGCAAGCCCTAGGTCTGACAGCCAACCCAGAATTCAACTCAAGGGTCCTTGCCGTGCGGTTGTGGCAGTCTGGACAGGTCACTGTTCGCTGACACCGCCCTGCTCACACGGGCGCTTCGTAGTCGTTGGGCAACATCAATCGGCATCTATGCCGCGCTCCTGCCCCTCTTCATGTTCGCGGTCTACACGCGCTCGGGTGACGACGGCCTTGACCTACCCATCCGCGTGGGAATTTCGGCCCTAGCTCCTCTCGCGGGGTTGGCCACGTATGCGGTGGCCATCGCGGCAGTTGGTCGAGGTCGCATCGCGAGCCGATCCTGGTACGCGCCGACCCTGTGGGCACTCGCAGGAGCGGTGACGGCGCTGGCTGCCTCCATCATGAGATCCATGGCCGTGGGGGCTGTGCTGATCGCCCCCGGTGGCATCACTAGCCTCGCGTCAGCGACAGATGAGGGTGCTCGCCGCCCAGCAGGGACGACTCATCGATATGCGGGCTGAGGCTGAAGGCTACGTCCACTACCAGTCCAGCGAACTCGCCCGCATTGTCGAAGGGGTCGTATCCCCGGAGATTGTTCGATTGCGTGAGGACGTGCTTGCGCTTGATGCATCTGCGGATGCCGACCGACTCCAGGGGATCTACGACGAGATCGCGACGTACTCCAACGACGTAGTGCGGGGGATCAGCCACGAGATGTCCACCCGCACGGTCCTGCCGCTCCTACCTGACGTCCGAAGCGACTCGGACGGGCGCCTGATGGCTCGAATCATCGGGAGTGCCCGGGTCAATGC
>CAZLMT010000247.1:0-1950 GCA_964560615.1 uncultured Actinomyces sp.
CTCCTCGGACAGCACCGACACGCGCGCCGCGAACTCCGGCGTCGCGACGATGTCATCGACGGTCAACTGCATGGTCCTCCGATCAGCCCGCCCAGACTAGGCGCCTGCCCGGAGGTGATGAGCGTGTTTCGCCAGTTCGTTACTCGACGTCGCTCACGCCGGGTACGCCATCCGCGATGACTACCGTCTTGTCGGTGCGCGGCTTGCCCTCGGCGGTGTCCGGCTTGAAGTTCGCCTGGCACACGCGGTAGGTCGCCCGATTCGCCTCGGGTGTGACTTCGTGCAGGACATAGCCGTTGCCCAGCAGCTCCCCGTACGCCGCCCAGGGTGTCTTGGCGAGCGTGGGCGGACCAGCGAGTTCGACGACACCGCCTTCACCGAAGAAGGTCGGCGACGAGATCGCGCCCGTCGCGATCTCCGCAGCGATAGCCGGCTTGTCCCACGTGAGTGTCGCATTGATGCACTCCGCCATGGACGGAAAGTCCTGGGGGTCTGGCCACGACTCGAGGACATCGAAGGCCAGGTTGCAGTGGAAGTCGCCGGTGAGGATGACGGGGTTGCGCACCTGGTTGGTCGTGATGGACGAGGTGAGTCGCTGGCGAGGCACCCAGTAGCCATCCCACGAGTCGTAGTTGTAAAGGCCATCGGCGGGCAGTCCAAGACCCACGGACCCATTGACGTCGGAGAAGACCGTCTGCTGGGCCATGTAGGTCCACCTCGAGGTCGAGTCAGCGAGGCGCTCGTTGAGCCAGGCCTCTTGGTTGGCGCCGAGCATCGTGGCCTTCGGGTCGACCATGCCCTTCACCCACTTGCCGAAGTCAGCCGGCGTGTTGTTGCCAGGTTGGTCCGATCGGTACTGCCGTCCATCGAGCATGAGATAGGTGGCGAGCGATCCCCAGGTGATCTCCCGGTAGATCTTCATGCGTCGCGGCATCGGCTCCGGCTGAGGAATGCGAATCGCGTGGTTCTCCCAGAACGCTTGGAAACCCGCTGCCCGACGCTTGCGGAACTTGACGCGGTCCTTCTGGCCGTCACCTCCGCTCTTGGAGGCCGTGAAGTTGTTATCCACCTCGTGGTCATCCCAGATCACGGAGTAGGGCGCCGCTGCATGCAGTTCCTGCAACTCGGCAGCGCTGCGGTAGAGGCCGTACTGCCGGCGGTACTGCCACACGGTGAAGGGCTCGTCGGTCCAGGGGATCGTTCGGGTGGGCTTGGTCTGCGAGGGTCGCATGTAGCCCTTGTTGCCGTACTCGTAGATGTAGTCGCCGAGTGCCAGCCAGTAGTCCGGCTGCTGCGCCGCCAGATCGGAGTACAGCTGGTAGTAGCCCGACTGCCAGTTGGCACACGAGGTCTGGCCGACGACCAGGCGTGACATGGACGCGCCAAACTCAGGCGTCGTGCGGGTGCGGCCAACCGTCGAAATCTCAGACCCGTGCTTGAAGCGGTAGTGGTACCAGGTGTCGGGCTTGAGCCCCTTGACGTCGATGTGGACGCTGTGGCCGTACGTCGGCGTTGCCTCGACGGACCCGGACTGTCGCTCGACGGTGAAGGCCTCGTCGCGCGCGATCTCCCACTCGACCGTGGCTGTCGCCTTGCCCATGCCGCCATCGAGCTCGAGGGGCTGCGGCGCAAGGCGGGTCCAAAGGATGACCGATTCCGGCAGCGGATCGCCGGAGGCGACGCCCAGGGTGAAGACCGGTCCCGATGCCCGCACGGTGCGCCCGGCCAATGCCGGGGTGGCGGGGACGAGGACGGCACCCGTGGCCGCAGCTCCGAGCGCGAGGAAGGATCGGCGGTCGAGGCCGCCCGTCGAGGTCTCACCGGTCATGGACGGCAGACTAGGGACCCCGACCCAGCTTTGCGCTCCCAATGAGCGAAGAGCTGCCGAAGAGAGAGGGAACGCCGCCCCATGGACACCCTCCCGCCCACGACGAAGCACCGTCGTGGGCG
>CAZLMT010000248.1:0-1947 GCA_964560615.1 uncultured Actinomyces sp.
CGCGGAGGCGGCATGGCGGAGCCGATCATGTCCGGCATCATCGGAGTCAAGTTCGAGGCCTACGACGGCATGATCTGGCGCGACGAGTGGGACTCTGACATCGACGGCATGCCGTGGGCGATTCGCGTCACGATCAGCGGCACGGGGCGGCCAGACGGGGAGGATCCCTTTGAGGATCCGCGTGACCTGCTGAGCCTCTCGACCGTGGTGCCGCTCGACCGCGTGCCTCCGCCATATGTGCCTGCGGATCCGTCGGCGCAGCCCGCCGGTACGGGCGCTGACGGTGGACTCGCGGGCGGTGCGGGTGGGGGAGGCGGCGGAGGTGGAGCTGGCGGCGCGGGCGGCGGTGCCGACCAGGGCACCCTCGGTCCGCAACATGGGCGGCGGCGGCCAGCTCAGCGGATCGCGCGGTGGCGGAGGCCGGCCATGAGAGCGCGCCGAGGATCGGTGCTCGCGATCGTCATCTGGTCGATTGCGATCTGCGCGACCGTGGCGGCCACAGTGCAGGTGCTCGCCACGCGCCAGTCCGTGATGGGCATGGAGGCGCTCTCGCGCGTTCAGGCGCGCTGGGCAGCCCGTGCAGGCGTCGAGACGATGATCGCGATCATGGAGTACCACACCGAGAACCCTGACGCGACCGATGCGCTCGCGCTCATCAAGGATCTCGAGAACAACAGCGCAGGCGAGCTCGAGACGGGCACTTACGACATCCGCCACTACCTCGATGGCGTCGAGTGGGCCGGACCGCTTGATGAGCACGCGAAGATGAACATCAACCTGGTGTCGAAGGCAAACCTGATCAACATGCGCGAGATGACGCCGGACGTCGCGGACGCGATCGTGGACTGGCGCGACTCCGATGACGACTCTGGACTGCTCGGCGCAGAGTCGGCGTACTACCGCAACCGTGGAACGTCGTACCTGCCGCGCAACGCGAATCTCCGGTCGTTCGCTGAGCTCGAGCTGATCGCCGGCGTGTGGCCCGAGTACGCGCGCGGCGAGGACTGGAACCTCAACGGCAGGCTCGACCCCAACGAGATGGATGGCGACCTGAGCTGGCCCGATGACGATGGCGACACGAAGCTGGACCAGGGATGGTCGGGGATCCTTACGGCAGCGAGCCGCACATCCCCGCTCGCGCCATCGGGACTCCCGAAGATCTCGCTGAAGGTGGCGACGCCTGAGGAGGTGGCCGAGCGGTGCGGCATCTCCACCGGACAGGCCAGCAGCCTGGTCGCCTACTCGAAGCAGCCCAACGCGCGTCTGGAGAACCTACTCATCACGCCCCTTGCCACGCTCGCGCAGCAGAGTCAGGGCGCAGGCGGACAGCAGGGTTCCCAGCCCGGACGGACGGGCCGCTCGAGCGGCGGCCAGACCAGGATGGGCCCGGCGAACTCAGCAAGCGCAGCACTCTCGATGGAGCAGGTCGGCATCGTCCTCAACGAGTGCATGATCGACGAGTTCACCCGCCCTGCCCCCGGCAAGATCAACATCAACACGGTCTCGGGCGAGGTCCTGACCGAGATCTTCGACATGAACCCGAAGCTGGCGGCCTCGATCGTGTCCCGGCGCGATGCTCGGCCGGAGGGGATCACAAGCCTGTCCGAACTTCTGGAGATTCCCGGCATGACGCCGCAGATCCTGCAGCCAATTGCCCGATATCTGGATGTCCAGAGCTGGGTGTTCACCATCACGAGTCGAGGCCAGGCGAAAAGCCTTGGCACCGAGGCTGAAATGATCGTGACAGTGAATCGTTCCACCCTGCCCACGACGATCCAGGAGTATCGCGAACCGTGATTCGACGGAAGAAGTCAAGCACCCAAGAGAAGGTCCAGCGCAACCCCGCCGTGGTGGCTGTGCTGTCTTCCCATGGGGGCGAGGGGCTCTGGCGTGGTGCTGTGCTCGAGCGATCGCCTCAAGGGTGCCGACTGCTTGACGTCCGAGAAC
>CAZLMT010000249.1:0-1176 GCA_964560615.1 uncultured Actinomyces sp.
TCGAGGAGCAGCAGGGTGTCCGGCGCCTCGCCCGCGGCGACCTCGTCATGGGTGCTGCGCTGAAGATCCCAGGCGGCGGCGTACTCCCAGGGACCTGGCCCGAGGCGCGTCACCGTGAACACGCGTGAAGCCTAGCCCGAGGCGGTACGGTCACCGCAGGCTCCGGGAGCGGGCCGCTGACGAGGAGGTCACTGTGGGGCGCGTGCCGACGTGGGCGATCCGCCGGCCGCTCGTGGCGGTCCTCGTGTGGGTGATCGCCCTTGTCTCCGTCGGATTCCTCGCGACGACCTTCAAGGGCACGTTTAACGACTCCTTCTCGCTGCCCAACACCCAGTCGGCCCTGGCGCAGAGCTTCCTCATCGATGTCTCGCCCAAGAACGCCAACACGAATTCGGCCAACGTCGTCTGGTCTCCCACCAGCGGCACGGTCAACGACGAGTCGGTGAAGTCCGAAGTCGATGCGCTCCTCACCAAGGTGGCGACCGTCGAAGGCGTGAAGTGCATCACCTCGCCCTACGACAAGACCTACGGACCCGACTGCCCCAAGAAGGAACCGGTCTCGGTCCCCTTCCCTCCGGGCACGCCGGAGGACTTCCAGAAGGAAGTGAACGACGCCTTCGCCAACGGCACCACCGACGTCACCTATCCCGAAGGCACGCCGGCCGACGTCGAGAAGCAGCTCAATGACCTCCTCAACGCCAACGCGGCGGCGATGGAGGCGACGTCGACGATCAGCAAGGACGGCAAGGTCGCCTACGCCGTCGTCGACTTCAAGGGCGAGGCGAGCTCTGTCGCCAGCCCCGAGCAGGCCGACGAATTCATCGCCTTCATCGAGGCGGGCAGCACGTCGACCCTCGTGGTCGGGGCGTCGGGGCAGATTCTCACTGCGGCGAGCGGTGAAGGGGAGTCCAGCGAGGCGATCGGCATCCTCGTGGCGATCGTCATCCTCATCATCGTCTTCGGCAGTCTCATTGCAGCCGGTCTCCCCATCATCGTCGCCATTACAGGCTTGGTGATGGGCCAGTTGCTCATCCTCCTTGTCGCTCGATTCCTCGACGTCGCGTCGTTCGCCCCGCAACTGGCGTCGATGATCGGTCTCGGTGTCGGTATCGACTACTCGCTGTTCATCCTCAGTCGATTCCGGCAGGACACCCTCGAGGGCAAGGACCCCAAGGA
>CAZLMT010000249.1:1377-1675 GCA_964560615.1 uncultured Actinomyces sp.
TGCGGATGCCCTGGGCGCGCCACCCGCGTCTCAAGCCCCTGGACCAGAGTCGCTGGGCGGGCTACGGCAGGCTGCTGCAGAAGGCTCCGTGGCTCTTCGCGCTCGTCGCCCTCGGCATCCTCGTCGGTTTCGCCGTCCCCGCGGCCTCCATCCAGCAGGGCTTCCCCGACAACGGAAGTTCGCAGCCTGGCTCGCCGGCCCGTGTGGGCTTCGACCTCATGGCGGAGGGCTTCGGGCCGGGCGCCAATGGGCCCTTCTTCTTGGCGGTGACCCTGCCGCTGCCCCTGGACGATTCGGT
>CAZLMT010000249.1:1685-1935 GCA_964560615.1 uncultured Actinomyces sp.
GCGTCGTTCGCCCCGCATCTGGCGTCGATGATCGGTCTCGGTGTCGGTAGCGACTACTCGCAAATCATCCTCAGTCGATTCCGGCAGGACACCCTCGAGGGCAAGGACCCCAAGGAGGCCATCGCCATTGCGATGCGCAGCGCCGGCCGGGCCGTGCTCTTCGCGGGCAGCACGGTCATTGCAGCGCTGCTAGGCCTGTTTGTCCTTCGCGTGAGTTTCTTCTACGGACTCGCGATTGCGGCAGCGGTGA
>CAZLMT010000250.1:0-1561 GCA_964560615.1 uncultured Actinomyces sp.
CACGTCGACCTTCTTGCCCCGGAGCAGCTGCTTGAACTCCCGGGAGCTGGCCTTGGTCTGGTTCTTCTCCTGAAGCGAGTTCACCTCCCAGGAGGATGGGGTCCGGTCCTCGAGCATGGTGGAAGCGGCCATGTAGTTGAAGATCGTTTCCGTGGCGGCGTAGCGCAGTGCAGGGACAGCTACCGGCATCGATCCCACGGCCTCGAGGTATCCCGCGAAGGGGCCTGATGTGTACGCGCTGTAGCGCTCTTGGAAATAGTTCCTCGCCTTGGGAGACGCCTCTCGCAGGGCCGCAGTGATGATGTTGACCGCCAGCGACACGTAGCCAGGGCTGTACCACAGGTGCGGGTTGGCTCCCTCCTGCACGCCCACGCCCTCGCCGAGGATCACCAGGGTTGCCTTGGGTGCGTACTGCTCAGCTGCCTGCTGAGCCCAGTCGTCGTAGCCGACCCCGTTGACGATGACGATGTCGGCACCAGCGAAGCGCTCCTTGGCCTTGGCCGAGGGGACATAGTCGTGCGGGTCAATGTTGGGGTCCGTCAAGATCTGGACGACCTTCGCGCACGCACCCGCGAGATTCCTCGTGATGTCGCCCCACTGGTTGACGCTGACGACCACCCGAAGGGGCTCGGCGGGGCAGCCAGCGCGCTCGGCGGCGGTCCCCGGCGAGGCAAGAGCCGGAACGAGCGAAAGCGCTAGGCCCGCGGAGAGGGCGACTGCGGCGAGGCGGCGGAGAGACGTATGCATGCGGGACTCCTCGGTCAGGTGGCGTGAATGCCGGCCCGAGTCGCGTTGCCGTCGCGAGACGAGGTGTACGAGGGCGGACTGACCCCAGCGTCAGGGCCACCCCGCAACCCGGGCCAGCACCTGGACCGTAGCGATAATGACAATCATTGTCAATAATTGCCCTACGGTGCCCGCTACTCGTATGGATTCCTGGGCTGCGGCACCTCGACGAGATCGATGACCTCGACGAGAGGGATCGCCGTATCGGTCTTGGTCCCTCCGCCCGGCACCCATCGACCCGTGATCGTCACCCACGTGTCCGCCGGCAGGTCGGGCGCATCGAGCACCTTGACCTTCGACGCGATCGCGTCGGCGGCACAGCACGCGACCGCCATGCGACTGATCCACCACCCGCCCGCCGGATCGGGCGTGACGAATCCCGTCATCTCGACGGTGCGATCCACGAGCGTCAGGCCGTCGTCCCAAACGGCGCGCCCGACGTACTCGGCGACGGTGACCGGCGCCGGATCTCCCGGGGGCAAGGGTGGTGCCTTGGCCTCGCCCGTCGGTGCGGAGTTGTTCACATCGCGGGCCGCGGCGTAAGCGCCCAGGGCAGGGGGCGCAATGAGGAAGATCGCAAGCACCGGCAGGAGTAGCAGCCACGCAGCGCGCGGCCCACCGTGACCGTGGCCGTGACCGTCATCGTGCTCGTGCGGCTCGTCATGCGGTGTCTGCTCGTCGTCAGCGGCACGCCCCTTGCGCAGCACGTCGATGAGAGCGAGCACGCCGAGGACTACGAGGATCCCTCCCGACAGGAGCAGCCAGGGGCGCATGG
>CAZLMT010000250.1:1571-1922 GCA_964560615.1 uncultured Actinomyces sp.
TCGGGCGTGACGAATCCCGTCATCTCCACGGTGCGGTCGATGAGTGTCAGTCCGTCGTCCCAGACGGCGCGTCCGACGTACTCCGCGACGGTGACCTCCGCCGGATCGCCGGGAGGCAAGGGCGGAGCCTTCGCCTCCTGAGGTGGTGCGGAGTTGGCCACGTCGCGGGCCGCGGCGAAGGCACCCAGCGCAGGTGGGGCGATGAGGAAGATCGCGAGCACGGGCAGGAGCAGCAGCCACGCAGCCCGGGGCCCTCCATGGCCGTGACCGTGTCCGTCGTCGTGCTCGTGAGGCTCATCGTGCGGTGTCGCCTCGTCGTCGGCTGCTCGCCCCTTGCGCAGGACATCGATG
>CAZLMT010000251.1:0-231 GCA_964560615.1 uncultured Actinomyces sp.
GGAGCAGATGCGGGTGCCGTTGCGGATGCCCCGCCCGCGCCGTAGCGCACCAGCACAGCGCCCACCTTGATGATGTCGCCGGGGTTGCCGCAGAGCTCAGTCACCGTGCCCGCCCATGGGCTTGGCACCTCGACGAGCGCCTTGTCGGTCTGCATCTCGGCGAGCGTCTGGCTTTCCTTGACGGGGTCGCCAGGCTTGACCTTCCACGAGATGAGCTCGGCCTCGACGAGT
>CAZLMT010000251.1:406-1896 GCA_964560615.1 uncultured Actinomyces sp.
CTCGAGGTGCAGGAAGCAGCGCTCCATGATGCGGGCCGAGATCTCGGCGCCAAACCCGCAGGTCAGCGGCGCCTCGTGCACGACCACGCACCGTCCGGTCTTCCTGACGCTCGCCTCGATCGCATCGATGTCGAAGGGGTAGATGGTGCGCAGGTCGACGAGCTCGATGCTGCGGCCGCTCTTCTCGATCGCCTGCATGCACTGCACGACGCTGGCGCCCCAGCTCACCATCGTGAGCTCCGTGCCTTCGCACACCACACGCGCCTGGCCGATCGGGATCGTGTACTCGTCCTCGGGCACCTCCTCGCGGAGGGCCCGGTAGATGCGCTTGGGCTCGAAGAAGATCACCGGATCGGGATCGCGGATCGAGCTGATCAGCAGTCCCTTCGCGTCGTAGGGGGAGCTTGGCATCACCACCTTGATGCCGGGCTGGTGCGCGTAGATCGCCTCAGGCGAGTCGCTGTGCAGCTCCGGCGCGTGGATTCCGCCGCCGACGGGCACGCGGATCGTCATCGGCACGGTGAACTCACCGCGCGTGCGGGTGCGCATGCGTGCGGCGTGCGAGCAGATCTGGTCGTACGCGGGACCGAGGAAGCCGTCGAACTGGATCTCGGGCACCGGGCGCAGTCCAGCCATCGCGAGGCCGATCGAGGTGCCGATGATGCCGCTCTCGGCCAGCGGCGTGTCGACGACGCGGTGCGCGCCAAAGCGCTTCTGGAGACCCTCGGTGACGCGGAAGACGCCGCCATTGGCGCCAACGTCCTCGCCGAGCAGGATGACACGGTCGTCCTTCTCCATCTCCTGGATCAGGGCGAGGTTGATGGCCTGTACAAGCGTGAGATTCGCCATGGAACCCACAGCGTATACGGGTGCCCAACGCCCGAGAAGGAGTCGGGACCTGCCCACGTGCGCCGGGGGCCCCCGGGTCGCTACGCTTCTTGTCTCGGAGCGACCCATGCCCATCACCAACGCCCTGTCCATCGAGATTCCCCGCATCTCAATCCTTGACGAGAAGGGGAACTTCGACGAGAGCCTCGGCAAGGGCCTCATCCCCGATGCCGACCTCCTCAAGCTCTACGAGGCGATGAGCTCCTGCCGCCACCTCGACGAGGTGGCCTTCAGGCTGCAGCGCTCGGGCCGCATGGGCACCTACCCGCAGAACATGGGCCAGGAGGCGACGAGCCTCGGCGCGGCCTACGTCCTGAACAAGGATGACTGGCTCGTCACCTGCTACCGCGAGAACTGCGGTCTCTTCTGGCGCGGCGTGCCGATGGAGTCGATCCTCCTGCACTGGATGGGCGACGAGCGAGGCAACGCGATGCCGCGCAAGCACTTCGCCACGCCGATCGCGGTGCCGATCGGCACGCAGATGCTGCACGCGACCGGGCTCGCGTGGGCCGCCAAGTACCGCGGCGAGAAGCGCATCGCGTGCACGTTCTTCGGCGACGGCGCCACCAGCGAGGGCGACTTCCACGAGGCGGCGAACTTCG
>CAZLMT010000252.1:0-354 GCA_964560615.1 uncultured Actinomyces sp.
GCTCTTGGCCGACTTGCTCAGCTTGCGTGACACGGCCGAGGCCCCTTCGCCCACTCCGAGCAGCAGCATGTCGACCGCGACCGAGATGCCCTCGAAGACATAGTCGGCATTGGTCATGTCCTGACCATTGGAAAAGCGCTCCATCGCGGTGATGCCGAGCTGTGCACTGCTCGTGATCACGGAGATGGCTAGAACGGTGTACCACTGCGCGCCGGGGATCGCGAGCGAGACGGTGATGCTCGTGATGGCGAGGATGTCGCGCCCGAAGTCCCACCATGAGTAGGCACCGTCGGGGTCGCTGCGGTTGAGTGGGTCAGCTTCGGCGTAGCCGTATCCGGTCGACGACGAGCCGGG
>CAZLMT010000252.1:556-927 GCA_964560615.1 uncultured Actinomyces sp.
GAGGCGCTCGAACGCGTAGCCGTACTCGGGATCGCTCGGCGAGCTGCCCCCGGCGAGCGGCTCGCCGTAGGGGCCGAGTGCCTCGGCGAGCACTCCGCCGTCCGCACCGGCGACGACGTTGCCCTTGCCGTCGGTGCGCACGAGGTACTCGCCGCGGATGCCGGGGTGATCGATGGTGGAGGCACCCGCGATGCTGCGCCACAGCGCTCCGCCGGGGAGCAACACGCGCACCTCGGTGGCCTCGTCGCCGATGACGACCGACGGCGCCGTCGCGGAGGGCGAGGAGTACGCCATGCGCCAGGCCACGGCCAGTGAGTCATCGGTTGAGCGCTGAGCGACGAGCCGCCCCTGGGCGTGGTCCAGCTCGCTCG
>CAZLMT010000252.1:937-1895 GCA_964560615.1 uncultured Actinomyces sp.
ACCCCAGCTCCACGCGACCTCGAGGCGCTTCGACGTGCTGTCGATCGAGGTGAGGCGACCGAGTGCGTCCCAACTGATCGCGGCCTTGCCCTTATCCGACAGGAGTGGGTCGGTAGTGCTCACCGGTCGGCCGGCACCGTCGTAGCACGTCTCGTACGCCGTGCCGTTGCGCGAGCCCGATGTGCGGTTGAGGTCGCTTCCCGGGTCGGCGTAGCCGCCGGGGCACCCGCCGCCCTGTGGGCCGAAGCCGTACGTGAGCTTCACCTTGTCGGATCCCACTCCGGCGAGGTCGCCGGAGACATTGAGCACGGCATCGGTGAGGCGTCGAGCCTGGTCGTAGCCGTACTCCCAGTCGCGTGAAGTAGCCCCCTCGCCGGTGACCTTGGTGGTGCGGCCCATGACGCGGCCAGCATCATTGGCCTTGACCTGGTCCACGATCGTGCGATCGTCCTTGGTCGCGACGCTGCTCGATCGGATGCTGCCGTTGGGGGCGTACTCCCACTGTTGAGTGACGCCGGAGCCGTAGTCGACTCGGATCACGCGTCCTGAGCCGTCGTAGTCGACGCGCGCCGCTTCCCTGCCGTCGATCTCGACCTTGGTGATGTGGTCAACGTCCACGGGCATCCCCGAGACCGTCGTCTGGGTGACGGTCACGCGTGGGTCCCCGCCCACGGCGATGGTGACGGTCGAGGACTCGACGACCTTGCCACCGGCAGAGGTCGACGACGCGATGATCGTGCCGTCGGGGGCGTAGGTGGTGCACGCGAGGTCGCCCTTGCCCTCCGAGCCGGTGAGGATCGCCACCGGTCGACCCCCCGCGTCGAACCATGTGCTGACGGCGACCCCGTCGCTGCGCGTCACCGTGCGCACCTGCCCCGCCTGGAGTGCGGCTGCACCACCGGGGCAGGGCGAGGTCTCGGGCGAGCCCTTCACCGGCCAGTAGGTGGTGCTCGTTGTC
>CAZLMT010000253.1:0-1883 GCA_964560615.1 uncultured Actinomyces sp.
CGCGCTCGAGTTGGAAGCAGGGCAGCGCGACATCTCGGGCGCCTACGCCCGGTTTGCCGAGTGCGGCAGCCCCAACAACTTCGGCTTCTCTGCGTCATGGGCCCTCGCGCGCATGGACGTGTGCGGCCTCGACGTATCCGCCGGGCTGCCGTCCTTCCTCGCCAATATCGGCGCTCCGGAGTGGCATCGGGTGCTGACGGACATGGAGCACGGCAGGCTCATCGACGCGCTGAGCACACAACTGGATGCGGGCGCGCTGGGCGTGGGGGTCCTGCTTGGCTACTGCGTCGAGACTCCGGCTCAGGAGTACCTCGAGGTGGCTGCGCTCGCAGCCTCGTCCGACGTCCCGACGTTCACGCACGTCCGGGACACGGGTCGGCCGGACAGCGGTCTCTTCGGCGCCGAGGAGGTGGTGACTGCTGCGCTGTCCTCCGGAGCGCACATGCATCTGTGCCACGTCAACAGCACGTCCGTGCGCACGGTCGATCAGGTGCACGCGTTGCTGGATCGTGCGCGAGCCCAGGGCCTGCGCGTGACGACGGAGGCCTACCCCTACGGATCCGGCGCTACGGGCATCGGTGCGGGATTCCTCGACCCGCGGATGCTGGAGTCGGCCGGCCTCGCGCCGACCGACATCGTCTACCTGCCGACGCTCGAGCGCGTCGAATCAGCCGAGCGGCTCGAGCAACTGCGCTCCGAGGATCCTGGCGGCCTGGCGATGATCGAGTTCCTTCGCGAGGAGCGGCCCGACGACCTGGGCTTCCTCACCCGGGCTCTGCTGCATGCCGATACCGCCGTCGCCTCGGACGCGATGCCACTCGTGCCCCCGGCTGGCACAACCGCTGAGCACGGCGCCTGGCCCATCCCGGCGGGGACGAAGACCCACCCCCGGACCGCGGGCACCTTCGCACGCATCTTCCGGTGGTACGTGCGGGAGATGGGCCTGCTGGATGTCGCTGAGGCGGTGCGGCGCTGCACGCTCGTGCCCGCGCAGATCCTCGAAGGGGTCAGCCCGGATATGAAGCGCAAGGGTCGCGTGCAGGTGGGAGCCGACGCCGACATCGTGGTCTTCGACGCCGAGTCCATTGCCGATCGGGCGACGTACGCATCACCCGTGGAGACATCGATCGGCATCGCGCACGTCATCGTCAACGGGGTCTCGGTCGTGTGCGACGGGACGCTCGAGCCGAAGGCGCTTCCCGGTCGGGCTATCCGAGGTGCGGCGACGCTGGCGGGTGCGCGATGAACGACACGACAGCCCTGTCGCTAGGCGAAGAGCGCATCCCTGCGTTGGAGCTTGCGTTCGGCATTCTCCGCGAATCGTGGGAGGGATTCGACTCCGCACGACCGGGCCAGCCACCGCCCAGCGAGCAGACCCTCGCGCTGCTGTCCGAGCCGCTGCCGGCTGAAGGGATCGGCGCCCTCGCAGCCCTGCGCGAGGCGGAGACGCTGCTCGACGAGAGCCTCGCCCAGTCGCGGCCGCGCTTCTTCGGATACGTCGGATCGTCCGGGCTCGAGGTAGGCGTGCTCGCCGAGTCCCTGTCCGCGGCCCACGACGTCAATCTCGCGTCGGTTGCCGCCGCAGCGACGATGGTGGAGCAGCAGACGATCGGATGGGTCGGGGAGTTCGTGGGCTTCGGTCGCACCGGTGGCGTCGTCACCAGTGGCGGCATGGTCTCCAACCTCACAGCCTTGACGGCCGCGCGCGAACGCGCGCGTCAGGGGAGCAGGCGTGCCGGTCTGGACGGTCGCGGCACGCTCTACGTGAGCGCCGAGGCGCACTCCAGCATCGATCGATCCGCGGAGATCCTCGGTGTGGGCTCGGAGTCGGTGCGTGCCATCCCCATCGACGCTGATCGCCGGATGGATGTGGACATCCTGGC
>CAZLMT010000254.1:0-1839 GCA_964560615.1 uncultured Actinomyces sp.
GGTGGTACGCATCTGTGCAGCTTAGCAGACTGACGTTGGAGCCCCGTCGCCTCCGAGTCGGCACAGGGGCGTCAAGGGACGATCGTCAGGGCCCTGCCGGAGGGAGTGCGCGCCGCCTCGAAGTGACGACGGTCCAGCGTCAGCACACGGTCGATCCCCAGGCGATCCGCCAGCACCAACATCGACGCATCCGTCACGCCGATACCGGCGTACCGCGAGATGAGCTCTGTGCAGGCACGCAGGTCGTCGCGATCCACAGTGGCCAGAACGTAGGCGGGAGAGGCCAGCTCTGCCATGACTCGTTGCTCTGCTGTCGAACCCAAGCGCGATGCGACGAGATAGCCCAGTTCGGCGACGACGTAGGGCGACACGACGAACGGCCCCGGCTCCTGCGCGACGGCCTCGATCACGGCGGCATGCGTCGGCTCGCGCACATTGAACAGGCTCAGCAACCCCGACGTATCCGCGAGGATCACCGGGCCTCGCCGAAGCCCGCGAGCAGCTCGTCGACGTGCTCGGCCATCGGCTCACCGTCGAGGAAGCCCGCAGCGGGGCGAGCCGATCCCACGCGTGCGGCGATCGCCTCGCGGATAATCTCGGCCTCCGAGCGCCCCGAAGCGGCCGCCTCTACCTCGAGCGCGCGCTTGAGGTCGTCGGGCAAATAGACGGTGGTCTTCACGGCCATGCCATACATGGTGCCATACATCGCTTCTCCTCCTGGTCGGCTGCGATCGCCACCCTGCGACACCAGGCCCATTCGATCCAGCCGTCGGAATTCGGCTGTGGACGGAGGGCACCTCGACGAACGCGCGCGACGTGCAGTCCGCTCCCCGAGTAGGGCCTCACCACTCTCGGGTTGAGATCTTTTTTTATACCTTTTTGGGGCCATCCTGTGGGCTGGACGTTCGAGTTCGACCGCGCCAAGTCCGAGACGAACAAGGCAAAGCACGGGATCGACTTCACCCAGGCCCAGCGGTTGTGGGATGACAGCGAGCACGACAGGTGGAGGAGGCGCTCGATGAGAGCTCAGGATCTTGATAGGAAGTTCGACGCGGGCGAGGAAGACATCATCAGCGATCTCGACGTGCGGGCAGCGCGTCGCCCCGGACGCGACGTACAGCGCGTCAATGTCGACTTCCCCGTATGGATGGTCGAGTCCCTTGACGCTGAAGCCACTCGGCTCGGCATTACGCGGCAGGCGATCATCAAGACGTGGATAGCTGAACGACTCGACCGGCGAGTGAGCTGATCCGCAGAGTGTGGACATCGTCGACGTCCACGAGGAGCCGATAGCCGACGAGCCGCCCGAGGGCGGCCCGTGGGCTCACCGCTAGAGGGCCAGCCCTAGGCTCGACCCATGTGCCAGGCCTGGTCTACATCGACGCGAAGTCGCGCCCCTACCTCGGCAACACCATGGAGCTCTCCGAACTCCTCCCCTGGCAAATGGCGTACTTCCCGGCAGGCACGTCCTTCACCTCGCAGGTGGCCGGCAAGGACCCGCTGACGTGGACGTCGAAGTACTCCGTCGTGGGGATGTCCGTCTCAGCTGAGATGCCGCAGCCAGGGGTCGCCGTCGACTGCCGCACCCTCGTCGTGGCGCGCGGCATGAACGACAGTGGCCTGGCCCTGTCGCACCAGGCCTACAACGACACGGGTGAAACGCCGGCCTCGAGCGACACCGCGCCCATGCTCGAGGCGACACAGCTCGGTCAGTGGCTCCTCGGCAACTTCACCACGGTCGCTGACGTGAAGGCAGCCCTCGCTACCCAACCCGTCAACGCGACAAAGGCGCCCATGATGGGCATGGTGCTCTTCCAGCTGCACCTGCTCGACACCGAC
>CAZLMT010000255.1:0-1833 GCA_964560615.1 uncultured Actinomyces sp.
CCGTGGTCGACATGGACGACGATCGGACGGTCGATGGGGGCATCGCGCACGATGGCCTCCACGAGGCCGATCTGGGCTATGGAGGCGTCCGGAAGAGCGGCCGAGGTGAACTCGAGGCTGGGCTGGCAGGCCGTGACCGTGAGCAGGGCCACGCCCGCGGCAGTGGCGATCAGGGGTCGGCGCATGTCCAAGAGGATAACCCGCCAGACGCCGCGTCTCAGCGCGCGAACTCGCCGCGGTAGTACTCGAATAGCCAGCCAATGACCGCCACGAACAGCACCATGAGCCCGAGGACCACGAGCCAGGCGGCAAAAATGAAGCCGAGGGCGATGAGCATGGCCGCAAAGCCCACGGGGAGCGGCCACCAACTATGGGGGCTGTAGAAGCCGTACTCCGGGTCGGCCTCGTCGATCTCGGCATTGGCCCGGTCCTCGGGGAGGCCGTCAAGGCGCTTGTTGGTGTAAAGGATGTAGAAGGCCACGAGGAAGGCCAGGCCACCGGTCATGACCAGGGCCGTGGTGCCGATCTCGTCACCGCTGACGTAGAAGTAGATACCGCCTACGGCGAGGAAGAAGATCGCCCCGAGGGCGAAGGACCAGCCGCCGACCTTCACGAGGCGCTCCCCGTCGTGACCTGGCCAGCCGGTGCTGGCTGCTGCTCCGCGAGCTCGGGATGGTGCAGGTCGAAGGCCGGGCGCTCGGAGCGGATCCGGGGCAGCGAGGTGAAGTTATGCCGCGGGGGCGGGCAGGAGGTCGCCCACTCCAGCGATCCACCCCAGCCCCAGGGATCGTCCACGGTGACCTTCGGAGCGTTCTTCCAGGTCCACAGGACATTCCAGATGAAGAGGAGCGTGGACAGACCCACCAGGATCGAGCCGATCGACGACACGGTGTTGAGCGTGGTGAAGCCGTCGCTGGCGAGATAGTCGCCGTAGCGGCGCGGCATGCCCTGGACGCCCAGCCAGTGCTGGACCAGGAAGGTGACCTGGAAGCCGATGAAGACCATCCAGAACTGCACGTGACCGAGCTTCTCGTTGAGCATCCGGCCGGTCATCTTGGGCCACCAGAAGTAGAGGCCCGCAAACATGAGGAAGACGACGGTGCCGAACACGACGTAGTGGAAGTGCGCCACGACGAAGTAGCTGTCCGACACGTGGAAGTCCAGCGGCGGCGCGGAGAGGATGATGCCCGTCAGGCCTCCGAAGAGGAAGGTCACGAGGAAGCCCATGGTGTAGAGCATGGGAGTCTCGAAACTCACCGAGCCCCGCCACATGGTGCCGATCCAGTTGAAGAACTTCACACCCGTGGGTACGGCGATGAGCATCGTCATGAGCGCGAAGAACGGCAGGTAGACCGAGCCCGTGACGTACATGTGGTGCGCCCACACCGCGACCGACAGGGCTCCGATCGCCATGGTGGCAAAGACCAGTCCCTTGTAGCCGAAGATCGGCTTGCGGGAGAAGACGGGGATGATCTCGCTCGCGATGCCGAAGAAGGGTAACGCGATGATGTAAACCTCGGGATGGCCGAAGAACCAGAACAGGTGCTGCCAGAGAATGGCACCACCGTTCTCCGCCTCGAAGACGACGGCGCCGAACTTGCGGTCGATGAAGGCCATGAGAAGCGCCGCCGCGAGGATCGGGAAGGCGACGAGCACGAGCACACTGGTGATGAAGATCGTCCACGTGAAGATCGGCATCCGGAACATCGTCATGCCGGGGCAGCGCATGCAGAAGATCGTCGTGATGAAGTTGACGGCGCCGAGGATCGTGCCGAGGCCGCCCATGGCGAGACCGAGCAGCCAGAGGTCAGCGCCCACCTCGGGGGAATTCAC
>CAZLMT010000256.1:0-226 GCA_964560615.1 uncultured Actinomyces sp.
GACACGACAATCGCTCGCGTGGCCTGATCGTGGGTGAAGCGCTTGACGACGTACGTCGTGGCGAGCACGAGGAGGAAGGCGACCAAGCCGCCGGTCACGTGCAGGCCGTGGAAGCCCGTCGTGAGGTAGAACGCGGAGCCGTATGCGCTGCTCGACAGCGTGAGGCCCTGATGCACGAGTTCGACGTACTCCGTGACCTGGCCCGCGATGAAGACCGAGCCCATGA
>CAZLMT010000256.1:370-1825 GCA_964560615.1 uncultured Actinomyces sp.
GCATTGGGCCGATTGGCCGGCGCATGCGCGAAGGCCTGACTCACGGGAGGAGTTGCGGTCGCCACGGGTCCCACTCTGCCAGAGGCGGCCCTGAGGGGGGTGTAGACCCCCCGACACGGCGGGGTCCCGATACTCTGGCGCCGTGACGGATGCCGAAGCCCCTGCCGCCACCTTGACGGTGCTGGTCTATAGCGATGACCGGACCGCCCGGGAGGAGGTCCTGCGGGGCCTCGGTCGGCGCCCCGCTCCGGAGCTCCCGGCCCTGCGCTACCTCGAGTGCGCGACCCTCCCGGCCGTGCTCAAGCAGATGGACGCCGGGGGCGTGGACCTGGCCATCCTCGACGGTGAGGCCGTCCCTGCGGGCGGAATGGGCCTGTGTAGGCAGTTGAAGGACGAGATCTACTCCTGCCCGCCCATCCTCGTGCTCACGGGGCGCCCCCAGGATGCCTGGCTCGCCACCTGGTCCCGGGCAGACGGGGTTGTGCCCCGACCCATCGACCCCATGGTCCTCGCCGACACGACGGCCGCGCTGCTGCGCCAGCGTCTCGCCGGCCTCCCGGTCCGCTAGCGATATGGGCGTTATGCCCGATAGATGCGAATTGATGGTCCTCTGATGGCGAGCCCCACCTGGGCCACGGTGCTCGGCCGCCTCGACGGCGGGCTCGACCTCGACGCCGACTCGGCCCGCTGGGCCGTCGAGCAGATCATGTCCGGCCAGGCCGATCCTGACGACGTCAAGGCCTTCCTCCTCGGGGTGCAGGCCAAGGGCGCCACGGCTGGGGAGGTCGCGGGCGCGGCCGAAGCGATGCGCGCGGTGGCACTGCGGGTCGAGGTGCCGGGGATCCTGCTCGATGTCGTCGGCACCGGTGGTGACTCGTCGGGCTCGGTCAACTTCTCGACCATGGCCGCGATCGTCGCGGCTGCGTGCGGAGCGACGATTGTCAAGCACGGCAATCGTGCGGCCTCGTCGAAGTGTGGCACCGCTGATGTGCTCGAGGAGCTCGGTATCGCGATCGACCTCGGGCCCGAGGCGATCGCATCGTGCGCGCGCGAGCTCGGCATCGCGTTTGCGTTTGCGCAGGTGCTGCATCCGGCGATGAAGCACGCCGCGCCCATCCGCCGTGAGCTCGGCGTCCCGACGATCTTCAACATCCTCGGCCCGCTGACCAACCCGGCACGACCCGGCGCGGATCTCATTGGTTGCTCGGATGCGCGCATGGCGCCGGTGATGGCGCAGGTGTTTGCCGATCGCGGTGACCGGGTGCTCGTCGTGCGCGGTGACAATGGCTGGGATGAGATCTCGCCGTACGGCGGCACGCAGGTGTGGGACACCACGCGCGGCGGCGTGACGCTCGAGCATCTCGAGGCCGCAGACCTGGGTATGGGCGGTATCCCTCCAGGTGCGCTTGTGGGTGGGGATGCGGTGACCAATGCGGAGGTGTGCCGGGCGGCGTT
>CAZLMT010000257.1:0-1079 GCA_964560615.1 uncultured Actinomyces sp.
GAGAACTCCCCGAGCGCGATCTTGAGCGCGAAGGCGGGGACGGGCAGGAGCGTGGGTCGGCCCAGCACCCGGCCCATGGCCGCGGTGACCTCGGCATTGGTCACAGGAGTGGGGGCGGTGAGATTGACCGGTCCGGCGTGCTTCGCGTCCTCGAGCAGCGCGATGAGCGCGGCGATCTCATCGCGCATCGAGATGAAGGACCAGTACTGCGAGCCTGAGCCGACCTTGCCACCCAGACCAGCCTTGAAGATCGGCATCAGCCGCTTCCAGGCACCGCCCTTTGAGCTGACGACGAGGCCCGTCCGCGCGAAGGGCACGCGGATGCCCGCGTCGACGGCGGGTTGCGCCGACGCCTCCCACTGCGCCACGACATCCGCGAGGAAGCCCGCGCCCTGGGGGGACTCCTCGGTCACGGCCCGGTCACCCGTGTCGCCGTAGTAGCCGATGGCGGAACCGCATACGAGCACGGATGGCTTGGGGTCGAGTGCCGCGGCCGCGCGCGCGATGGTCGTTGTGCCCTGCACGCGCGAATCGAGGATCTCGGCCTTGTAGGCATCGGTCCAGCGCTTATCGCCGACACCGGCGCCGGCGAGGTGGACGATGCCCTGCACTCCGGCGAGACCGGCCAGGTCGACGTCACCTGTCCGCGGGTCCCAGCGCACCTCGTCGGGTGCCGAGGGTGCACGGCGCACGAGACGGATGACCTCGTGGCCGCGCGCGCGCAGTGCGGGGACGAGTGCGGAGCCGATGAGCCCACTCGCGCCCGTGACGGCGACGCGCATCAGGCGCCCACGTCCGCGAAGGTGCCTTCCTCAAGCCGACTGCGCACGGCGGTGAGGAACCGCGCGGCGTCGGCACCATCGACCAGGCGATGGTCGTAGGTGAGAGCCAGGTAGACCATCGAGCGGATCGCGATGACATCGCTGCCGCCGTCGCTGATGACGATCGGACGCTTCACGACACTGCCCGTCCCGAGGATCGCGACCTGGGGCTGGTTGATGATGGGAGTGTCGAAGAGTGCCCCGCGGCTGCCGGTGTTGGTGATAGTGAAGGTGCCCCCGGAGAGCTCGTCGGGGGCG
>CAZLMT010000257.1:1089-1804 GCA_964560615.1 uncultured Actinomyces sp.
ACTCGGTTGGTGCGCGTGCGATCGGCCAGGTCCGTGATGCGTCGTGCGAGGCCCGCGACGCTGAGGTCTCCTGCGTCGCGTACGACGGGCACGAGCAGTCCGCGGTCGGTGTCGACGGCGACGCCGAGGTTGACCTCGCCGTGGTAGGTCACGGTGCCTGCCGCGAGGTCGAGCGAGGCGTTGAGGGCGGGGTACGCCGCGAGCGCCTCGACGGCAGCCTTGGCGAAGAAGGGCAGGAAGGTGAGCTTGACGCCTTCGCGCGATTCGAACTCGGCCTTGGCCCGGTCGCGCAGTTGGGCGATGCGCGTGACGTCGACCTCGACGACGGTCGTCAACTGTGCCGACACCTGCAGTGACTCGACCAAGCGCTCGGCGATGACGCGACGAAGGCGCGACAGCGGCTGCGTGGTGCCACGCATGCCTGCGGTGGCGGGCGTCGCAGGCGCCGTAGATGCCGCTGCGGGAGCCGAGGGTGCGGAAGCTGGTGCGACCGGGGCCGCTGCGCGAGACGCTGCGGCAAGCACGTCCTGCTTGCGGATACGCCCGCCGACCCCGGTGCCGACGACGGTCGAGAGGTCGACACCCTTCTCCGAGGCCAGTTTGCGCACCAGGGGAGTGACGTATGCCTCGTCATCGCTGTCGCTCGAGGTCACCGCTGCGGGCGCAGCGACGGGAGCGGGTGCAGCGACGGGAGCGGGTGCAGGCGCGGGAGCCG
>CAZLMT010000258.1:0-1765 GCA_964560615.1 uncultured Actinomyces sp.
CGGTCCCGCACATTGCCCGGTCAGGAACGACGAATCCCCCGGGCCCTGAGGGCTCCGGGGGATTCGCGAGAGTGGTCCTACTCCGTCACGGTGACCGTGACGACCCACTTCTCATCGGTGTTGTCCATGTTGGTGAGGGTGACCTCGGCGGTGCCGGGAGCAAGGGCCTCGCCACCCGGGAGGAACTGGGCCGAGCCGTCGTCCTTGCCGGCGGTGACGGCCAGGACGGCCTCGTCGCTGGAGGAGATCATCCAGGCCATGACGTCATCGACGTTGAAGGTGATGACGCGGCCGACCTGCACCTCAGCGGTGGTCTGGCCGGGCTCCACGATGACGGGTCCGATCATTCCTGCGCCTCCGTCGGTCTCTGAGGGGGCCGCAGCGGAGCTGGACGTCGTGCTCTCCGACGAGCCACCACATGCGGTGAGCACGCTGGCTCCCCCGAGGGCGATGATGCTTGCGGCGGCAATGGCGAAGCCGCGGCGGGTGCTCGAGCGCATATCTCCTACTTCCTGTTACGTCCCCGAGGGGGTGAGCCACTCGGCTCCTGGCCATTGTGACGGGTGAGGGGTACGCCGGGTTCCTCAGCCAAACGGCTGATCTCCGGCCCACGACCGGGCATAGCCCCTCTGCCCGTTGCGACCGATGGCCTAGGTCACTGGTGGAGGAGGGCCCGGGGCACCACACTGGCCCCATGACCAGTCGGCGCAACCCGTCCAGGAGAGAGCAGGAGCAGGTCCCGCACCAGGCCCCGAAGGTCGAGTTCGAGGCCACGACCCCCTACGACGCCTACGTGCGCTCCTCCACTCTCGCGACCCTGCAGCGGACCCCCACGGATGAGCCCGGCGAGTACATGTTCCTCGTCCTCTCCCAGATCATGGAGCTCTACTTCAACCTGCTTGCCTTCGAGTGGCGCACCGCGCAGCACTACCTGCGTCGCAACGAACTCGGCGAGGTCCTCCTCGCCCTACGGCGTAGCCGCGATCATTTCCGCGGGCTCAATGCCTCATGGGTGAGCTTCACCTGGATGACACCGCCGGACTTCAACGCCTTCCGCGAGGCACTCGGTGAGGCATCGGGATTCCAGTCTTTCCTCTACCGCCATGTGGAATTCCTCCTGGGCTTCAAGGACCCGGCGCTCCTGCGACCGCACAAGCATCTCGCCGGCACCCACTACGACGAACTCGTGGCCGCCTTCAATGCGCCGAGCCTCTACGACGACGTCCTCGCCTATCTCGCCCGGCAGGGATACGCCGTTCCGCAGGAGGTCCTCGACGCCGCGACCGACTCGACGCGCGAATGGGATGAGCGCATCGAGGACGTCTGGGTGCAGGTCTACGCCGACAACGGCCACGGCACGCAACTGCGGGAGCTCGCGGAATCGCTCACCGACGTTGCCGAGGAGTTCAGCGACTGGCGCTACCGTCACCTCATGGCGGTACGTCGCTCCATGGGCGCAAAGGTCGGCACGGGAGGATCCGCGGGCCTCGCCTGGCTGGAGAAGAGCCTCCAGCGGCAGGCCTTCCCCGAGTTGTGGTCCTCACGGACGAGAATCTGAGCATGCGCGCTTACGAACCGACTCTCGACAGCGAGGATCCCGGCTGGCGCGATCGCTTCATCATCCCGCCCTTCGTGCCGCCCCTGGATTTCCCCGATGCACCCGGCGCGGCGTACCCCGAGGTGTCCTACATGGCGGGCAACTCCCTCGGACTCAAGCCCGCCGGCACGCGCGAGGCACTGCTCGTCGAATTCGACCGCTGGGCGA
>CAZLMT010000259.1:0-1267 GCA_964560615.1 uncultured Actinomyces sp.
CACCAGCGACTTGGTGCAGTTGACCGGACTCGACGCGTCCGGGACGAGCCCGATCGCCACGGCGATCACGTGCGAGGCGTCCCGCGTGATGGTCTTCCAACCAGTCTTGGGCTCGTCGGCGTGCCCCGTGCTGGCTGCGAACGCGGATGACGCCAGAGTGATGGAGAGCGCGGCAGCCACGAGTTTGCCGGTGATTCGCATGGGCACAGGCTAGGGAGGGCCCGTCGGGGGTAGCAAGCGTTCGCCCGGGCTCAGTGGACGCCGGATCGAGCAGGCGCTCGCCGGCCATGACTCCGTCCGGCAGGGCCCTGGCGATGGTCCCCTGACACACCCTCGGGCTGATCCCCCGCAAGGACCACGAGCGGGCTTGGTATCACCCTGATACCATCGCACCATGGCAATGACCCTGCGGCTGTCCGAAGCAGAGACCGCAGCGCTCCGCGCGACCGCTGACGCGGAGGGCACGTCCATGCAGGAGGTCGCCCAGCGCGCGATCCGCGAGTACGTCTCGCGTCGGCCTCAGCGACTCGATCACGCCATCGCCGAGGTGGCGCAGCGTGACGCCGAGCTCCTCGATCGCCTGAGTCGGTGACCAACCCAGACTTCCTCACGACGCGCGATCTACTGGATATCGCGGCCGGTGTCCTGCCCGCGGTGCAGGTCCGTGACGCCGGCTTGCTCGAGTCCGCAGCAGCGCGGCCGAGGATCACCGTGTTCGGCGACCCGGCCTATCCGGATCTCTTCTCCCAAGCAGGTGCCCTTCTGCACTCGCTCGTGCGCCACACGCTGGTCGATGGCAACAAGCGCCTCGCGTGGTCAGCCGCCCGCGTCTTCCTCCTGATGAACGACGTCGACCTCGAGTATGACGTTGACGATGCTGAGCAGCTGGTGCTCCGTGCCGCCCGCGGTGAGGATGACGTGGCGGTCATCGCGAGCTGGCTGAGCGCGCGGGCCGAACTTCGCCCGCGGTGACACCCCTGGCTGTCAGGCCCGCGAGGAGTACAGAGCTGTCTGAGAAGACCTCGTGCATGCGTCGAATCTCGTGGGAATCCGACGCGGACAACTCAACTCGCCGCGAGTGCCTCGGCGATCGCAGTTCGGAAGCCTGGCAGGTCATCCTTCACGGTGGCCTTGATGATGCTCAGGTCGATCGCGGCAAAGCCATGAGCGATGCGGTTCCGCGTAGCCCAGATGAGTGGCCAGTCCTCTCCGAACGCCTGCGCGCGAAGCTCGGGGGAGAGGTCGGCGACACATTCGATCGCTGAGG
>CAZLMT010000259.1:1277-1760 GCA_964560615.1 uncultured Actinomyces sp.
GGGTGCAGCGAACGACTCCCAGTTGCCGCACTTCTCGTACTGGGCGGGGTCATTGCCCCACGTCGTCTTGCGCAGGACCGCTACGCGCGGATCCACCCGCAGGAGCGACACGGAGTAGCACCGGTCAGGAAAGTTCTTGATGGGCGCGGCGCCCACGTCGCGCGCCACGGCTCGCATCTTGGCCGTCGATCCCGCACGCCAGGGGGTCTGGTCATCGAGGCCTGCCTTCTGCATGTGCGAGTCGAGGATCTCGAGGTGGAACTGCGCATCGCGGAGCCGCTCGGCATCCGAACGACTCACAGCGGCACCCCTTCGAGTTGCACGCGCTCGGCGATCGATGCACGCAGGGTCTCCGCGGATACGACGTCCACTGGGCAGCCCAGCACCGCGCTGATATCGCGCTCGATGCGAGCCAGAGCCATGAGGCTCGTCTCCGGCGGCATTGTGACGACCAGGTCGATGTCGGATTCGGGGGTGTCTGTC
>CAZLMT010000260.1:0-474 GCA_964560615.1 uncultured Actinomyces sp.
ATCGGCTCGACGGGGACGACCGGATCGATCGGCGCGGGCGGTGCGACGGCGTACTCGCCGGTGAGCGCATCCCAGGTGAGCAGCCCTTCGACCGGGCTCACCATCCACAGCGTTTCCAAGCGCACGACCTTGCCGAGGCCACCGCACTCCAGGGAGTACGCCGGCTTCGCCACTCGCCACGCGGGGAAGGTTTCGACAGGCGAGACCGATGTGCGCATGTAGTGGCCCGATCGGCACGCGCCGTAGAGGAAGAGACCCGAGGCCTCGTGCACCGCAGCGGGCTCCCACGCGGTGACACGCTCCAGCGGGGTCCAGCCCTCGGCGAGTTGCCAGCGCTGATACCACTGCCGGTCGTAGTTGGTGCGGCCCGTGTCCGCGACCTGCAGCACGGACTCGGTGTCGTCGGTCGGCAGCGGGATCGTGAAGGCACGCTCCATGCTCGTACGCCGGAACCTCGTCTCGACACGGTAGGTG
>CAZLMT010000260.1:484-1759 GCA_964560615.1 uncultured Actinomyces sp.
CGTCGTGCCGATGCCGTGGAAGGTCGAGTGCGCCTGGGCCGAGTGCGCCCAGCTCCATCGGGGCCCGCGGGAGCGGTCGAAGACCCCGCGATCGGCAAACACCGGCACGCCTTGGGCAAACCAGGTCAGTGCACCGCGATCCTCGTGGCCGTGCACCGCCGGCCGTGGACCGAAGCGCAGGACATAGTGCGTCGCGGTGTCATCCCACGAGGACCTGTTGGCGGCCCAGCCGCGGTCAGCGCAGAAAAGGTGCGCCGGCAGGTCCGTCCCGTCGTCGAGATCCAGGTTGGCGCGCGTCACGCGCGTGGGATTGCCCGTGCCGATCGCGTCGAGCACACCGTCAGGCCGCGTGAGCTGCCAGGTCGCGAGCGCACCGCGTCGGACGGCGGCACCCATGTCCACGCCAGCATCGACCTCAGCACCCACCTGAGTGAGCGAGCGCCGCCACAGGTTGACATTGAGCCGGTGGTACGTCGTGGACTGCTCCGCCGTCATGCCGCACTTGTCGAAGACGGTGGAGGCGTCCGCCTCGAACCGGCGGATGGCGGGCTCACGCCACTCGGGGCGGCCGAAGACACGCGCGGCCTCAAGCAGCGCGATGTTGGCGAGAGTGCCCTGATTGTGCGGCTTGTTGAGCGGTGCACCCCGGTAGCGGTAAGGATCGAGATTAGACGCCACCAGGCGATCCATCACGGGTGCGAGGCGCTCATCGCCCGTGGCGACGTAGGCACACGCGACCATCCCCATACGCAGACGGATGACGCCTGCAGTCCAGCCCGTCTCCTTGAGGGAGTCCGAGCCCGCGAGGTATCCGGGATCGGGGAGGGCCGCGTCGCGCTCCAGGAGGATGTCGACCACCGGCAGGCCGGTGCGAAGCCCGGGCACGAGCCAGGACATGGAGTGGAAGTGCGTCGCGAAGGCCGGGTCGACACGATCCCAGAGCCGCCATTGGGCGCCGTCGCCTCGGACGACCAGGGGCCGTCCATCGATCGTGACGACACCCTCTCCCGACAGGCGCGTGATGTCGGCTCCCCACTGCCGCGCGCCCGCCTCCTCCTCGGAGCAGATCCTCGGCAGTTCGCCCGAGCGCGCGGCTCCGGCGGGGGCGGTCACGGCGACGGATGCGAGGAGCGCAGCGCACACCCCGGCGATGAGGGGGCCCCTCATGACGTCGGCGCCACCGTGAGCGTGGTGGTGAGGCGCGCTCCGGTGCGATTTTCCGCCACGCGGCACTGCATGTCCCACGCGTCCACGGCCGTGCGCCAGGCAGTGAAA
>CAZLMT010000261.1:0-1753 GCA_964560615.1 uncultured Actinomyces sp.
TCTATCGGCCAGGCAGCGGCGAGCTTCTCGAGGGCGAGATCAACAATGCGGTCAAGCCACTCGAGGTCATTGGCAACGTGAATGCGGATGATGGCGATCCGGACAACGATGGCACTACGTCCACTTCGGTGCCCGCGGGTTACAGGAGCGTGACCGATAGCACGGGACGTCTCACGACGGTGGCACCGAACTCCTGGGAGGAGATTCAGCGCGGGGCTTCGGAGACGGACTACGGGCCCGCTTCCCGGATCACCCTGAGCCCGGACGACCACAACTTCCTCGAGGGCAATTCCACCGCCCCCGGTGCGCTCGTCTACTTCTTCGGAGGTATCCCCAAGGCAGAGCTCCTCAACGTACGCAACTTCCTCATCGATGATTTTGGCTTCGCCAAGGCATGCGTGGACAACGGCGGCACCAACAAGCCGGAGCGCGCGACTGCCAAGTCGGGAGACGACTACTACTGGGTGGAGAAGTACTACCGCGACTGTGGCACCTCGGGGATCGATGGCTACATCACGGCGATGTACTACCCCGAGGCGGATGCCATGGCCGCGATGGTGGGGACGAGCAACAATGACAAGCAATTCGACACCCTCACCAAGATCCTCTTCGGGATCGATGTCAGTTAGGCCGGCTGCGCGACGCAGATGAAGGTGTCGAGGCGGTGTTCAGGATGCGGCATGCACTTCGTGGGCATGCACTTCCTCGGCGGTGCGCAGTCCGCTGCGCAGGGCTCCCTCCATGAGCCCGGACCATTCACCGGCCGTGTGCTCGCCCGCGATGTGCACGCGGCCCAGTGGCGCACCGATGATCTCCGCGTCTCCGGGTCGGGTTGCGGCACCGACACCGGAGTAGGCAAAGGTCGCCCAGGGGTCGTCATCCCATGTGCTGAGCAGCGCATGCTCGGGCACGAGGTCGAGGTCTGGGCGCAGGTCGCCTAGGGCCTGCAGCCACTCGCCGGGACCCGACGTGACCTTGAGCCCCTCGAGTGCGGGTGAAGATCCCGAGAAGCAGTGTGCGACGGGTTGCACTGCACCGCTCGCGTCCGTGGCAGTCCAGCACCAGAAGCGCCGCGCGACGTCGAACACGGCGCTGGGCACGGGCACCTGGCTGAGTGGCACGTGGAGTTTGGCAGCATGCCCGCGAACCATCCGCGCCATCGCATCGCGCTGCGCGTCGGGGATGCTCGGCTGCAGGTCGAAGGCCTCGAGCAGCGGGAGTGGAATAGCCATGACGACGGCATCAGCCACGATGCTCGATCCGAGGACGTCAACCTGCACGCCCCCGTCCACTGATCGCACTGCTGATGCGGGTGCGCGCAGCTTGACGCGATCGCCCAGGCCCGCGGCCAAGGCCAGGGCCACACTCTGATTGCCCCCGCCGATACGCGCGGTCGGCAAGGGCTGGACCGAGGCGATGGAGTCCAGCAGCACGTGACAGGAGAGTTGATCCTCGGATGCGGCCCAACTCACTGCAGCGCGAGCAGCGATGGCCTGCGCAGCCGCGGAGCCGGGCAGATGCGTGGCGAGGAAGTCGGGAAGCGTGACATGGGGATCTGCCGCTTCAGCGGCAGGCTGTAGGGCTCGCGCGGCTGCGGCGACTTCGTCTGCGGTGACGGGTGCGACGGCGTTGCGCGGCTCGCGCACGTAGTAGGACATGCCCGAGGGTGCGATTGGCAGGTCGAAGCGCCGTGCCAACTCGTGCATGACTTCGTAGCCATTCAGCACGAATTCCGCGCCCCGCTCGATGACGG
>CAZLMT010000262.1:0-1686 GCA_964560615.1 uncultured Actinomyces sp.
GATTGGGCAGCTTCACGCTCACCACCGCCGTGAGGCCCTCGCGCAGGTCGTCGCCCGTGGGCACAAGGTCCTTGAGGATCCCCTCGCGCTTGGCGTAGGCGTTGATGACGCGGGTGAGGGCGGTCTTGAATCCCTGCACGTGCGTGCCGCCGTCGGGATTGCGGATGTTGTTGCCGAAGGCGAGCAGGTTCTCCTGTGTCGCATCCGTGTACTGCAGCGCAATGTCTGCGCGCATGCCCCGCTCCAAGTCATCGCGCCGCACCCCAATCACCGGGCTCTCGGTGCGCTTGCCCTCGTTCAGCCAGCGGACGTACGCGGCGATGCCATCGTCGTCCTTGAAGGTCACGTCACGCACGGAGCCATCGGGGCCCACGCGCTCGTCCACGAAGCGGATCGACACTCCAGGGTTCAGGTACGCGAGCTCGCGCAGGCGCGACTCGAGCATCTCGGGGCGGAATCCGGTGTCGGGGAAGATCTCGGGATCGGGGAGGAAGGAGATGCGTGTGCCGTTGCCCTTCACGCCGTCCCGGATCGTGTGCAGCGGCTTGACGACCTTGCCCCGCTCGAATGCGATGCCGTAGGCCTTCCCGTCCTTGTGCACCTCGACTTCAGTCCAGGCGCTCAGCGCATTCACGCACTTGACGCCGACGCCGTGGAGGCCGCCCGACACCTTGTATGCGTTGCTGTCGAACTTGCCGCCCGCATGGACCTCGGTCAGGATGACCTCGACCGCCGGGCGTCCGTTGATCTTTGGGTTGTCCGACCTCATCAGGTCGACGGGCATGCCTCGGCCGTCGTCAACCACTGTGCACGAGCCATCGACGCCGAGCCGGATCAGCACCTGGCTCGCGAAGTCCGCCATCGCCTCGTCGATCGAGTTGTCGACGCACTCGTAGACGAGGTGGTGAAGGGCACTCAGGCCAGTGCCGCCGACGTACATGCCTGGCCGCTTGCGGATCGCCTCGAGGCCCTCGAGCACCTGGATGTCGTCGGCGGAGTAGGCCCCGTCTGGAGAGGGTCCGGAGCCCCCGGCGGGCGTCGCGGTGCGCTGGGCCCGCGGCTCTCCGGCGGGCGTGGAATCGGCCTCGGTGGCGGGTGGCATGGAAACGGCAATTCTACGCAAAACCCACACCCAAATGGCGCAATTCGGTCCAAACGGATCCGATCCTGTGGGGGTGGCAGGTCGTATTATGAAGGTCGCTTTCGCCGCAGGTCGATAGGACCTTTTCGAGCCTGCGTTCTGCGACGGACCTGCAGCGCGATACCACGGATGGAACCAGCGGACCCACAGCACATCCCAATCGCCCGGCGCAGCATCATGCTCGCCGGATTGGCATTCCTCGCGGGGTGCGCGACGACTGGCCAGACTGTGTCGAAGCTGCCCGATCTTGCGTGGCCCGATGTTGCGCCCGGCACTGGAGCGTCGCGGCCCTCGCCCAAGCCCCAGCCCATGGCACCAGCCAAGCCGTCAGTCGATGGCGTGCTTCCGAGGTCAGCATGGGCGCGGGGCACACCGGATGATGCCGCGATGAATCCGATGCTTCCGGTGGAGTACATCACGATCCACCATGACGGCATGACGCCGTTCACGGCGACTGACTACACGAGCAGCGCGGCGCGCATCGAGCTCTACCGCAACGGGCACCGCGGGCGCGGGTGGGGCGACATCGGCTACCACTACGTCAT
>CAZLMT010000263.1:0-1177 GCA_964560615.1 uncultured Actinomyces sp.
CTACCGCTGGCTGGAGGACCCCGAGGACCCGCGGACGCAGGAGTGGGTCGACGCGCAGGCGAGCCTCGCCTCGACGTACCTGCAGGATCTGCCCACCCGAGACGCGCGCGCCGAGCAGATGGCCAAGCTGCTCGAGCAGCCCTTGGTGGGGCAGCCCGTCAGCGCAGGGGGAAGACTCTTCTGGCTCGCGAACGACGGCGTGCAGCCGCAGCCGGTGATGTACCACTCGTCGGGCGCCATCAAGGAGGGGAAGGTCCTGATCGACCCCCTCACGCTCTCCCCCGACGGCACTGTCTCGCTGTCGCACTGGCAGCCCAGCCCCGACGGGCGCTACGTCGCCTGGTCCACCTCTGAGGGCGGATCGGACTGGCTTCGATCGCCACTGGATCAGGTTGTCCTCTGGGGGTAGCAGCAACGGTCTTGCCTACATGTCCGGCTCCCCTGCACAGCCCCGCGTCCGGATCCTGCCGCTACCTCAGAACCCGTCGTCGTACTGGATCATCTCTCAGGGACGCAACCACATCATCGTGCAGACCGACCACGGAGCTCCCAATTCGAGGATCGTGCGCATCATGTTGGACAGGCCGGCGCCGCAGCACTGGCAGGAGATCGTGCCCGAGCGAGCCGATGCGATGGACACAGTCACGATGGTCGATGGCCGACTCGTCGTGGTCTACCTCTCCGACGCCTCAAGCCGGGTGCGCGTCTTCTCGCAGCGGGGTCGCACTCTCGGCACCCTGCCCCTGCCCGGCATCGGCCAGGTGCTGCGACTCTCCGATCGGGAGGGCCCCGGCGGCTTCCTCTCCTACACGAGCTTCACTCAACCCAGACAGGTGCTCACGTTCACTCCGAGGGACCGGCGCACGCGCGAGTGGTACTCCGCGCCCGTGCCCTTCGACCCCGCCGACTACATCACCGAGCAGGTCTGGACGACGAGCAAGGACGGCACGCGCGTGCCCGCATTCGTCAGCCGACTGCGCAGCGTGACCCCGGGACCGACGACGCCGACGTGGCTCTACGGATACGGAGGTTTCAACATCTCCGAAACCCCGGCATACTCACCCGACGCGATCGCGTGGATGCAAGAAGGCGGTGTCTACGTCGTCGCAAACATCCGCGGTGGCGGTGAGTTCGGCCAGGAGTGGCACCGCGCGGGCACTCTGCTGCGCAAGCAGAA
>CAZLMT010000263.1:1222-1685 GCA_964560615.1 uncultured Actinomyces sp.
GGACGACTACGGTCGCAGTGATGACAGTAAGGAGATGTTCGAGTACCTCCTCGGGTACTCACCCCTGCACACCGTGCGCACGGGTGTGGACTATCCGGCGACGCTCGTCATGACAGCCGCGCGGGATGACCGGGTCGTGCCCGCCCACAGCTTCAAGTTCGCCGCCACTCTGCAGCACGCCAACCCCGACGGGGAGCCGATGCTCATCCGCATCGAGACCCAGGCGGGTCACGGTGCGGGCTCCTCGCTGCAGCAGCGCATCGATCGGTCGACAGACCGCTTGGCCTTCATGGACGCCCACGCGGGCTAGCCGGCTGCCCGTAGCCTCGCGCCATGAGCGATGAGCTGTGGGCGGCGTACCGCACGACGGTCATCGACGTCACCCTGCCCGGCGACTCGCGGCGGCTCCTCGAGCAGGTGCCTGAGCAGTCACCACAGGAGTGGCCCTTCGGGGCGTCCCTCG
>CAZLMT010000264.1:0-1673 GCA_964560615.1 uncultured Actinomyces sp.
GGATCCATGTCGTCGTGGGCACCACGGGCTTCGCTGAGGGGCGCCTTGACGAGGTGCGTGGCCTGCTCGCTGCCCACCCCGGCGTCGGCGTCGTCATCGCCCCCAACTTCGCCCTCGGCGCCGTCCTCCTCATGCGCTTTGCGCGCGAGGCCGCGCCCTACTTCGAATCCGTCGAGATCATCGAGATGCATCATCCCGACAAGCTCGATGCCCCTTCCGGCACCGCGATGCACACCGCAGAAGTGATTGCCGAGGCGCGACGCGCATCGGGTGCCGGCCCGTCACCTGATGCGACGGATCGAGCGGTCGAGGGCGCGCGGGGCGCTGACGTCGCGGGCGTGCGCGTGCACTCGGTGCGGGTGCGCGGTCACGTCGCGCACGAGGAGGTGCTCCTCGGCAATCCGGGCGAGGTGCTCACCCTGCGCCACGATTCGCTCGATCGCATGTCCTTCATGCCGGGCGTCCTGCTCGCCGTACGCGCCGTCGGGTCGCGGCCGGGCCTCACGGTGGGCCTTGAGCCGCTGCTCGATCGATGACTCCGCGTCGCTGGGCCTGGCTGCTTGCCGCGGCCGTAGCGGCCTATCTCGTGCTCGCCGGCGTGCGCGGCTGGGCGCTGCTCACCTCGGGTCAGGTCACGGGCATCCTCCTGGGCATCGCTGTCTTTGCACTGCCCGTGGTCGGCGCTTGGGTGGTCTGGCGCGAGATCGCGTTCGGCTACGCCATGCAAGAGATGGGGGCTCAGCTCGCCGCCGAGGGTGACCTGCCCATCGACGACTTCGCGCGGATGCCCTCAGGGCGCATCGTGCCCGAGGACGCACAGCGCTTCCTCACCGATGAGCGCGAGCGGGTGGAGGCGCAGCCCGATGACTGGCACTCGTGGTACCGATTCGGCCTCGCCCTCGACGCGGCGCGCGATCGTCGTCGCGCGCGCGCTGCGATGCGCGAGGCGCGCCGTCTCTGGCAGGCACCGCCGACCTGACAGTGACGTTCATCGGCGTTTCCGCCAGTTGCGGCGACTTCGGTGCGTAAGGAAGTCCTGATTTCTGGCGAAAAGCGGGATCGGGTCGCTAGCTCCGCGTCTCGCGGAGCCACGTGCTCAGGCGATCTCGCGCGGCCTCCCAGGCTTGGGGACGCAGCCACAGGTCCGGTGATGCCGTCTCGATGTGCGTGCGGATCCCCGCGGTGGAGCCGTCGATGAGGTCCAGGACGACCCGCTGCCCCCGTGCACGCAGCGGAGTGCCGAGCCAGCGGGAGCCACGCACCACCGCGATATCGGCGACCGCGGGCCAGGGGAGCACCTCCGTGGTGAAGAGCGACGACACCTTGATGCCCCTGTCGTTCACGTAGGTCCCGACGACCCAGGCTCGCGCGAGGAGCGCGATGAGCGGGATGACCACGAGGAGGCAGAGCAGCAGGCTCAGCCAGCCCGGCTGGGCGATGAGAGTGGCGACGGCGGCGGAGCAGAGGGTGACGACGGCCGCGGTGAGCGCGATGAGGAATCCCCAGCGCCAGGGCCCCCGGCCGCACACGCGCGTCCACCGTGCCTGCACGGCCTCGCCGTCGAGCGGGCCCGGCTCCGCTGCGGGCCACAGGAACCAGAAGACGGGCCTTCTCACGGCAGCCAGCCCAGCGCCCGGATTGCGGCCGTGACAGCCGCCGCCGTGATGATGACG
>CAZLMT010000265.1:0-942 GCA_964560615.1 uncultured Actinomyces sp.
CAGGAACGTGCAGAAGGCGTTTCAGGCGGTGGGGGCCGAGGCCGACATCACCGCCCCGTGGGGCCGCGAGAACGTGGTAGCACGCGCAGTCGTGCTCGCCACCGGCTGCCGCGAGCGGCCCCGCAGCGCCCGCCTCGTGCCCGGAGCCCGGCCCTCCGGGATCCTCACCACCGGCTGGCTGCAGCGACTCGTG
Organism: uncultured Actinomyces sp.; assembly: GCA_964560615.1. Lineage (GTDB taxonomy): Bacteria > Actinomycetota > Actinomycetes > S36-B12 > S36-B12 > Mxb001. The sequence goes on from CAZLMT010000265.1 coordinate 194, forward strand.
CACCTCGACCACGGCTCGCCCGGCAGGCGCGCCGTCGTCGTCGGCGCCGAGCACGTGTCCTACTCGGCGGTGGTGACCCTGGCCGAAGCGGGATGCCGCACGATCGCGATGGTGACCGACGATGAGCGACACGTGTCCTTTTCAGCCTTCGACGTCGCCGCACGGAACCGATACCGCTTCCCCTTGCTCACCCGCACGCGCATCTTGGATATCCACGGACGAGAGCGCGTCACCGGAGTGACGATCGAGCATGAGGATGGGCGCCGTGGGCACCTGGAGTGCGACACCGTGGTCTTCACCGGGAATTGGTACCCAGAGAACGACCTCGCCGTGCGCGCGAGGATTGATCGCGACCCCCGCACACACTCACCTCTCGTCGACACACGCGGGCGCACGCGCACCGCGGGCGTCTTCGCCGTGGGTAATCTCATCCACCCTGCAAGCACGGCCGATGCCTGCGCACAGAACGGCGCACGCGTCGAGGGCATCACCTCGTGGCTCGGCGGTTCACCCTGGCCGGACTCCTGGGCGGCCATCGACGTCGACACTCCCCTGCTTTGGTCGTCCCCCGGCCTGCTGGTGCCGGGCGAGGCAGGTCCCCTTCGACTGCAGACGGCACGCGGCCTCAACGCCCCGCTGCTGCTCTCAGAGCAGGAGGGGCGCACGCTCTGGCAGGGCTGGCTCCCTTACATCCGCCCCACCCGGCCCTTCGCCCTCCCGGCCGAGGCGCTCGTCGGAGCGAGCGGCCC
>CAZLMT010000265.1:1165-1656 GCA_964560615.1 uncultured Actinomyces sp.
CCTGGCACGCTGCCGGACTCGTCGGCCAGCTGCGGGCAACCGAGTCCGGCACTCGACTGGTGCAGTACTCCGCGGCCCTCTACGCCTCCCTCGAGGAGGAGACGGGCCAGGGCACGGGGTGGAAGCAGTGCGGTGGCGTCACCGTGGCCCGCACGCCCGAGCGACTCGAGCAACTTAGTCGCACCGCCGCCGCTGCCGAGGCCTACGACCTCGAGTGCGAGGTCATCGCACCCGAGCGCGCCCGTGAGCTGTGGCCGCACCTGGAGACCGCCGACCTGCTCGGCGCGATCTGGCTGCCGAGGGACGGCACGGTCAACCCCGCCGACGTCACGCAGGCGATGGCTAAGGGCGCGCGGATGCGCGGCGCCACCATTGTCGAGCGCACGCGCGTGCTCGACGTGACCATCCGCGACGGCGCCGTCACCGGCGTCATCACCGATCGCGGTGCGATTGAGGCGGAGATCGTGGTGAATGTTCAGGGAGACCAGCTG
>CAZLMT010000266.1:0-1653 GCA_964560615.1 uncultured Actinomyces sp.
AGGGCCAGCTGACGAAGGATCCCTGCTCGGTGAACTGCGAGGCGTAGGCGAAGGTCTCGCGCTGCCAGTCCTGCAGGTCGTCGATCATTGCCTGCGGCTGCTCGCGCCACCAGATGGCGGGTCGCAGGAGGTTGTGGCTCGCACGGTGGACGTAGGCGGTCGCGTCGGAGGGGACATCGTTGACGACGCCACCGCTCCAGCACATGAGCCGCACCTCGGCGTTGGCATCCTCGGTGCCGCCGGGTGCGTTGATTACGCGATCGACGAGCTGGTCGAGTGCATCGGTCGGGATCGGGTCGCGGGTGAAGCGCGCCGCCTCGGCGAGACCGTGCTTGGGCATGTAGGGGACGGCGAGCCAATTGATCTGCGCGCTCCAGTAGTCGAACTCGCCCATGATGTAGTCGTCGGGATCCGCCGCCGCGAACACGGGCGCGAGCACCTCGCGTGCCTGCGCTGCGCTCCCCTGGTAGCAGCCATCGATGGTGAGGACGGGGAAGGGTGCCGCGAAGTCACGCACAGGGGTGTTGCCTCCCCCGAGCGGCCTCACATTGGTGATGCCGGTGAAGCCGGAGAGCTCCGGTGGTGCCTCGAGCATCAGACGGTCGAACGCCGACCACGCCGCCACGATGTCGTCGCGACCGCCGAAGCGGAAGCCGTAGACCGTGATGGTGGGCTTGGGGATGCGCACCAGGTTGAAGGTGAGCCGGGTGTTGACGCCGAAGTTGCCGCCGGCTCCGCCGCGCAGCGCCCAGAAGAGGTCGGCGTTCTCCTGCGCGCTCGCCGTGACCATCTCGCCGCTCGCCAGGACGATGTCGGTCGACTCGAGGTGGTCGCAGGTCATGCCCGCCCAGCGGGCGTTATCGCCGATGCCTCCGCCGAGCACGAGCCCCGTGACCCCCACACCCGGGCAGGTGCCGATGGGGAGCATCCACTCGCCGCCGCGCAGGGTCTCAAGGAGGTTCGCATTGAGCGCGCCCGCTCCCAGCGTCACGCTGCCGCGCTGTGCATCGACCTCAACGGAATTCATGGCGCCCGTAGCGATAAGCAGGCCCGTCGTCGTAGATGCTCCGATGTAGTTGTGCCCGCCGCCGCGGACGACGGGCTGGACGCCCTCCTCGCGGCACCAACGGACGCAGGTGACGACGTCCTCGGGGGTGGCGCACTGGGCGATGGCGATAGGCGTCACGGATTCGTAGACGTCGTTCTGCGGGAGGTTGACGGCGGCGAAGTCGGGGGCGCTCGGGGTGAGGAGCGTGCCCGTGAGCGACTTCGCGAGGGCATCCAGGGCTGATGACGAGCCCGACGATCCGCTGGTGCACGCCGCGAGCCCACCTGTGGCCGCGATGCCGGCAACCGCAGCGGCACCGCCGAGGAAGGCGCGCCGTGACACGTGATCGATGAAGCCCGGAGGTGTGGCCACCATGTCTCCTAGGGCCGCATGGAAGCGGTCAGCTTGAGCCAGTACTTCACCCGGTCCTGCCAGGGGAATGCGCTCTCCACCGCCATCCAGTCCTCGACCCACTCGTCCGAGAGCAGGCCGTACCAGAGCTCCCCCGCCACGTATCCCTTGCCAAAGTTCGTGCCGACGATCTCGAATTGGTGCTCCTTGCGGAACGTCAGGTAGTTGGTCCACGCCTGGTCGCCGTCGCCCTG
>CAZLMT010000267.1:0-1651 GCA_964560615.1 uncultured Actinomyces sp.
GCACTCGGTTCCTGAGCGCAGGATCTGCATCCATCAAAAGGTAGTCCCGGCAGAATTGGCGCAACGAGGGGCCGAACGCTGAATCCGGATCAGGACTCGTTGCGATAGTGACTTTGGGCAGTTGGGCGGCTACACTCGCCTGACTTGAGACTCAGTCTCAATTAGGTCGGCGTGGGGCTCCTGCAGGCGTCGGGGGCTCTCGGTCGGCCTCAGGACCGAGTCCCAGCAGCACGGCCCACGGCCATTGTGGCGCAGGCCACCAGAGGATCACGAATCATGCCACTCACCCTCCCGATCTACCTCGACAACGCAGCCACCACCCGATGCGACCCTCGGGTTGTCGAGGCCATGCTTCCCTACTTCACGGAGAAGTACGGCAATGCCGGCAGTCGCAACCACCGCTTCGGCTGGGAGGCGGAGGAGGGGATCGAGGAACATGTACGCGCGCGCACCGGAGGGGTCGAAAGGCCGAGGCCACATCATCACCTGCTCGATTGAGCACAAGGCGGTGCTAGACCCGTGCAAGCGCCTCGCCCAGGAGGGATTCGACGTCACCTTCCTGAGCCCACCCAAGGACGGCATCCTCACGGCTGCAATGATCGAGGCTGCGATGCGCCCCGACACGATCCTCGTGTCGATCATGTGGGCCAACAACGAGATTGGCACCATCAACGAGGTGCCCGAGATCGGCCGCCTCTGCCATGCGCGCGAGGTGGTGTTCCACACTGACGCGACGCAGTGGGTGGGCAAGATGCCGACCGACGTCGAGCGTGACCACATCGACCTGCTCTCCTGGAGTGGCCACAAGATCTACGGCCCCAAGGGCGTCGGGGCGCTCTACGTGCGACGACGCAAGCCGCGTATCCGGATCGAGTCGCAGATCGACGGCGGCGGGCAGGAGCGCGGCATGCGCTCGGGCACGCAGAACGTGACCGGCACCGTCGGATTCGGCAAGGCGTGCGAGCTGATGGCGCTTGAGGGCGCCGCCGAGCGCGACCGTCTCCTTGCGCTCCGCAAGCGGCTCGAGAAGGGCCTGCTTGACTCGATGGAAGTTGTGCAGCTCAACGGTCACGCCGACCGTCGCCTGCCCCATATCGCCAACATCTCCTTCGGGTTCGTCGAGGGCGAGAGCCTGATGATGGGCATCAAGGACATCGCATGCTCGAGCGGCTCTGCATGCACCAGCGCAAGCCTCGAGCCCTCGTACGTGCTCAAGGGCCTTGGTGTCGGCGACGACCTTGCCCACAGCTCGCTGCGCCTGTCGCTTGGCCGCTGGACGACCGAGGCCGAGGTCGACTACGCGGTGGCGGCGATCTCCAAGGCCGTGCTCCACCTGCGCAAGATGAGCCCCCTGTACGACCTGTACAAGGAGGGCATCGACCTCTCGACCATCCAGTGGCAGGCGCACTGACATTCGTGCAGCGCTGCTGATCCCCAATCGCCCGAACACTCACTTCCACACGGACACGAACCCATGGCTTACTCGGACAAGGTCGTCGATCACTACCAGAACCCCCGCAACGTCGGCGCATTCGGCACGTCGAAGGACGTGAAGGACCGCAAGGATGTCGGCGTCGGCATCGTCGGCGCCCCCGAGTGCGGCGACGTCATGCAGCTGCATATCAAGGTGCGCGAGGATGGCGTCATCGAG
>CAZLMT010000268.1:0-1610 GCA_964560615.1 uncultured Actinomyces sp.
GCGGCTGGGCGGGCCACTTCATCGAGCAGCTCGAGTCGAACCGGCTCATCCGCCCGCAGGCCGACTACGTCGGTCCGCACGGCGTGAAGTACGTGGCGATCGCGCAGCGCTGATCCCGCGGTCCGGGGCCGCGCGTTCAGCGCGCCGCGACACTGCCCTCAGCGCGCGTCGATGACGTCGCCCTCCTGCACGAGGGGCAGGGGGCATGATGCGGCGTCGAAGTCGTCGGGTGCGTGAATCAGGCGGATCTTGCTGCGCACCCGCTCGGGCAGCGCGAGCAAGTCGGAGACCGGCGTGTGGAAGGGCGGGGGACTCGTCTCGTGCACGATCACGCCGCACTCGGCGAGCCAGTCGACGTGAGCCTGCTCGAAGCCGGTATCGCTGCTCCATCCGATGCTCTCGTTGCCGTGTCGCAACCGAATCCCGATCGTGGGAATCATGTGGGTCGTGGTCCGGCAGTCGACATGCAGTCCTGCAATCGTGGCTGCGTTCCCAGGGACAAGCAGCCGCGCATCGAAGTACTCCTCGAGCGAGACCGTGCCGCCCTGGTCCATGGCCGGGGCAAGCCTGGACCAGAGTCGCTCCAGCACCGGACCAGATGCGTGCACTCGCGGCCTAGGCCGCGACGGATCCTTCCTGCGCAGGAGCCAGTGCGTGAATCCGAACGCCTCGAGCCCGTTGGCGTGATCCCCGTGAAGGTGCGTGATGATCACGTCAAGAATCGATGCGGGATCGAGCGGGATGCCGGAGATCCCGCTCGCCTCGCGAAGGGCTCGGTGGATCGGGTCGGGGCAGTCGATGAGGATGGGGCCCGCGGGACCGAGCACGACCGCGGAACTGCCGTAGTGCCGAGCGGAGAATGCGTCTCCGCTGCCAGTAATGACGAGCCTGAGGCCCACCGGAGGAGACTATGCGACTTGGGGGTGTAGCGAGGGCTGACGAAAGCCCGATGAAGGCAGTGGCGGTTTGCCGAACCCATTGCCAGACGGGATACTGTGCACGTGCAGGGAGCGCCTCGCGCTACACGTCGGAGGCGGAGAGTGGTGGTGGTGGCCTCGGTCGCCGCGGGCTGTGCCGTAGAGGCAGCATCGGGTCAAGGGACTGGATTCGATGCCGCACAGCTCCAGAGGCAGCTCAATGTCGAGGACGCGGAGCTGAGGCAGGCCTTCTTCTCGTCAACACCGATCGCCGAGCGGCTGCTCGTCGACTATGGCGGCACGTTCCGCTACGCGTTCAACATCATCCAGACGCCGCAGAGCCAGAACCAGATACTCAACGTGTTCGACCTCCGGCTCTTCACTCGCGTCGAGCTCGATGGCGGTCACCGGTTCTTCGGGCGCCTGCGCTTCCAGTACAACGCGTGGGACTACCTCGACACGCGCGGCATCGGCATCGACTCGACCGAGGCCGACTGGCAGGATCCGATCGGGGAGATCTACTGGTACGAGTTCGACTACGCCGGACTTGTGGCCGCGCAGACGGGACAGCGCCCCGACTTCAACGTCAACATGAAGGTTGGGCGCCAGTACGTGATCTGGGGCCAGGGCCTGACGCTCAGCACCTACATGTACGCGCTCACGGGCGAGGTGAGCGCGGGCGACTGGAAGGTG
>CAZLMT010000269.1:0-716 GCA_964560615.1 uncultured Actinomyces sp.
GACACGCGCGATCGTCGTCTCCTACTACTGGCACTTCGTCGACGTAGTGTGGATTGCACTCTTCTTCATGATCTACATCCTCAAGTAAGCGACTCACGGCACACGTTCAGCGCTCGGGCGACGACACAAGACGGAAGGGACTGGCGTGAAGGGACTGGTGGCCCGGCGGCGCAATCCGATCGTGGCCTCGATGCTGCTCCTCGCGGCGCTGTTGGGCGTCGGTGGTGTCTATGCGGTCGCCACGACCGCAGCCCCCGCCGAAGCCGTCGCGACCAGCGACCAGACAGCCATCGACGAAGGCAAGCGCCTCTACCTCGAGGGCTGCTCCTCGTGTCACGGCCTTGACTCGCAGGGCACGAGCAACGGCACGACTCTCATCGGTGTGGGAGCCGCCTCAGTCCACTTCCAGGTCGCGACCGGTCGCATGCCCATGGCAGCACCCGGTGCCCAGGCCCCGTCCAAGCCCGCGGACTACACCGAGGACGAGATCGCTCAGATGGCGGCCTACATCGCCTCGCTCGGTCCCGGACCCGCCATCCCCACGGCCGAGGAACTCGACTACAGCGATGCCGACATCGCCGAGGGCGGCGTGCTCTTCCGCATCAACTGCGCGCAGTGCCACCAGGCAGCCGGCGGCGGCGGCGCGCTCACGGACGGCAAGTACGCCCCCAGCCTCATGGAGGCGACCCCGCAGGAGATCTACGAGGCCATGCTCA
>CAZLMT010000269.1:728-1606 GCA_964560615.1 uncultured Actinomyces sp.
GGACAAGCAGGCCGTCATCGCCTTCATCATGGATCTGCAGGAGGCGCCGAGCCCCGGTGGCCTCGCCCTCGGGCGCCTCGGCCCCGTCGCCGAGGGTCTCTTCCTCTGGGCCGGTGTCATGGCCGCCTTCGTCGGCCTTGCCGTCTGGATCGGAATCAAGGCGCGATGAGCGACCTCACCACGCGCGGTAGCGCAGGCGCACCCGATCACGGGCACGGCAGCGGCGACGTACCCGCTGACGACCTCGCCCGTCCGCTCTACGAGGGCCCGGGCGCCCTGCCTGCAGCCGACATCCCGCACCGTCCACGCCGAAGTGACTTCGACCCCAAGGCCGCGCGCCGCGCCGAGCGCCAGGTGGCCGGGCTCTTCATGGTCTCCATGCTCATGGTGGTCCTCTTCTTCGTCGCCTACGTCGCGATCGATCCGCAGGCCGACATCTACATCCCGATGTTCGGCGAGGTCGGCTACCAGAATTTCGCCCTCGGCCTGACCTTCGGCCTGGGCGTCTTCTGCATCGGCGCGGGTGCCATCCAGTGGGCCAAGAAGCTCATGCCCGACGTCGAGGTCGTCCAGGAGCGCCACTCCCTCGCGTCCACACCGCATGAGGATGTCCAGGCCGCCGAGCAGTACGAGCGCGGCAAGGAGGAGTCCGGCTTCGCTCAGTACAAGCTGATCCGCCGCACCCTTATCGCCGCACTCGCCCTCTTCCCCATTCCTCTCGTCATCTTGCTCCGCGACCTCTGGAGCCCCAAGAACGGCAGCGGCGGACCGAGCCCGGTCGAGCTGCTCAGCACCACCGCGTGGGTCGAGGACATGCCCATCGTCACCGACGGCACCTACGTCAAGCTCCGCCCTGAGGACATCCCCGTCGGCGGCCT
>CAZLMT010000270.1:0-1597 GCA_964560615.1 uncultured Actinomyces sp.
CGAAGTTGTTGGGGCTCCCCCCTTCGGCGAACCGGGCGTAGGCGCCCGAGATGTCGCGCTGCCCTGCTTCCAACTCGAGCGCGGTCGTGACGCCATCGCACACCTGGAGCAGGCGCGAGGGCAGATCGTCGCAATGACTGTGCAGATCGATGAAGCCCGGCGACACCACGCGACCGCTCACGTCGCATTCGACACGGCCATGCAGATCGCTGCTCCCCCCGGGCACCACAGCACTGATGGTCGCGCCGGTGATGGCGACATCCGCCACCGCATCGAGGCCGGTCTCCGGATCGATGACCCGCCCGCCACGCAGGACGATGTCGTGCTCGCTCATGCGGCGCCCTCCAGGATGAGGCTGGCGACATGCTCGCCGATGACGGTGACCGGGAAGGCCGTCGTCGCGCGCGGAGTCCTGGGGAAGAGCGAAGCATCAGCGACCATGAGGCCCTCGACTCCCCTCACGCGAGCGAACTCATCGCAGACGGCCATCGGCTCGGCGTCCCCGCCCAGCGCTGCCCCGCCCGTGGGGTGCCAGTAGTGGGTGTGATGGGTCCGCACCCACTCAGCCAGGAGGTCCCTCCTGCCCACGGGTATCGAGTCAAGCGACTCCCCCAGCATCGGCGCCAGTGACGGCGATGCCGCAAGGTCCTGCACCCACGCGACCATGCTCGACAGTCGTTCCAGGTCATCAGCGGTCGCCAGGTAGCGGTGATCGATGAGCGGTGCGTCTTCGACATTCCGCGAGGCGAGATGAATGCCGCCGTACGACGTGGGTCGCAGCAGACCCGCAGGGATGACGCATCTCCAGCCGTGCACCGGATCGGGTTCGATCCACGGGAAGACGTGCATGTCGTAGGGGCCGTCGCCCTCGGCCATGCCCGCGGGGCTCGACACCTTCGCCACGCACTGCTCCTCGGGGAGGAAGCCCTGCTGCCGTCGGAACTCCTCGAGCGCATCGATCAGAGCTGGCGTCGCCGCCCACTCCAGGCGCAGCACCGGCTGGTCCTGGAGGGTGCTGCCGACGCCCGGCAGGTCGACGACGACGGGTATGCCGAGTGATTCGAGGTCGGCTGCAGGGCCGATTCCCGAGCGCAGGAGCGTCATCGGAGTGCCGTAGGCACCGGCGCAGAGCACGACCAGGTCGGCGGCGAAACTGACGCGCTCCCCGTCCCGCAGCGCCGATACGCCCGTCACCGTGCCCTCACGTATGTCGATGCGATCGACGATGCAGTGATCGACGATGCGAAGGCCGGGGAGGTGACGCACCGGATCGAGGTAGGCGATGGCGGTGTTCCAGCGGACTCCCTCCACGACGTTGACCGGGCTCACGCTCACCCCCACGCCGCCGTCGGGATCCAGGAGGTCGTCGGTGCGCGACACCTCCATCGATGGGCAGGCCTCGAGGAAGGCGCGCTGGAAGGGCTGGATCGAGCCCGCATCCGGGACGCTGATGCGCGTCACCTCTCGGGCACGCTCTCGAGCACCGGTCAGCCGGTCGGTCGACCACGTCGGAGGAAGGTCGACATCATCCCCGCGCCAGCCGACCGACATCGTCGATCCGTTATGGGCCGAGCAGCCGCCGATGACCCGGGCTCGG
>CAZLMT010000271.1:0-1595 GCA_964560615.1 uncultured Actinomyces sp.
AAAGTCCGCATTGCTCAGCCCCGGCCCCTCGCCCACGATGCGCCTGAGCGGGCGGGCAACCTGAGAAGCGAACACGCGCAGGGACTCGGCGCGCAAATCCTGCTCTGCTGCTTCGATCATCTCGTTGACCTGTCGGACCAGAAGCAGTTGGTCGTGGGTAATCGCATCGACCGCGCGGGTGGTGGCTAGTCCATCGCGCACCTGCTGAACGACAACCGCGAGGATGATGATGTTGACCGGTCGGGACACGATGTATAGGGCGGTGATCACGGCAGGTTGACCAGTCGGACCGCGGTCCACGAGCATCAGCGCCATCAGCATCCCACTGAGCACCGCAACGACGACGTAGATCACGATGGCGAATGGGACACTTCGCCATCGAGCCGATCGCGAGCGCCGGATAAAGCGCCGCGCGATCGCAAGGCACACAGCCGAAAGCAGCAGACCTGCGAGCACGGCCAGGGGCACGTCCAGGAAATCCGACAGCTCACCGCGCTCTTGCGGATTAGTGCGCCGGACGAGGAACGAGCCGAGCAATTCGCCCGGGGCAATGATGATGAATGGCCACAGACTCAAAGTCAGCCGTTCCATCCGCAATCCGGTCACGGCCACCCATCTGTCGCTCTCGTCGTACTCACCGTGTGCTTGAGGTAGACGAGTACGCATGCCACGCGAGCGTTGTAGCCGTCCACATCCTTGGGGATCGCGAGTGCCGCGATGATGTCGGAGATGACGGACTCAACCGTGCGCACCGACAGCACGAGGTCATCGGCGATCCGCTTGTTGGACCATCCGTTGGCCATGCGTGAGAGCACGTCGACCTGCCTGGGCGTCAACGCCGAGAGCGGACCCGTCTGATCAGGCACGAGCTTGCGGGTGAGGGCCGAGTCGATGACCATGCCGCCGGCAGCCGACTCCCGGATCGCGAGAGCGAGCTGGTCGAGGTCGGCGACAGAGGTCTTGAGGAGGTAGGACCACCCACCCCGCACATCTTCGGGCAGGCTCGCAAGCAGTCCCGGCATCGCCAGATTGCTCAGAAGCACTACGCCCATCCGACGGTTGCGGCGACGCATGTGCACCCCCAGTTGCGTGCCATCTGCCCCCGACCCGAGGTCGACATCGGCCAGCAGCACGTCGATGTCCTTCGCGCGCAGGGCGGAAGTGAGCTCCTCGGCGGACCCGTAGGAGCCCACGACACTCACATCGGGCAGCCGCGCGATGAGTCCCGTGACGAGCAGCTCCCGGTAGAGCGGCTCGTCTTCGACTACGGCGATGCGCAGATCGGTGCTCATTACTGCAGTATGGACCGGCGAGCGAGACCGGCGAAGCGAGATGACCGCGTCACCGTGCTAGCCCGGTGGTGGGCGCAGGTGAGCACTAGGCTTCGCGCTGGAGGTTGCCCATGGGAATCCCGAATGCAGGTGTTCCAGCCATCGACATCGCCGCGGCATTGGACGAGATCCGCAGACAGGATCCCCCTATCCACGGTGGGCGCGTGCTCGCCTATGTCTACGACGCGGGCGTCGCCGAGTCGTCGACAGCGGGCCTCGAGGCACTGGGCGCTTTCGCCGAGGTGAACGCCCTGGATCCGACCA
>CAZLMT010000272.1:0-1581 GCA_964560615.1 uncultured Actinomyces sp.
TCGTCGCGGCGAACGACGACACCAGCGGCGAGCAGCGCCGCGTCAATGGCATGGGCACCGGCGTGGTGATCGACCCGCGGGGCTATGTCGTCACCAACTACCACGTGGTGGAGGGCGTGCGCCGGATCGAGGTCACGCTCGCCTCGGGCAAGACGGTGTCGGCCACGCTCGTGTCGCACGATCCCCGCACCGACCTCGCGGTGATCAAGGTCGCAGCCGACGGGCCGCTGCCGGTGATCACCATCGGCACGTCGAGCGATCTCATGATCGGCGAGACGGTGCTGGCTCTCGGCAATGCCTTCGGCTACGAACACACCGTCACCCGCGGTATCATCTCGGCCCTCCATCGCGACGTCGAGGTGAGCCGAACCCAGCGCTATGACGACCTCATCCAGACCGACGCGAGCATCAACCCGGGTAACTCTGGCGGTCCGCTGCTCAACATCAACGGCGAGATGATCGGCATCAACGTCGCGGTGCGGGCCGGCGCGCAGGGCATCGGCTTTGCAATCCCGATCGACAAGGCGCTGTGCATCGTGACGGAGCTGCTCTCGGTGGAGCGGGTCGATCGCACGTGGCATGGCATCGTGTGCAAGGGGTGCAGCCAGAAGGGCGTGGTCGTGGAGGTCGTGCACGACGAGAGCCCGGCAGACACGATCGGCATGCGGGCGGGCGACGTGATCACGCGGATCTGCGATCTGCCCGTCACGAGCCAACTCGACCTCGAGCGGGCCCTGCTCGGCCGCAAGGCGGGCGACAGCGTGCCGGTCACCATCCTCCGCGCCGGTGCTGAGGAGCGGCTGGAGCTGCCGCTGGCCGCCGTCCGCGAGCAGGTGCTGAGCGTCGAGGAGCGGTGCTGGCTCGAGCTCGGCCTACGCGTGGAGTCTGTGCCGTCGGTAAAGGTGCAGAAGCTCCAGTCGCGGTATCGCGGCGGCCTGATCGTGCAGGAGGTGCGGAGCGACGGGCCGGCGGCCGACCAGGGAATTCGTGTGGGCGACATCCTCGTGGGGCTTCACGTCTGGGAGACGATCACGAGCGACAACGTGGCCTACGTGCTCGACAAGGCCCGGGAAGACAATCTCGGCCCAATCAAGTTCTACGTGCTCCGCGGCCGGGAAACCCTCTTCGGCCATCTCACGGGCGACACGCTCCGGCGCTAACTGCCCGTGGAACAAGCGTGCCGCAGCAAGCGGCACTCAGCGGCCTGGGAGGCCCTTGGCGATTCGTGGGGTTCGCTGCTGCGCGGTCGGCGGCCGACGAGCCATACTCATTCGTGAGGGGGGAGGCGAGGGGTTACCCCTGCCGTTGAGCCGGCGTATGTGACCAGCGCAGGCATGGATGCCGGAGCGCAGGCACATCCGAGTGAGTGAAGCCCAGGATGGGCGCAACGAACGTCCGGCGAGACGGTACGGGGTAACCCCGAGCCGGATTAGGCGCATTCGGGCATGACAGGCTGAAGCCTGTCCTACAGCAGCAAGCGAGACGCTGTGCCCCACAGGACGGCAATCGCCGTGCCGAACAGGATTGCCTGGAGGGCCGCAGCGAACGTCCGGCGAGACGGTACGGGGTAACCCCGAGCCG
>CAZLMT010000273.1:0-1575 GCA_964560615.1 uncultured Actinomyces sp.
ACGCGGGCCGAATCGCCCACGCCTTCAGTCAACGAAAAGGCCCGCCTCGACTTCGAGGCGGGCCTTGAACTCCCCGAGCGAAACGGCTTCGAACGGAGGTCGAGTTTGCGACAGGATGGGCCGAGTCATAACCCGCGATCACCGCCACGGCCCGCCGGCTGGCCATCGATCGTGAGCGGCCTTCCCGGTGCGGGCAGCGCCGATGAGCGGCATCAGGAACTCGTGGAGCTTCGCGACCACCGTTGGCAGGTCAGGGCCGCCCGTCATGCCCATCTTGCGGAGGAAGGCTGCCCACTGCGCCTGCTTCATCGCGTCGTTCCCGAAGGATGCCGAGATCCCGGTTGGGGTGCCGTCGGGCACGGTCGTCTGGCGGCGCTTGATCGTCTCGGTGACTGCGCTGGCGAGAGTCGTGCCGTCGAAGTCCATCGTCCGGCAGAGCGTCCAGATGTCGAAGTAGTCCTTCATGCGGCTGTTGGGCAGGCCGAGGACGAGCATCGCCTCGAGCTTTTCGGCGATGACGGTCTCCGGCGGATACGTCCGCACGATTGGCGCAGGAGGGTCGAGCAGCGGGCCGAACGCCATCCTGCGCGGTTCGGGCGTGATGCTGTCGCCGAAGCCGACGTCGACTTGCAGTGGGATTCGCGCCTTGCCGAGCATGGCCATGACGTTCACGCGGATTCCGTCGTAGACGGCTTCTTCGCGGATGGGGCGAGCGATCACCGATACCGGGTCAAACGCCAGCCCGTCAGGCTCGACCGCGGCGGCGCAGATCTCGCGGAAGACCCGTTCCAGGCGTTCGGTCGACGGACTGCCGAACCCGAGCAGGTCCAGGTCCTGGGTCGGGCGGTGGGGTTTGTCAGCCCAGATCGCGAAGAGCATCGCGCCCTTCAGCACGAACGCGTCGGCGTGCGGACTCCGCGACATGCGGTAGAGCAGGCGTTCGACGCCGTAGCGCATCAGCAGGACGTTGAAAGCCTCGCCCCGCACGGCGCTGAGGTTCAGCAGCCGCTGCTTGACGGACTCCGCCAGTCCGCTGTTGGCACCCTTGCTCACGCCATGGCCTCCAGATACGGCCGCACGACCGACGCGACGCCGCACTTGGTCGCGCACCGCGCGATTGCATCGGGCGTGCACCGGCGCTTGCGAAGCACTTCGCGCATCGCCTCGAGGGCGACGTCGAGCCCGACATGCCGGCGGTAGCGGAAGCAATCGACGACCGTCTTCGTGGGGTTGTAGACCTTCACCGCCTGTCCCTCGATCTTCACGGAATCGACCCCCTCAGTCAGCGATGGTCCAGACGCGGTGATGAACCGCATCAGAGGTCTCTCGACGCGCGGACGATGGGAGCGCGCTGGGATCATCATCCAGACTTCGTGGGGCAGTTGCGTGCCGATCCGGTGGTAGGCCAGGGCAGAAAGCAGGCAGACCACGCCTTGGGGGACGCGCATCGCCGCCGCCGCAAGGTCGGTGTGTTCGGTCACCTCACGGCCCGGCAGTTCGTAGATCCCGCGCTGCGTGCGAACGAGTTCGCCTGCGGCGACGAGGCGACGAAGCACTTCGGGATGGATGCCCTGT
>CAZLMT010000274.1:0-310 GCA_964560615.1 uncultured Actinomyces sp.
GGCCCTTGTCGGATTCACGCTGCTCGAGGCGGTCAACTACCTCGAGCACTACGGCCTGCTACGCCAGGTCGTCGGCGTGCCGGGCAAGGAGCGCTTCGAGCGGGTGGAGCCGCGGCACAGCTGGAATTCCAACAACATCGCGACCAATGTCTTGCTCTACCACCTGCAGCGCCACAGCGACCATCACGCGCACCCCACGCGGCGCTATCAGGCGCTGCGTGATGAGAAGGGCGCACCCGCGCTGCCCACGGGGTACGCCGGCATGATCCTTCTCGCGCTCGTGCCGCCGCTGTGGAATCGCGTGATGGAT
>CAZLMT010000274.1:320-1574 GCA_964560615.1 uncultured Actinomyces sp.
CTACGACGGCGACATGTCCCTGGCCAACATCCAACCGGCCAAGCGCGACCGCACTCTGCGCAGATTCCCGCCGACCCCCGCGCGAGCGGAGACGGTCGTCGCCGAGTCGCTTCCCGGTGCGGTGGCGGTGCTCACCGGGGGCACGATCGTCGCCACGTGTCCGGGCTGTGGCTACTCCTACGACGAGCGCCGGGGGGATGCGCGCGAGGGTTTCCCGGCGGGCACGCCCTTCGTGTCGATTCCTGATGGCTGGTGCTGCCCCGACTGCGGCGTGCGCGAGAAGGTCGACTTCCTCGTGACCCACGCGGAGTGAGCGTGAAGGTCGCCGACATGGCGACGGGGGAGCGCATCCTCGCCGCCGCCGCAGAGATGACGGCCGAGATCGGCTGGTCCGGTGTGACCATGGCCGCGGTGGCCGAGCGGGTGGGAGTGAGCCGGCAGACCATCTACAACGAATGGGGCTCGCGGGATCGCCTTGCCGAAGCGATGGTCCTGCGCGAGCTCGGCGCCTTCCTCGACGAGGTCGATAGCGGATTCGATGCCCACCCTGATGACCTGGAGGCCGGGGTCGCCGATGCCATCGGGCGCGTCCTCGATCTGGCGCGGGTCAATCCGCTCCTACGCGCGATCGTCACGGCCACGCACGGGGCCGAGACCGAGCTCGTCCCGCTGCTCACCACGCGAGCCGACCTCGTGATCGCGGTGGCGAGTGAGCGCGTGCGGGATCGCCTGGTCGCCTACCCCGAAGTGGACGACGGTCAACTCGACACCACCGTCGACCTCCTGGTGCGCACGGTTCTCAGCCACGTCATGCAGCCGGCGCAGGACAGGACGCGTGTGCCGGAGGGCCTGGCTGCGGCCGTCGTCCGGCTGCTCGGATCCTGAATCAGGCGCGGATGACCAGCCCCTTGCGCAAGGGCAGGAGGACCGGGATCTGCGCGAGGGCGACGATGGCGAGCACGACGTACACCAGCGTCCAGGAACCCGCGGCATCGAGCAGCGCTCCCGCTACCGTCGGGCCGATCGCCGCCAGCAGATAGGTCACCGCGAAGGCCATGGCCGTGAGGCGAGCCGACGATGCGGGGTCTGCAGCGGACTCGCTGAGCATGGAGAGTCCGATGGTGAACCCCCCGGCATTGCTGAAGCCGAAGAGGAAGAGCACCAGCGCCGTGGCCCATCCGGGCGTGTAGGCCAGGCTGAGCAGGCACAGGGTGCTCACGATCACGGTGATGGTCCACAGCGTGCGCCGCCCGG
>CAZLMT010000275.1:0-1002 GCA_964560615.1 uncultured Actinomyces sp.
CGTGGCCTGCAGGCGCATGGCCTTGGCGGCGGTGAGGTCGTTGACGCCGAGGAGGAGCTTACTGGATGCCTTCCACTGCGGGATCCCCGGTGACGCCAGGGAGCGCGCGGTCCACTGCGACGTGTACTGGCCGTAGCGCATCCCCGCGCTGATGAAGCTCGTCTCTCCGCAGTAGCCGGAGTTGGCGTTCCACTGCAGTCGCGGGGGCATGTCGATGCCGCGCTGGTGCCAGACGGGGGCGGGGGCCGCGGCCACCAGCCCGGGCGCCGACGTCCACGCGAGGGCAGCGACGGCGGCAGTCGCGACGAGCCGTCGGATCATGAGCGGAGGCTACTCGGACCGACGGGATGGCGACACGCCCAGGAATCTCCCTGGCCCCACGGGTCACGCCCGGAACACTGTCCCCTATGGCCTCCACCCTCCCCACGACGCGCGCGTCCCGGGGGGAGCAGGAGGGCTCGGGCGAGCCGCCGGTCCGGCGCTCACTGCTCAACCACCCCATGGGGCTGTACTACCTGCTCGTGGGTGCCACCCTCGCCCTGCTCGGCCTGGGCCTGCTCATGGTGCTGAGCGCCTCCTCGGTGCTGTCGATCAAGCTGCACGGATCGGCGTACACCCTCGCGCAGCGGCAGTTGCTCTTCGCCGCCATCGGCGTCGTGCTCATGATCATCGGCACGCGGCTGTCGGTCAACGTATGGCGGCGCCTCGCATGGCCTGCGCTCATCGTCGCGTTCGGGCTGCTTGTCGCGGTGCTCATCGTCGGCGTCGAGGTCTCAGGCCAGAAGAACTGGATCGACATCATCGGCCCCTTCCGCCTGCAGCCTTCGGAATTCGCCAAGATCGCGCTCATCCTGTGGAGTGCCGACATCCTCGCGCGCAAGGAGCCGATGCTCGACCGCTGGTCGCATCTGCTCGTGCCCGTGCTGCCGGTCACCGGCATGATCGTGGTGCTCGTGCTCCTCGAGGGCGCTGTCGGCAACCCACTCATCCTCGGTGTAATCG
>CAZLMT010000275.1:1012-1567 GCA_964560615.1 uncultured Actinomyces sp.
GATCGGCTCGGCGAGAGCTGGCAGGTGACCCAGGGCCAGTTCGCGCTCGGCACCGGCGGCTGGTGGGGGCTCGGCCTCGGCGCGAGCCGGGAGAAGTGGGGATCGCTGCCCGAGGCGCACACCGACTTCATCTTCCCCGTCGTCGGCGAGGAACTCGGTCTCGTCGGCACGCTCACCGTGCTCGCACTCTTCGCCGTCATCGCCTTCGTCGCCTTCCGACTCGTGCACTCCTCCGACGATGCCTTCGTGCGCCTGGCCTCCGCCGGTGTCGGCACCTGGATCGTCTTCCAGGCGGTCGTCAACATCGGTGCCGTGCTCTCACTGCTGCCCATCACCGGCGTGCCCCTGCCGCTCGTGTCCTACGGCGGCTCGTCGCTGGTCCCGCTGCTCATCTCGCTCGGCATGCTCATGTCCTTCGCGCGCCGGGCGGGTGCGACAGCGGGTGGTGCGCCGGTGAAGCCCGTCTCCCTCACCGTCATCGACGGGGGACCTGACGCGGCTCCGCGATCGCAGAAGCCCGCTCAGCGGAAGCAGACCAGCCCGACAGGGGCGGCT
>CAZLMT010000276.1:0-1535 GCA_964560615.1 uncultured Actinomyces sp.
CCAGCCTGCAGGCGGCGGATGCCCAACTGTGCTCGGCATCGGATGCTCGGACCCTTACACCGCGTCGCTCAATGGCGCGCAGGGAGACCTCAAGAGCCGCGGCCCAATCAATCCCACGACCGGGTACTTCTCGGGCAACTACACCGATCCGTCAGCGCCCCCCGGATTCCCCAGCTCGCTTCGTGAGCGCATCATGGTGGCACGCAGCGACCTCGACCCCGCGACGAACACGGGTGCCGCATACTTCGCGGAGGCGCAGTACATCCACCCGCAGGACGCCGCAGGCGGAAATGCGGGCAACAACGCCTCGTACCGGCGCTTTACCGTGGGTTCCACGTGGTCAGGCACTCAGGGCTACCCGCTCACCTACTCCGGTCCAACCGTGCAGATGCAGCCCGCGATCTACGCGTGGGCGGCAATCCACACGGACGTCGGGATCCGCGACTACGACGTGGTGGGCGATGGCCGGTTCACCATGGCGTTCCGCTCATGGGAGAACGAGGACGGCACCTGGCACTACGAGTACGCGATCTTCAACCTCGACTCGGACCGCTGTGGCGGTTCCTTCTCGGTGCCAGTTCCCGCTGGCGTCAATGTCACCAACATCGGCTTCAAGAGCCCCATGTACCACTCGGGTGACCCCTACGAGAGCGCGCCGTGGACGGCGACTCTCGAGAACGGCATGCTGACGTGGGCCTGCGCTCCGAACACCAACCCGAACGCAAACGCGATTCGCTGGTCCACGATGTACAACTTCCGCTTTGACGCGGATGTCGCGCCGGCCAGTGTCACGGGACAGGTCTCGATGGGCCTCTGGTGAGTGGCCTCGCCGGCCACTCACGTGTCGATGCTTGCGTGGGTTCCCTCGACCCCGTCGACCTCGGACGCCGACCTCAATGGTGATGGTTCCGTCAATGGTGAGGACCTGGCCGCCCTCTTGGCGTGCTGGGGCTCCCCGTGCGGCGACATCGACGGCAATGGCACGACGTCGGGCACCGACCTGTCCGCGCTCCTCGCTGCCTGGTCAAACTGAGACAGTCCCGCGGCGCCGGCCGCGTACATCTTCCCCCCGCGTCCTAAAGGAGTCCGGATGAACCGTTCACCCTCTCGCGCTTCGTTCATTCCGGGGGTGGTTCTTGCGATCGGGGCATCTGCGCTCATCGCGGGGGGTGTTCCTCGCGCCACACAGGTGGCTGAGAGCGTGCGCGTGGATGACCTTAAGGCTGCGGGTATCGCACGATTCACCTCGTTTGTCCCCGTGCTCCCGGCTGACTTGCCGGAGTCGTTCGAGGTGTCGGTGCCCCTGAACGAGCGGACCGTGACCGCGGTGCTGTCAAAGACCAGCAACCGTGGTGACCGGTTTCGCGTGATGGTGGACCGAGGCAATGGCGTCCTGGAGCGGGCACCGGATCCTGAGATCCGCACCTATTCGGGCACGATTGAGGGCAATCCAGGGAGCCGCGCTGCACTGTCGCTGCTTCCGCTTGGGCCGGGCGGGGCCCACGTCATCTCTGGGATGGTGCACGAGGCTGACG
>CAZLMT010000277.1:0-489 GCA_964560615.1 uncultured Actinomyces sp.
CTCATCGCACGCGGATCCGGCGAGATCGCTCCCCGCCGATGAAGGGCAGCGATCGGCGAGCCTCCGCGCCATCCCGTCGCTAGCCTCGCTGCCGTGGGATCACGCACCTTCACCACGTCAGCCCTGGCTCTCGCGGTCCTCGCTGGGCCACTCGCCGGTGCTGCGCTCGCCGTTTCTTCACCCCGTGCCGACATCGGCGTCACGGTGACAACCGACTTCACGCTGAGTCCTAGCCGGTACGCGCCGGGCACCGAGACGACCATTGAGGTCCAGGGCTCGCTGACGACGTCAGCACGGCGCGACACGGCGTGCCACTCTCTCGAGACGCGCGTGATCGCGGGTGGAGTGCCGCTGGGCGCTGCACTCGACTCCACAGATCGCACGATCCAGCGGACGGGGGAATCTCACACCCAGGACGTCGCGATCGATATCGACCTCACCGCTCCCACTCGCGGCACCCTTGTCGTCGAGGTGTCCCTGCAGTGCGCC
>CAZLMT010000277.1:499-1521 GCA_964560615.1 uncultured Actinomyces sp.
CGGTCATCGGCTCGCCCAGTGAGGTGATCTGGACAGGCCGCATCGCCCCCGTCGCCGGGAGCTTGACCGTGAGTCCGGCGCACGTATTCCCCGACGCTGATGAGTTCGACTCACGTGCGCGCATCACGGCCAGTGCAGCGCGGGGACCGATCACCGTCACGGTGTCCCACGGTGGGCGTCAGGTCTGGTCGGTCACGTCACGCAACGCACGTGTGTCTGTCACGATCCCGGCCAAGGCGCTCAAGCGCAGCGGCACCTACACGGCCGTGGTCAAGGGCGACGCAGGCAGTCGGACGACCTTCCAGGTGAGCAGGGGTTGGGCCCCGCTCTACGACGCTCAGGTGGCTCACTGGCCCCGCTGCTCCACGATCGGCTGGAAGTACGACGATGCGGGCGCGCCTCAGGGGGGCGACACCGGCATGGTCGATGACCTGAGGAAGGTCTTCGATAGGTACGCCGAAATCACCGGCCTGCGCTTCGTCGAGGGCAGCGCGGACATCGTCATCGGATGGGCCGACTTGCCTCGCGGCACCAATGCCGAAGCCGGAGCGGGACTGGTGTCGCAAACGCTCGGTGACGGATTCCTCCGACTGTCGCGCAACGCTGACCGGCCACGCGTGCCCGGATTCGGGTCTGCTGGCCGCGGTGTGACGCTCCTGCACGAGATGGCTCATGTCCTCGGGCTCGGGCACGTCTCCGACCGCTCGCTGCTTATGTTTCCGGTGCATTCTCCCGGGTCGCCGCTCACTCCTCAGACGGGCGACATCGCGGGCCTGAAGGAGCTCTACGCCCCCGCGACCTGTCGATAGGTCGTTGAGTGGCGGGTCGTCGCGACGCTCCACGGCGCTGCGCGTGAGTTACCCGAACGTGCCTGCCACGTCGTGCGCCACTGCTCCTACCCTTCGCCCATGCGCACAATCACGATCGTGGCCGGACTCATGCTCATGCTGAGCGCCTGCGGCGGCTCTTCGTCGGGTACGGCGTCGACGCCCGCCCCTGTGGAGTCCGCCACGGCATCAGGG
>CAZLMT010000278.1:0-1517 GCA_964560615.1 uncultured Actinomyces sp.
GCTCTCGTGGCCCGCCATCCCGGCGAGCGGGCGCATGCTTCGGGGCATCGTCGTGCTCGCCCTGGCGGGTGCCGCGGTGCTCAAGGCCATGGGTCGGCTTTAGAGAGCCCTCATCGATCCTCGCGAAACTCCACATGCGCGCGGATGATCGGGTCGTACTTGCGCAAGACGAGACGGTCTGGATCGTTGCGCCGATTCTTGCGAGTGACGTAGGTGTATCCGGTGTCAGCAGTGCTGCGCATCTTGATGACGGGTCGGACTGCGTCGCGCTTGGCCATTAGATGCTCTCCCCTTTCCTGATCAGATCGGACACGACCGCATCGATCCCCCGGCGATCGATGGTCTTGATCCCCTTGGCGCTGAGCGTGAGCGTCACTCGTCGACCCAGGCTTGGCACCCAGTACGACTTGCGCTGAAGGTTGACGCGAAACATCCTCGACGTACGACGATGCGAATGGCTAATCGTCTTGCCGAATCCGTGACGAGCACCCGTCACTTGGCAGTAGGTCGCCATGGGTTCACTCCGTTTCCTCGACCTTTACTTGAAGCTTGCAGATCTAGTCGAGCCAGCCCCGGTGCAGACTGCGCAGCAGACGCCGCGGCACCAGACGCCGCACACCGCCCACCTCCACCGGTACCAACTGCTCAGGGGCCGCTTTCCACTTGGCTCTACGGGAACGAGTGCGCGACCGCGATGTACGTCTCTTGGGGACGGCCATCACGCGCCTTCCACGGAGCCAGAGTCCGCCGAGCCGTAGCGCCGCTCGAACCGAGCGACCCTTCCAGCGGTGTCGAGAACCTTTTGGCGACCCGTGTAGAAGGGGTGGCTGGCGCTGGAGATCTCCACGTCGACGACGGGATAGGTCTTGCCGTCCGTCCACTCGATGGTGACATCCGATGTCATCGTCGATCGGGTGAGAAATGCGAAGTCTCCGCCCTTGTCGCGGAAGACCACGTAGTCGTACGTCGGATGAATGCCGGGCTTCATGTTCACCTCTTGTGTTGACCTGGGCTGCCTCATGCTATATTGACAATGGTTTTCATTATTGTCAATACGTCACGCCCGCTGGGAGTCCCGTTGCAGCTCATCCCCCTCGTCGTCCTCTCCTCGCTCGATCCTGTCCTCCGAGAGGCTGCGGTCTTCGGGCTCGCGTCAATTCCCCCTCCACGACGGTGCTGCGCTACGACCTAGCCCCTGATGAGGGTCAACTCCGTCGGACGGTGATCGCGGGCTCAGAGATCCTCGAGGACCTGTGGGTGCCCCTGGACCACGCATGCATCAGTTGCGCCATTCGCGAGGACGCCATTCCCGTGATGTCGAGCCTCGTCGAGGGAGGTAGATGCACGTCCTTGGTCCTCGCCCTCCCGGTCGCGGGCGAGACGCATGGGGTGAGCCGCACCCTGTCGCGCGCCACGGCAGCGGAAGGCCGCCTTCGCAACGTTCGAATCGCGGCCGTCTGTGCGCTGACCGACGCCTCGACGTTTGAGGTTGACCTACTCGGCCAGGATCGCATCAG
>CAZLMT010000279.1:0-392 GCA_964560615.1 uncultured Actinomyces sp.
TGGCCCATACCGTCGCCCAGGAGAGCGAGGCGTCGCTGCACAAGGAAGACGCCGATCAGCGGAGCGGTGACTCCCACGATCGCGGCGGCGATGAGGGCGCGCCGCATGAAGTCGAATTCGAGGAGATCCACTATCCCTCCACGATCGAGTGGGGCCCGGAGGCGGGGCTCATGTCGTTGCTGTGGTGCCAGGCTGAGTCCTTGAGCTGCTCGGGCATCGGAGGCGGGCCGTCGTAGGCGACCCGGCCTCGCTGGAGCACGACGACGCGCTCGGCGAGCGCAGTCATGCTTCCAAGCTCGTGGGTCACGAGGATGATCGTGCGGCCTTGACTGCGCAGATCGGCAAAGATCGAAGCCATGCGCTCCTGGCTCTCGTGATCAACACCCGCCGTC
>CAZLMT010000279.1:402-1510 GCA_964560615.1 uncultured Actinomyces sp.
GCTCGTCCAGCATGTAGATGGCGGGGTCTCGCGCCAAGGCACCCGCGAGGAGCACGCGGCGTTGTTGACCGCCTGACAGGCCGTCGAGCCGGTCCCGGCGTCTGTGCTCAAGCCCTACTGCCTCCAGCGCTCGGGTGATGCGCTCAGGCCGTTCGCGACGCGTGGTGATTCTCCGCCCTAGGGGCGTTACAAGCGAGGAGCCCACGGCCTCCTGGACGGACACCGGGACAGCACCAGCGGAGAGCAGGCGCTGAGGCACGTAGGCGATCTGCGACCACTGGCGGAACTCCCCGAGCAGGCTCCCAAGGATGGACACGCTTCCCGAGTCGAGTGGGACCAAGCCGAGGAGGGCCTTGAGCAAGGTGGTCTTGCCGGAACCATTCTCGCCCAGCAAGGCCAGGAAGGTGCCGGGTGCCACGTTGAGGGTGACGTCGTCCAGTGCACTGGAGTCACCGAACCGGACGGTGCCGCGCTCAATCGCGAGCGCGGCACCGTGCGGTGGCATGTCATTGGGCATTAGGCGCAGCCGTTACCGGCCTGCACGCTCGCGAGATTGGCCTGCATGATGGAAACATAGTCTCCGGAAGCGCCATCGGTGAGGCCTTCGAGCGGATCGAGAGTGGCGGTTTGGGCACCCGTCTCCGCAGCGACGACCTCCGCGATCTTGGGATCCACCAGGGTCTCGAAGTAGATGGTGGTGACTCCGTCTGACTTGACGATGTCGATCACCTCGGCGACCTTGGCGGGCGAGGACTCAGCGTCCGGTGACAGTCCCGAGATGCCCACCTGCTCAAAGTTGTACTGAGCCGCGAGATAGCCGAAGGCTTCGTGACTCACAACGAGCAACCGATTGGCACACTCGGCGGTACCGAGGGCCCATTCGGTGTCGAGCAGCTGCATCGCCGACATGAGCGCATCGGATCCTGAGACGAACGACTCGTTGCTTTCAGGCGCTATCTCGGCGAGCCGCTCGGCGATTTGCCCACCGATGAGGCCCATGTTGATGGGGTTCAGCCACACGTGCGGATCAATCCCGGTCTCGTCACCGTGGTCGTGGCCCTCGTCGGAGTGGCCCTCGTCGGAGTGGCCCTCGTCGGAGTGGCCCTCG